>BTUC01000451.1:0-5939 GCA_045863575.1 Phycisphaerae bacterium
ATTTACCAGTCGTTGAATGTCGGCGGCGGGTCCTTCGGTGGCTTCTAAGCAGCCCTGAGCACTGGAGTTGGCCCTGCCCAGGGGCCCCAGGGAAGGTCTGCCATTCCTCTGTCATTTTGGCACGTTCTAAGGCCCTTTTCAGCTCAGAATCCGGGTTTTTGGGACCGTCAGACGGGGTCCGGCTGGCACGGCATGTGCATCTTGTCTCCTAAGATCAAAAGGAGGGATCAGGAGACGAGGTGACGAGATGCGCATGGACCAGTTCACAGTCAAAGCGGCGGAGGCCCTCCAGCGGGCCCAGGAGCGTGCGACTTCCGCGGGTCATCCTCAGCTTGAGCCGTTGCATCTGCTGCTGAGTCTCATCGAGCAGGACGGCTCGGAGGGCGGGATCGTTGTTCCCATTCTGCAGAAGGTCGGCGTACCCGCTGACCGGCTGCGGCAGATTGCTGAAAGCGAAATGGCGCGGCGCCCGCGCGTGAGTGGCGGCTCCGTCAGTATGGATCCCGCCTTTCAGCAGGTGTTGGACAAGGCCCAGCAGGAAGCGAACCGGCTCAAGGACAAGTACGTCTCCACCGAGCACCTGTTGCTGGCTCTGGCCGAGGTGAAATCGGATGCCAGGGAAGCGCTCACAGTAGTGGGGGCCAACCATGGCGCCATATTGTCGGCCATGAAGGAGATCCGTGGCAACCAGCGCGTGGATACTCAGAATCCTGAAGAGACCTATCAGGCGCTCGAACGCTACGGGCGCGATCTCGTGGAGTTGGCCCGCAAGGGCAAGATCGATCCGGTGATCGGTCGGGACGAGGAGATCCGCCGGATCATGCAGGTGCTGACCCGGCGCACGAAGAACAACCCGGTGCTGATCGGTGAGCCCGGCGTCGGCAAGACGGCCATTGTCGAAGGTCTGGCCCTGCGCATTGTCAATGGCGACGTGCCCACGCTGCTGCGCAACAAGCGGGTGGTGGCCCTGGACATGGGTGCGCTGATCGCCGGCGCCAAGTTCCGCGGGGAATTCGAGGATCGGCTCAAGGCGGTGATCAAGGAAGTCGTGGAGAGCGACGGCGAGGTCATTCTCTTCATCGACGAGATGCACACGATCGTCGGGGCCGGGCGTGCCGAGGGCGCGGTGGACGCGAGCAATCTGCTCAAGCCGGCGCTGGCTCGCGGCCAGCTTCGCTGCATCGGCGCCACCACGCTGGACGAGTACCGCAAGTACATCGAGAAGGACGCCGCCCTGGAGCGGCGGTTCCAACCCGTTTACGTCACCGAACCAAGCGTCGAGGATACCATTGCCATTCTGCGCGGGCTCAAGCCGCGCTACGACGCCCATCACGGCGTGCGCATCCAGGATTCAGCGCTGGTGTCGGCGGCCACGCTCTCGCACCGCTATATTACCGACCGTTTCCTGCCGGACAAAGCCATCGATCTGATTGACGAGGCGGCATCGCGGCTGCGGATTGAGAACGACTCGATGCCCACTGAGCTCGACGAGATCCGCCGCCGCATCATGCAACTCGAAATCGAGCGCGAAGCGCTGCGGCGCGAGAAGGATGAAGCCTCCCGTCGCCAGCTCGAAGGGGTCGAGCGACAGCTCGCCGATCTCCAGGAGCAGGATCGGGCGTTGACCGCCCGCTGGGAGCGCGAAGTGGGCATGCTCAAGGCCACCAAGTCGCTCAAGGAGCAGATCGAGGCCAAGGAGAACGAGCTTCAGGATGCCCAGCGCCGCGGCGAACTGGAGCGGGCGGCGCGCATCCGGTACGGCGAGCTGCGCGATCTGCAGGAACAGCTCCAGCAGCGCGAGGGCGAGTTGGCCCAGGCTGCCCAGGACGGCGATGCGCTGGTCCACGAGGAAGTGACCCCGGAAGAAATCGCCCAGGTGGTCAGCAAGTGGACCGGCATCCCGGTGTCACGCATGCTGGAGGGCGAGCGCGAGAAGCTGCTGCACATGGAGGATCGATTGTCGCACCGCGTCGTCGGTCAGCACGAGGCCATCCGGGCCGTCAGCGACGCGGTTCGCCGCAGCCGCGCGGGTCTGGGTGATCCCAACCGGCCTATTGGCTCCTTCCTCTTCCTGGGGCCCACCGGCGTGGGGAAGACCGAGTTGTGCAAGGCACTGGCGGAGTTTCTGTTCGACGACGAGTCGGCCTTCGTGCGCATTGACATGAGCGAGTTCATGGAGCAGCACTCGGTGGCCCGGCTGATCGGGGCGCCTCCGGGGTATGTCGGCTATGAAGAGGGCGGCGTGCTGACCGAGGCCGTGCATCGCCGGCCGTACAGCGTGATCCTGTTCGACGAAATTGAAAAGGCCCACCGCGACGTATTCAACGTGCTGTTGCAGGTGCTCGACGATGGTCGGCTCACCGACGGCCATGGACGGACGGTGGACTTCCGTAACACCATTATCGCCATGACCAGCAACATCGGCGGGCCGCTCATTCAGCAGATGACCGAGGCGCAGGCCATCGACGTGGAAATCGAGTCGCGCGTCCGCGAGGAGCTCAAGCGGCACTTCCGGCCGGAGTTCCTCAATCGCATCGACGAGGTGATCATCTTTCATCGGCTCAGCCAGCAGGATCTCACCCGTATCGTCGAGATTCAGTTGGAGTACCTGCGGCGACGCCTGGCCGGCCGTCAGATCGATATCCGGCTGAGTGATGCAGCGCGGATGCTGCTGGCTCGCGAGGGCTACGACCCTGTGTATGGCGCCCGGCCATTAAAGCGGTTGATCCAGAAGGAGATCGAGAATCCGTTGGCCCGCCGCATTCTGGCCGGTGAGTTCGGCGAGGGCGACGTCATCGAGGTCGATTCCACCGGTGAGACGTTCACCTTCACGAAGATCCCCGGTGAACGGCCCGCGCTCCAACCGGCCTGACCGCAAGCGAGGTAAACACCGAGTCGCAGCGCAGATAAAGGCAGCGGTACAACATTCATTGGGCCTATCATCCCACCCCGGAGGGCGCGCTCATGGCTCGCTTGCGCTTCGGACTGCTTGTTCCTGGCGGGGGCTTCGGAGTGGTCGCGACGCCGATCACATGTACATGCCGCCGTTGACCGAGATCACCTGGCCGGTGATATAGCTGGCCTGCGGACTGGCGAGGAATGCGATGGCCGCGGCCACCTCCTCCGGCTTGCCCAGCCGGCCCAACGGGGTCATGGACTTGACCTGCTCGAGCACGGATCCCGGGACGTCCCTGGTCATATCCGTCTCGATGTAGCCCGGTGCAACGGCGTTGGCGGTGATTCCCCGCCGGGCCACCTCGCGGGCCAGGGTCATCGTGAAAGCGATCAGGCCGCCCTTGGTGACGGCGTAGTTGGCCTGGCCGAAGTTCCCGGTCTGTCCCACCACCGAGGCGACATTGATGATGCGGCCCCACCCCGCCTCTACCATCGCAGGCAGGATGGCATGGGTGACGTTGAACGGCCCGTTGAGATTCACACCCAGCACCTCGTCCCACATCATTCTGGTCATCTTGATGAAGGATTTGTCGCGCGTAATCCCGGCGTTGTTCACCAGGATATTGACAGGTCCGAGGTCATGCAGAATGGACTCGACCATCTGCTGGGCCTCGTCCTCACGAGAGACGTCGGCCTTGTAGTGCTTGGCCTTGACTCCCATGGCCAGCACGCGCGCGGTCACCTCTTCAGCCGCCTCCTGGGAGCGATGGCAGTTGACGGCCACGTGCGCACCGGCTTCCGCGAGGGCCAAAGCGGTGGCGCGGCCGATTCCCCGTGATGCCCCGGTGACCAGACAGACTTTTCCGGTAAGCGGCTTCATGGCCATCTCCTGTGAATGGCATCACTCAACCCCCGCGGCGTCGCGTGGTGACGACGTTGCGCGAATGACTGCTCGGAAATGCCGGAGCGTCTGCCCCGCGTGCCTTGAATAACAGCAGGCAAAGTTTGCAGGACACCTCGTGTGCCTGCCGATGGTGGGCTCGAACAATAGTGATAATAACTCACGGCAATGCTAGATGCAAGTGGGGAACTCGCGCTGTCAAGCGTTGGGGTGCCAGCCGGCGTCTGCCCAGAGCTGGCCGCTTACTGCCGAGTTGGCGATCATGAAGCAGATGGCGTCAGCGATTTCCTGCGGCCGGATCAGGCGTCGCAACTGCGTCTGCGGCAGGATTTTCGAGTTAATGTAGTCATCGCCCAGCGCGCGGACCATCGGTGTGTCCGTAAATCCGGGGTGAATGACGCCGCAGCGCACGCCATGGAAGATCGCCTCAGTGGTCAGTGTGGCGGCCGCGCCTTCCAGGCCGGCTTTCGCGGCGGCGTAGGCAATCTGGCCTCTGTTGCCCAGCGAGGAGATCGAGCCGATGAAGATGACGGTGCCCTGTACGCCCTCGGCAGGCTCCCAGCGGACCAGACCGCGCCGCCGCCGGTCCTGGGCGATCCGCGCCACCATCTCCAGAGACCAGTAAATCGGGGCGATGAGATCAACCTCGGTGACCAGCCGGAAGGATTCCAAGGGATAGATGGCCGCCTCCCCGGTCTGCTTGTCGAGTTTGACGGCCAGCGAGTCGCGCGTGATTCCGGCCGCCGGCACGCAGATGCGGGCAATGCCGTGGTTGGTCGCCACCGCGTCATAGACCTGTTTGCGAAAAGAGGCATCGGTCACGTCGCCGACGAACGCCTCCGCTACCAGCGAGCTGGAACTGTCGTTGATGCCCGAAGCCACTGAACGCACCGCGTCGCTGCGGTCCACCAGGGCGAGGCCCTTGACCCCGCGTCTGGCCAGTTCGGCGGAGACGGCTTCACCGATACCGCTGCCCGCACCCGTGACGACGGCGACCTTGTCCTGGATATCCATGGTGACTTTCCTGTCGGCATGGTGGATGAGTTGCATCCGGACCGGTGACCGGCCAGCGCGGCGGCGCGGTCCAGACCAGGTGATTATACCCCGCTTTTGCACTCGGTCAACTTCTGTTGTGCGATAGCACAACAGCGAAGAAGCTTCCCTCTGCGCACGGTCCGCTGCCGACGGAAGCCATCGGCTTGACCATGCGGTCAAGCCGGCGCTAATATGGCGATTTAGACGTGTCCGCCGAGCCGAGAGCATGCCATGGCACAACAACCCGCCGGGCCTCTGGAAATCCGGAAGTACTCCAATCGTCGCTATTATGACACTTCCCGCAGCCAGCACGTCACCCTGGAGGAGATTCACGCCCTCATCTGCGAAGGAAGTGAAATTCGGGTCAGTGACGCGAAGACGGGCGCGGACATTACCGCCAAGGTATTGGCCCAGATCATCCTGGAGCGCGATCCGCCGAAGCTCGACGTGTTCCCAGTTCCGCTGCTCCATCAGCTGATCCGCAGCAATGAGCGCCTGGTGCGCGATTTTGTGGACAAGTATTTCAACCAGGCGCTGGCCTCTTTCTTCGAGTCGCAGAAGCGGTTCGAGAGCCACTTCCGCAGCCTGTTGGGTCTGCCGGGCTCTCAGCGGGCCATGAACGACTGGGCCCGCATGATGTTGGGGCCTTTCGCACCGCCCCCGTGGGACGCGGGCACCTCCGTGGCGGCAGAGCCGGAGACTGCCGAGGCCCGGATTCCGGCGCCGCTCCAGGAGCAACTGGAAACGCTCCGCCGCGAAGTGCGGCAACTACAGCGGCGCCTGGGCGGCGAGCAAGCGAAGCGAAGCCCCGCGCGCAAGCGCCGGCAGCGCAGGCGATAAGAAGTTTTTCATTTTGTGCGAACGCAAAAACATGGTTTGACAGCACCCGCCGTCTGGAGTATGTTTGGTCGTGGTTTCGCGTGCCATCAATTCCATTCTCATGCGAGGGAACAGGTCATGGAAGTCAAACAGCAGAAGATGATCTCCGAACTCATGGATCAGGCCATCGAGACGTTCAATGCCGCGTTCAAGACGGGCATACGCATGAACGAGGAGATGACCCGCTGGTGGACGGATGTGCTCAGCGAGAACAGTCCGGTGCAGAACT
>BTUC01000452.1:0-5936 GCA_045863575.1 Phycisphaerae bacterium
GCTATATCCGCTTTCGCTCGCCGCTACTAACGGAGTCTCGGTTGATTTCCTTTCCTCCAGGTACTGAGATGTTTCAGTTCCCTGGGTTCGCTCGTACAGGCCTATGCATTCAGCCTGCCGTGACGCCATCTCCTTGCGGAGTGACGCCGGGTTGCCCCATTCGGAGATCTCCGGATCAATGCTCGTTTGACAGCTCCCCGGAGCTTATCGCAGCCTACCACGTCCTTCATCGCCTCTCGACGCCAAGGCATCCACCATGCACCCTTAGTAACTTGATCGCATGGATGGCGGACTGTCCGCCACCCATTCTCGCCGATCAGGCACCCTTGGCGCATTTCGCGCCTTCTCGCCTGCAAATCCGCGCGGAATTTCCGCCCGGCTTCGCACGCTCGAGAAATTGGAACCTCGCGTTCTTAAAGCCTCTACCTGCACATCCGCCCGACGCCTGTCCTCGACAGACGCCGCCGGATGGCTCCACGTATCCAGTTGTCAAAGAACGTCCCGGGCTCCTTTGCCTTCTATCTCCCGCTCGACGTTTTTCCGTCGATCAGGCGACTTCCGGCGTTTTGTCCCGGAGCCCAGCTAGTATAGGAGGAAAACCCGGCTTGTAAAGGCCTCGCCAGGATTTTTCTCACTTTTTTTTCGCGTGCTTTCCGGCCCGTTCACGCGGCCTTCTCATCGCGAAAAAATCTGGAGCCGAGCGGGCTCGAACCGCCAACCTCCTGGTTGCAAACCAGGCGCTCTCCCAGTTGAGCTACGGCCCCGGGAAGTAACCAGTTTCCAGTACCCAGTTACCAGCCCGGGTCGAACGCATGCCGCCGGTCTCCCAAGCCTCAAGCGGAAACTGGCGACTGGAAACCGGCAACTTCATGGGCCCGAGAGGAGTCGAACCTCTGACCTCGTCGTTATCAGCGACGCGCTCTAACCAACTGAGCTACGAGCCCGCAGTCGATAAAAAAACCACCAACGGGCTGCTGGTGGCTTGTCGGCCTCACTTCGCCAGCCTTTGTGCCCTAGGTCACCCTAACCCGGATGATGTCGGCGATCTTCAGCATTCGCAAACGGCGCTGCCCTTTCCCATGCTTACCGCATGATCATCGGCGGCCAGCCTACTGCGTCTACAGGCTCGTCAGTCTACTCGCCCGTGCCGTATTGTCAACGGCGGAATAATATAGCCTGTTCATCCCCGCTCGGCAAGCGAACCAGCGGAAAGACCACCAAAACGTAAGCACTTACATAAAAACAACTTACACTCATGAGCCTTTGGGGCCAACGCGGCCTGGGCGGCTCCTACCCGCACCCCACCTTGAGCACGGACCGATGACGACGTACATTGGCGCACCGAAGCATGGCCCACAGCAACCGAGCCACCTCTGCTCCCTCTCCTGCCGACACGCTCACGCCGGCCATGCGTCAGTATGTGGAGCAGAAGCAGGCCGTCCCGGACGCCCTGCTGCTGTTCCGCATGGGTGACTTCTACGAGCTGTTCTACGATGACGCGGTGACCGCCGCCCGCACCCTGGGGCTGACGCTCACCAGCCGTTCCAAGGGCGACTCCGCCATCCCGCTGGCCGGCATCCCCTACCACGCGCTGGAATCCTACCTGGTCAAACTCGTTCACGCGGGATTCAAGGTCGCGATCAGCGAGCAGGTCGAGGATCCCCGCCAGGCCAAAGGCGTGGTCCGCCGCGACATCGTGCGCATCGTCACCCCCGGCACGCTCACCGAAGACAGCCTGCTGCAACAGGGCAGCGACAACTACCTGGCCTGCCTCTGTGGCCGTGGCGGCGAGTCCGGCCTCGCCTGCGTAGAACTATCTACCGGGTCATTCTGGGCCCAGACAGGTTCGCTGCCTGAATTGCTGGACGAGGTCGTGCGGCTGGCTCCCGCCGAAATGCTGGTCCCCGAGGCGCGCATCGACTGCGCTGATCCGCTGGCTGACCTGCTGGCCTCGCTACAGGGCCCGGGCAGCCTGGTACCCGGCCTGCTCCTCACCCGCCGGCCGGCGCGGCTGTTCGAGCCTTACCAGGCGCGAGAGGCACTGTTGCGCCAGTTCGCGGTGGCCACACTGGAGGGATTCGGCTTCCAGGAGGTGGACGCTTCGCTGTGCTGCGCCGCAGCCATCGTCGACTACCTGGCCGAGACGCAGAAGACCTCGCTCCAGCACCTCACCGGAATCTGGCGGCGTGTCGCCTCGGATTACGTGCTGATCGACCGCTCCACCTGCCGGGCCCTGGAGATCGAACGAACCGTCCGCGGCGGTGGGACGGCCGGCACGCTGGTGGAGGCCGTGGACCGCACGAGCACCCCTATGGGAGCGAGGTGCCTGCGGCGCTGGTTGGCCGCTCCTCTGGCAGGCGCCGCGGCCATCCGCGAGCGCCATGCCGCTATCGCCTGCCTGCTGGCCAGCCGCGGCTCTTTGCAGGGCCTGCGCCGCGAACTTGCCCAGCTTGCCGACATCGAGCGTATCACCTCCCGCCTGGGTGTGAACCGGGCATCACCCCGCGATCTGCTGGTTCTGGGCCGGGCGCTGCTGGCTGTGGATCGCGTGGCCGACCTGATGGATCAGGGCTTCGGCGGCATCAGCCCGCTCCTGAAGCCCGGTACCGACGCCGGCTCCGACAGCCTATCCCATGGGGACATCCCGTCTGGCGCTGCCGCCGCGCCGTCGGGAGAACTGCCTCCCTTCCTCACCCAGCGGGCCCACGCATTGCGTGGCCAGCGGCGGCTGGGAGAATTCCTCACTGCTGCGCTCCATCCAGAGGCCCCATTGGTGCTCAGCGACGGAGACGTCATTGCCGCCGGGCATGACGCGGAGCTGGATCGGCTGCGTTCGATCGGCACGGACGGACGGCAATGGCTGGCCGAATACCAGGCGCGCGAGATCGAGCGAACGGGAATCCCCACGCTGAAGGTCGGTTTCAACCAGGTTTTCGGCTACTACCTGGAGGTCACCCACACGCACCGTGACCGCGTGCCTGCGGACTACGTGCGCAAACAAACGGTCAAAAACGCCGAGCGGTACATTACTGACGAGCTCAAGCGTCACGAAACCGAGGTGCTCACCGCGCGCGACCGGGCCATTGCCCGCGAAATTGAGCTTTTCGAGGCCATCCGACGACACGCCGCCGAACACATTCCGGCGCTGCAGAAGATCGCCTCGGCCGCGGGCGAAATTGACGTGGCGGCCGGCTGGGCCCACCTGGCCGACGAGCGCCGCTACACTCCGCCCGAGATCGTCGAAGAAGCGGTGTTGGAAATCGTGGACGGGCGTCACCCGGTGCTCGAACAGACGCTGGCCGAGAAGTTCGTGCCCAACGATTGCCGGCTCGCAGGCAGGACCGATGCCATGACGGAAGGTGTCCGCCCGGCGCGGGGACGACCCCGTGCATCCAGGCGCGGCACGCGAACGGGTCAGCCGGCGCCCGGCCCGGATCTCTTCGGTGATGGCTCGGCGACGGCGTGCGCTCCGGACAATCTGCCCGTCGTCAGCAGTCCGGATGCCCACGCGGAGAGCCTGATCGTGCTCACGGGTCCCAACATGGCCGGCAAGAGCACGTACATCCGGCAGGTCGCCCTGCTGACGCTGCTCGCGCAAGCCGGCAGCTACGTGCCGGCCGGGCGTATGCGGCTCGGGCCGGTGGATCGGATCTTCGCCCGGATCGGCGCCTCCGACGAGATCGCCCGCGGCCAATCCACGTTCATGGTGGAGATGACCGAGGCAGCCAACATCCTGAACAACGCTACCCCGCGCAGCCTGGTCATCATCGACGAGTTAGGCAGGGGCACGAGCACGTTCGATGGGCTCTCGCTGGCCTGGGCCATCGCCGAGCACCTCGTGACCCACCTGGGGTGCCGCTCATTATTCGCCACTCATTACCACGAATTAACTCAGCTTGAGCGGTACCTGGAAGGTGTCTCCAACTTCAATGTGGCCGTCCGGGAATGGCAGGACCAGATCGTGTTTCTGCATCGGATCGTCCGCGGGGGCACGGACAAAAGCTACGGCGTACACGTGGCCAAGCTGGCGGGCGTGCCGCCGGAGGTCATCCACCGCAGTCGCGAGCTGCTGGCCGAACTGGAAGCTGATTTCGCCTCCGCGCGCCGGTCGCCGGCTCGGGCGGCACGCAGGACCAAGCGCGACGAGCGGGACCAGCCAGGGCTGTTTATGGAGCCCACCGAGCGCATGGATGCAGTCATCGAGGCCGTGCGCCAGTTCGACGTCGGCGGAACCCGACCTGTGGATGCCTTACAGGCCATCGAGGAATGGCAGCGGCGGCTCAAGGAGTGAGGCCCCCCCTGGTGGCAGGCCGGCAGTGACACATCCGCATTGTCACCGGGGGATCAGCGCTGCGGCTGCCGGCTGGCTGGCTGCGGCCGTGGGTTGAGTATCCGGACTTGCGGGCTTCTGCGGAGGCTGAACGCCAATCGCCGGGTACCGCTCTCGGGCCTCGTTGATGGCCTCGAGATAGGCTTCCCGCTCCAGCCAGATCTTCATGTCGCGCTTGGCCCGGTCGTACGTCCATTTCCCGGGCTTACGCGAAGTGACCTCGATCAGATGGAACCCCAGCGGCGTCTCGACTACTTCGCTGAGTTGGCCGACGTCCAGCAGGAAGGCCGCGGCCGAAAACTGCTCCATCAGGCGCATGTGCCGCGTAAACGGCCCCAGGTTGCCACCGCTGTTGCGGCTGGGGCAATCGCTTTCCAGCACGCATTCCTCCCAGGTGCGCGTCTTGGCGACCAGATCCTTGCGAATCTGTTCGATCTGCCGGCGCTTGGCCTTGCGTTCCTCGGGCGTGTGGTACGGCAGGACCTCGATCTGAATGTGCCGGGCCACGACTTCGGTGCCGTCGAATTCCGACTTGCGCGTTTCGTAAAGTTTTTTGAGCAGCGACTCGTCCTTCGCCTTGTCCATTCCCCGCTTGATCAAGGCGCTCCTGCCCAAAAGCTCACGCCACCGCTCACGCCACACGTCATAAGTCAGATTGAGCTTCTTGATGTAGGCATCCAGGTCTGCATCCGTTTTCAGACGCTCCTTGGTCCGCAAGGCCTTGATCTGCTTGTCGATGTCCTCGTCGGTCACCAACTCAGGATGATCGGCGAGATAGAGGGTCAGCCAGTGTTTCTCGACCAACTCGCGGATGAGGCGATCCTTCTGGGTCTCAAACCGGACCGGGGGACCGCCGTAGAAGTAACCGTCGAAATCGGCCTGCGTGACGACAGCCCTGTCTCCGAGCCGGACGAGGACTGGCGAGGCCGGGCGCGTCGCTGGGGCCCCGGCCGGAGCGGAAGTGCTCGGCCGCTGTGAGCTCGGCTTTGTTGCCGAAGGCTCGCCGCCGGCAGGCGAAGCCCACAGCGCAGCCAGAGCCACGCACCACCCGGCCGCGCAGGACCACACCCACTTCGATATCGAACGCCTGTCAACCATGATCCATTCCCCAAGCGGCGCGGTGAGGGCGCATGCCCGACAGCGCGCGACTCGTTGTCTTTCGGTCAGATGCGGTTTCCACCTGAGGTCCCTATCTTCGGCTCGGTGCCGTGCAACAGCCTGTGCAGGTTCCCCCGGTGGCGGTATATCACCAGCGAGGCCAGCAGCACGGCGAAACCATACAGGGGCCACAACCGGTCTGCGCCGCCCCAGCCGCCGCGCGCTGCCCATAGTGCGAAAATTATAGGGAAAGCCGCCGCGGCTGCTACTGAACCCGCAGAAACATAGCGGGTAGCGAAGGTTATCACTACCCACACGCCGAACGCCGCCAGTCCCGGCCAAGTGAAATAGGGAAAAATCCCCAATAGCGCCCCCAGCGAGGTCGCCACGCCCTTTCCGCCTCGGAAGCCCAGGAAGAAGGAGAACATGTGGCCCGCGATGCAGGCGGCCGCCACCAGCACCCACAACAGGTGCGCCTCGGCCGGACCCGACCCGGCCAATCGATTCC
>BTUC01000453.1:0-5928 GCA_045863575.1 Phycisphaerae bacterium
CAGGATGGCCACCCGCAGCGCAATGATGGCTACCACCACCAGGATTTCGATGAGCGTAAACCCGCACCTGCGTACCAAGCGTTTTCTTTGGTGAGACATGTGACATACCTCTTTCGGTGCCGAGCGGCGGCATTAGACTATGTGCCCACAGAGAGGTGTTTTTTCGGAGCCGCGACAAACCGCGGACATCCGATCCGTACACGTTACCTTTGGCCAAGCGCTCTTGTCAAGACTATCGATAAAACGCAGCGATTGATTTCGGCCCGGACCTCCGGTAGGGTAGAAGCATCAGCGAGTCACGTTCACGGGCATCGAACTCATGCAAAAGCTGAGCATCATTCTGGTCGGATGCTCCCTCGCCGCCGTCCTGCTGGTCATGGCCCGGGAGTGGCGGGCGTCTCGAGCGGACGCCCTCGTCGCCCCCAGCGGCACCATGATCGTCGTGTCCGGCACCGGCAACACGCTCGCCGATCTGGCGGCGCGCCTCAACGACCCGTCGAGGCTGCGTTACGACCCGCAGGACCGCAAGGCGGTCGCCACAGTGAGCTTGCTTATTAAAGGAGAACTTCAGCTGGGCCGAGCCGATGATCCCGATTCAGGTGAGATCCTCGAACTCGATACCCAGACCTGCGGCGACACGCGTATTGAGGTTGAGCCCGCGGGCAGCCTCAAGCTGTACCACTCCACGATTCGCACCGTCAGTCAGGTGATCACCAACGCTGCCTGCAGCATGGGATACGGGCTGTCCGTGGACGGCGAGCTCATCATGGAGCATAGCCAGATCAGCTACATGTCGGGAAGCGTCAGTGAGTGCCTTCGCGACCAGGCCCGGGCCTCGTTGAAGCATTCCGTTTTCTCCTACTGCGACGGCAGTGCCTTAACCTGCGTAGGCGTGCAGGGCGATCGGATTTCGATTGACGGCTGCACCTTCCGGGGCAGCGGCAACTGGGGCGTGGTCGTGCGTGGCACGCCCGGAGCACCCCTCGAGCTTCGTAACTCGCTGCTGGACGCTCAACTGGGTTCGCTGTTCATTGCCGGCGAGGATACCCGTGTCCGGCTGGTGGATTGCACCTTCGACCGATCCAAGATTCGCTTCAACCGCGACCGCGGGCAGGTCGAGGTAGCCTGGACCGGCCGGTTCCAGGTGGTCGACCAGAACACGCGGGCTCCGCTGACGGGTGTGCGGGTGCAGGCTTACCCCTCCGGAGCACCGGACTCAGCACCCGTCGAGACCCGCACCGACGCCGAGGGCCTGGCTGAACTGGTGCTTACCGAATACATCGCCCGGCCGCGCTCGGCCATGACCCATTCGCAGACGGGCCCCGGGGTCTACCGACTCGTCGTCCGGACGGAAGACGCCCGAACGCTGGCCGAAGTCCCGGAGTTCAGTGTGCGCGAGAAGGCGGTCCGGCCGGTGGTCATTCCCGTGTCCAGCCCAGAGGGGGAAGTTGCGTATGGGCCTTCCTGACCACGTCGGCGGCAGCTCGGCCGGGTGGGGTCTGTTCAAGATAGCTCTCCTCCTGGGACGCGCCGGATTCCGCGCTGGTGCCGGCCCGGGGAAGGTGGCCACTTGTGTGTTTCTGCTCATTGGCTGGGCAGGTGGGCTGGGCTGCGACTCCAAGCCTCAACCTGCGCAGGTGCGCGTGCTCATGGCCGACAGCTTGCACCTGCCTTTCCGCGAGGTGCAGAAGGCATTTGAGGCTGAGAATCCGGACTGCCGCATCGTGCCGATCTCCAGCGGGAGCGTCATGGCCGCCCGCCGGATTACGGAGGCCGGCGACCGGGTGGACGTTCTGGCGGTGGCCGACTACCTGGTGATCGAGGAGCTCATGCGGCCCCGCTACGCGGACTGGTACATCGGCTTTGCCAGCAACGAGGTCGTCATCGTCTACACGGACGCGAGCCGCTACGCCGCCGAAGTCACCTCGAAGAACTGGTACGACGTCCTCTTCCGCGAGGGGGTCACCGTCGGCGCGGCCAATCCGTACCACGATCCGTGCGGGTACTGGGCCGAGCTGTGCTGGCAACTGGCGGATCGACACTATAAAGACGTCACGCCGCCGATCGCGCAGCGGATGACCCTCAAGTGTGGTTCGCCCGCGGACCGCCGCAGCGATACCGAGGAGCTTCTCCAGCTCCTGGAGTCCGCCGCTGGCATCGATTATGCCTTCGTCTATCGCTCGCAGGCACAGCAGCATCATCTGCCCTGGGTCCGTCTACCTCCGGAAATCAGTCTCGGGAGTATCGATCACGTCGATACCTACCGTCAGGTTTCGATAACCCTTCCCGGAACCACCCAGGAATCCGAGATCCACAAGCGCGGAGAAGCGGTGATCTACGCGGTCACCATCCCTAAGATTGCCGAGCATCCGGAGCTGGCCGCGCGCTTGGTGCGGTTTCTGGTCGGTCCCCGCGGGCGCGAAATCCTGCGCAGCCAGCACGTGGCGGTAACTGATCAGCCGTGGACGTTTGATCTGGGCGCCGTCCCGCGTGAGCTGCACGAAGGGTTGCAGCAGCGGCCGCGGGGGGCGACCCGGCCGAGCACAAGCGATGCCCACTGACCTGGCCCCTCCAGCACTGACTGCGCCCCGGGCGTCGCGTTCACGGCCGGATCAACCACCGCAGGCGAGGCGCCGGGCGTTGCGGGTCCTGGGCGGGGGCGCGGTCCTGTTGGCGGTGGCGCATCTCGGCCTGACGCTCGTCTGGCCCCGGCTCAGCGGGGAGGGCCTGAATCCAATCATTAACCTGGCGTGGTACCTGGCTGACCTCTTTTTGCTGGCCAGCCTGGTCCTGCGCCGTCCGGTGTCCGGCTGGCGCGCCTGGTCGGCTGTGGCCGTGGGCTATGGCTTCATGGTCTGGCTGCTCTGGCCGCTGGTGCTCAACATGGGAGAGAACCTGCTGCTGCTGGTTCTCTCGATACTGACTTACGCCGGTCTGCTGCGCCGACCGTACCTTGTCGGTTACCTGTTCCTGTTTCTGTTCTGCCAGCGCTTCCTGGCCGCCTATCTCTATCCGTCCTTCTTCCTGATGTCGTTGCTGTACACGACGCTTCCGCCGTTTGTGCGCGCCTGGCGTTACGAGCGCCAGCGTTTTGTTCCTCTCTGCCACCTGCTGGGGTTGGCTCTGCTGGTGGCTCTGCTGCTGCCCGTGGTCTTCTACACGCTGCAGAGCACCGCCCAGAATGTCCACCGCGAGCTGCGTCAACCGGACGTCGCGGGCGCCCTCGCGGTCAGCCTGCGCACATCGGGGTTGACCACGGGGATCGTGCTTCTCTTCGGCGTGCCGCTGGCCTATGCCTTGGTGCGGGTGCCGTACCCCGGCCGGGCGCTGATCGACACGCTGGTGGACCTGCCCATCGTGGTGCCGCCGCCGATTGTCGGCATTACCCTGCTGTTTTTCGCCGGGCCGCGTTCGCCGCTGGGCAGTTGGCTGGACGCCCGTTGGGGCTTGCGGCTGCTCGACAGCGAGGCGGGCATCGTCATGGCCCAGCTCTTCGTGAGTTCGCCGTTTCTCATCCGGGCGGCCATGATCGCCTTTGCGGCCGTGGACGTGCGTTACGAGAACGTCGCCCGCACACTGGGCGCGACATCATTCTCGGCATTCCTGCGCATTTCGTTGCCGCTGGCCTTGCCGGGCATCCTTATCGGTGCGATGCTCACCTGGTTCCGGGCCATGGCCGAGTTCGGCTCGCTGAGGATCCTGGCCAATCGGCCGCTGACCATGCCGGTGCTGGCGTATGAGCGCTTCATCGGCTATGGCGCGGTGGAGGCCCAGTCCGTGGGCAAGCTGGTCCTGCTGATGTGCGTCTGCGTCATCGCGGGCATGTGGATCCTGCGGGCCATGCCCGTGTTCATCCGCCGATCGATGGAAGCACAGCATGCTGCGCGTTGAAAACCTCGAGCTTCAGGTCGGACGTTTCCGGCTGGCCATCGCCGACTGGACCGTCGCGCCCGGCGCGTATGTGGCCCTCGTCGGCCCCAGCGGCGCGGGCAAGACCATGCTCCTGGAGACCATCGCCGGTCTGCACCGACCCGACGCGGGCCGGATCTGGATCGACGGCGTCGACGCCACCCGCGAGCCCCCCGAGTATCGTGGCGTCGGCTTTGTCTACCAGGATCACTGGTTGTTTCCACATCTCACCGTCCGGCAGAATATCGAGTTCGGCCTGCGTTACCGGGATCAGCCGTGTGACCGCGGTCCGAGTATTGAGGAACTGGCCGGCCTGCTGCACATCCCGGATCTTTTGGAGCGCAAGCCGCTGGGCCTCAGCGGCGGGGAGCGGCAGCGCGTGGCCCTGGCCCGGGCACTGGCCATCCGTCCGCGACTGCTGTTTCTCGATGAGCCCTTCGGCACCCTTGACCCGGTCACTCGCGAAAGCGTGGCCGCCGAGCTGCTCAATTGCCACCGGGCGCTCGGCATCACTACCATTCATGTGACCCACGATCACACCGAGGCCCGCATGATGGCTGATACCGCCGCGGTGGTCCTCGGTGGCAGGCTCGAGCAGGCCGGACCAACGGACGTTGTCTTTCGCCGGCCACGGAGCCGGGCCCTGGCCCGCTTCCTGGGTTGCGAGAACGTTTTCGAGGTGGACCTCGAAGCGGATGAAGAGCCGGGGCAGGTGCAGATTCGTCTCAACGGCCGAGCTCTTCGGCTGAAGTCCACCTGCACGGGGCGGGTCGCACTTTGCCTGCGCCCGGAAGATCTCTTCGTCGAACCGCGGACGGCACCGGTTCCCGGTGATGCCGAAGGGCGGACCTCAGGCGTCCGCGCGGCCGGTAGCCGTGGCCGCGTGGCTGAACTGGGCATGGGCGTGCTGGTCCGGGCCGCCGACCGCGGAACGGCCATCCGTGTGAACGTGGACTTCGCCGGACGCGAGTGGGTGAGCCTGGTCAGCCATGGCGAGTGGTTCCGCAACCGACTTTCGCCCGGCGATGCCGTGCTGCTGTGCGCACCGGAATCCGCGCTGCACCTCATGTCGTTGGAGAACGAATCATGAGCCCCTTGGCCGCCATCGATTTCAAGTTGTTTGAGGATGCTCTCATCCCCATCTCGGGCACGGTGGATCTTGCTCCGCTGCTGGTGATGGTTTCGCTGCTGACGGCCGGAGCGGTACTCATGCACGTCCGACCGCGGCGCCAGTTCATGCGCCGCGTGATACAGACCGCCTCGTTTTCAGCCTTTGTTATCGGCCTGCACCCGTGTGCTTGCATGGTTCGTGATCTCGTCCGCGGATCGCTTGTGCTCAACTATGACAATTTGCAGGCCTTCTGGCTTACCATGCTGATCGTGCCGCTGGCGGCCTTCACCATGGTCTGGGGCCGCGTGTTCTGCGGCTGGGTGTGTCCCATCGGTTTCGTCCAGGAAGCCGGCTCAAAAGTGACGGGTTGGATGCGGCGTCACCCTGATCGTGAGCGCATGAAACGGATTCGCTTCACTCTTGCGGCCGTTCTGTTGTTAGGAACTATATCCCTCTATGCCTTCGTGCGGACGGACAATTTTCCAATCCTGCAGGGGCTGGGGGCGGGTTATCTTATCGCTTTGACCGTCCTCATCATGCTCAGCGTTGCGGACCGGCGCTGGGAGGCGCGGTTGCGGGTCGTGCGCTACGTTTCGCTGGCATTCTTCGTCGGCTTTACCGCTCTGGGCGTTTACCTCAATGCCGCCTTTTGCGTTTTGTTTTCGCGGATCCTCGACAGTACCACGGTGATGCTCTTTGTGGGCGTGCTGCTGGCGTCGCTGGTGCTTTCGCAGGCCTGGTGCCGATTCCTCTGCCCGGAAGGAGCGCTGCTGGGTCTGCTGACGCGGCTGAGCGGATACAAGATCACCCTGAACCGCGGCCGGTGCTCGGGCTGCAACGTCTGCAACGACGTCTGTCCGGTGGAAGCCATCGACGTGGGCGAAGTGGACGAGCGATCTTGCCTGTAC
>BTUC01000454.1:0-5909 GCA_045863575.1 Phycisphaerae bacterium
AGGCCGATGAGCTGCTGCTGGTCAGCCGCCAGTGCCCGAAAGCTGTGGCCATCGGCCACCCTGACCGCATCGCCGCGGGACAGTTGGCCATCGAGGAATATGGGGCTCAGGCGGCCGTGCTCGACGACGGTTTTCAGCACCGGCGGATCGGGCGCGATTTGGACATCGTCCTCATCGATGCGACGTCCCCGTTCGGTCATGGTTATCTGCTGCCGCGCGGTCTGCTTCGCGAGCCTTCCACTTCGCTGGTTCGGGCCGACGTGGTCGTGCTGACACGCTGCGATCAGGTCGAGACGGCCGTGCTCACTGACCTCCAGCAGAAGATTCGCGAACTGAACTCCGCCACGCCCGTCCTGCGCTGCGCACACGGGGCGGCCGGCTTTATTTCACTGGAGGGGGAGGAGATGGTCCTCCCCGACGGCAGTCGCGTGGGCTGCTTTGCCGGGATAGGTCGGCCGGAGGCATTTGCGCGGACGATGGCCGATCTCGGCTGCCCCCCAACGGATACCTACTGGTGGCCGGACCATCACCTGTACACGCCGGGAGATGCCGATCAACTGCACGCCTGGGCCAGAGATGCCGATCTCGATGTCCTGGTCACGACCGAGAAGGACGCCGTGAAACTCGCCGCGCTCGACGTCAAGTGGCCGGTGCCGGTAGCATCCCTGCGCGTGGAGATCGCGTGGTGGGAAGACGGCGCAGCCACTATGGACGCCATCATTGACGCCATGCTCCGCGATTATGAGGATGCCCATGAACCCCATGCCCCCGGACCCAACGGCGAAACCTGACCCCACGCGACTCAACGTGCCCATCGACTCATCCGGTTTGCATCTGCATTCCATTTACGATCGGCAGCATATCGCACAGGTGGACGCGTTCGCGGGGACACCCGCGGCTGGTGCATCGTTTCAGGAGTGGATGGATTCGCTGCCCGGCTTTCTGGGGGCATCTCGTCTGCGCAGTGTCAGGGATGCCATCGTGGCAGCCTGTCGGGCAGGACGGCCGGTGGTGTTCGCCATGGGGGGGCACGTGATCAAGGTAGGTTGCGGGCCGTTGGTGATCGACCTGATGCGACGAGGGGTGATTTCGGCCGTCGCCTGTCACGGGGCGACAGCCATCCACGATGTCGAGGTGGCGATGATCGGCGCCACCAGTGAAGACGTGGCGGATACCATCCGAGATGGGCGATTCGGCATGGTGCGCGAGACGGCCCGATTCTTCGCTGAGGCCGCACACACGGCCGCCGGCGAGGCAGCGGGGCTGGGGCAGGCACTTGGCCGGCTCACCCGGAAACGGCAGTTGCCGCACGCCGGCTTGAGTGTGCTGGCCGTCGCGGCCGAACTGGGTATCCCGGCGACCGTACACGTGGGTGTGGGCACCGACACCGTGCACATGGCGCCCGAGGCGGACGGTGCGGCGATTGGCGCGTCGAGCCTGACCGACTTCCGCATCATCTGTAACGTCGTGGCTCACATGGGCGCGGCATCGGCAGGGGGTGTCGGAGGCGTGTGGTGCAACATCGGCTCGGCTGTGCTGTTGCCTGAGGTGTTTCTGAAGGCGGTTTCGGTGGCGCGGAACCTGGGCGCCGATCTCGACGCGCTGACCACGGTGAATCTGGATCAGCTTCGTCACTATCGACCGGCGCAGAACGTCGTCGGTCGACCCGTGGCGAAGGGCCACGGCCACGATCTGGCCGGTCACCACGAAATCCTTTTGCCTTTGCTGCGACAGGCGGTCATTGAACGGCTGGCGCAGTCCTGAACCGCTTCGAACGCGCTCGTGGCTCCTGTACTCACTTGAATAAGCCAAAAACGCCGGAAAATCGTCACGTTTCCGCCCGAAGATGCTGTTTTCGGGGTGTTTTCGGGAATTTTCGCTGATGGCCGAGCCTCGTGCGAGCGACAGGACGCTCTGGAAGGGGGAGAAAAACCCGAACCAGTAAGGTTTTTCTTGAGGTCGGTGGTCAAATTCCTAAGGAATTTGCAGACTTTTCCCTGGACGGACCGATAATAAAGTCTTATCATCGCCGACCAAAGGACCAATGGTTGGTCCGGAGTCGAGTGCAAGGAGGTCATGTATGGCGAAGAAACTGTCGAAGTCGGCCGTCGCGGCGCACCTCGCCGAGAAGGTCGATATCAGCAAGAAGCAAGCCTCGATGTTCCTGGAGGAACTCGCGAATCTGGCTTATCGCGAGGCCAAGAACAGCTTCACGCTGCCGGGCTTGGGCAAGCTCGTGCTGGTGAATCGCAAGGCGCGTCTGGCCCGCAATCCCGCCACCGGCGAGACGATCAAGGTGCCGGCCAAGAAGGTCCTGAAGTTCCGCGTGGCCAAGGCCGCCAAGGATGCGATTCTGGGATCTGCTCCTGCGAAGAAGAAAAGCGCCAAGAAGTGAGCTGGAACGTCGGATGACCCCCCGCATGCGGGCCGATCGGGCTCGGCACGCGAGGTTGTCCGTGCAGCCCTGAAACGGGCTGGCCGTACAGAACAGCAAGCTGAAACTCGCCGCGATTGTCCGGCACGATGCGCTATGCGTCACGTGCCGAACGATCGCGGCGATGTTGTTTACGTGGTCAGTCGTGGGTTGTCAGTGGTCAGTCGTCAATTGTGGACTGTAGGTTGTGGGTTGTTGGTTGTCAGCCTGAGGTGTCCGGATAGCCCCGGCTGGGACTGAAGACGGCCCACCCCAAGACTGAAAGCTGGCAACTGGAAACCAGGAACTCACTTCCCGGCATAATCGATGATCCGTGCGATCTCCGTCCGCAGGTTGTGGCGGTGGACGATGCGGTCGATGAAGCCGTGTTCGAGCATGAACTCCGCGGACTGGAAGCCTTCCGGAAGCTTGGCCTTGATGGTGTTTTCGATCACCCGCGGACCGGCGAAGCCGATCATGGCGCCGGGCTCGGCCAGATGAATGTCGCCCAGGGAAGCGAAGCTGGCGGCCACGCCCGCGGTGGTCGGATCGGTCATGACGATGATGTACAGCCCGCTGGCGTCATCCAGCCGGGCGACGGCCGCCGACGTCTTGGCCATCTGCACCAGCGAGACCATGCCTTCCTGCATGCGGGCGCCGCCTGAGGCGGTCACGCAGACGAACGGGATGTTCTCGTCGGCGGCCCGCTCGAGCGCAGCGGTGATCTTCTCGCCCACCACGGCGCCCATGGAGGCCATGATGAAGAAGGGGTCCATCACCGCCAGGATGACCGCCCGGCCGCGGATGAACGCCTTACCGGTGACTACCGCCTCCGTCTCGCCCGTCGCTTCCTGGGCGGCCTTGATCCGCTCTTTGTACTTCAGCCGCTCCTTGAACTTGAGCGGATCGGTGCTGACCAGGTCGGGCAGAAACTCTTCGAACGTATCGGGATCGACAAGCTGCTTGATTCGCGTGCGCGCGGAGATGCGATGGTGATAGCCGCACTCCGGACAGACGTGCAGGGCCTCCTCAACGGCCTTCTGATAGACGGTGGCCTGGCACTTGGGGCACTGGGTCCACAGACCCTTGGGCACATCCACACGCGCCGGCGGGGCAACGGCCGGAGCCGACTCAGGAATGGATCCATTCACATGGGGGGGGGTATCGGCCAAGATCGAAAGCTCCAAAAAACAAATGCACCGCGACTGTTACGCGGGAGAGGCAATGCTGATTACGCCAGGCAGAGCTGAGCTTCGATGTTAGCTTCCTCTGCGACCTCAATCAGCTTGCGATACGTGAGGGTCACGATGTCCGCAGGATCCCGTGGCTTGAACCAGAGGCGGGCCAGGAAGAGATGCTCCAGCCGAACACGCCCATCCTGAATGACAATTCTGAAGCCAGGCATCTTGTTCAGCAGCTCTTCGCAAAAACGAGAGGCGCCTTTGATGAGTGAACCGATGACCTCGTTCGTCTCCTGGCTGTAATAAACGGTCACGAGATCATCCACGCGCTCCGCGTAGAACGGGTCCGGGCGGATGAGGAATTCGATGCAATCTCCGTCGGGGTCATAGGTTGCGATCGGCTCGAACTGCTCGGCCGGTCTTGCCAGGAGCATCATTCGCCTGGCGAAGTCGGCGTTTGTTTCGGGAACCGCCCTCATAGCAGCCTCTTCTTGAATCGGGACTGATGATCGACCGGAAGCGTCGGCTCCTCGGGATCAGACCTCTCCCAGCGCCAATTATACGCGATTTGCTCATCATTGACGAAGACGAGGAAGACCTGCCGGGGAATAGGGAGGCGCCTCAGTTCCGTCAACCCGGTAGCTCGACGTTGGCAGGCCACAGTAGCACCGCCATCCCTGGCCGCGCCGGTCTTCATCCTCGTCCTGCCGAAGTCCCTCGAATACGGCCGTCGGCTTCTGAAGAATGGCCGGCACGATATACCCGCACTCCTTTGCTTGGCCCAGGCTGCGTCGTCCTACTGCTGCATGCGCTCGAAGGAGACTTGAACGAGGCAATTGCCGCCCGTGAGCGGATCGACCGCTTCCAGCAGAATCCCCTTCCGGCGTGGCTCCTTCGGAGTGCTCATCGTCAGTGAGGCTACACTCTTTCAGTTCGGGGAACAAGATATGGTCACATTGGGCGCACGGGCATCCGGGCCGTAGCCCTCCGGGAATGCCACGCCAGGGCCGCCGGCTGACCGTGCAAGCTGCGCACCGACAGCCGGGTTCGACTACCATGGCGTTGCTCCGGAGCCGAGCCCGAGATCAGCCATTCGCCCGAGGTGCCCATGAAGCGTCCCGACGCTGTCCTGCGTTGTAGCCATACCGGCCCGCCGCCGTTCATGCCGGCCATCTATGAGCACAAGGCGTGGTTCATCCAGGACACGCCCTCGCGGGTTTCCCGGGATGTGGACCTGTTCGAACGGGCCGTGCTGGCCGAGTACGAGCAGCTCCGGCCGGACGCCCTGGTCATCGGCATGGACGTCTACAACCTGGAGGCCGAGGCGGCCGGGTGTAAGGTGACGTTCTACGAGGGGGATGACCCCAGCATTCCCGGCATCGCCCCCGGCAGCCACTCGGTCGGGCCGGGGGACGATCTGGCCGGCCGTGAGGTCCCCAACCCGCTGCGCGACGGGCGCATGCCGATCAACATCGAGGTCGCCCGGCGGGTGGTGCGGGCGCTCTCCGGCGAGGTGTGGGTCCGGGGGGCGGTCTCCGGGCCGTTTTCCCTGGCCGTCAGCCTCATCGGCGCCGAGGAGCTCTTCCTGAGCACGCTGGAGGAGCCGGAGTTCGCCCGGGCGGCGCTCGCGTATGCCGGCCGGGTTATCCGCGAATTCGGGCAGGCGTACATCGACGTCGGCGCGGACGTGATCGTGTTCGACTCCCAGGCCTCCTGCGACCTGCTCTCACCGGACATGTACCGGGAGTTCGTCCTGCCGGTCATGAAAGATCTCATCGCCTATTTCCAGCAGCGCGGCGTTCGCGATGTCCCACTGATCATCGGCGGGAACACCACGCCCATTTGCGACGCACTCATCGATTCGGGAGCCAGCAACCTGCTGTGCGATTTCAAGAGCGACTGGGGTGGGTGGTTCCCCCGCTGCAAGGCCGCCGGAAGAGCCCTGCGCCGCAACATGAACCCGGCGTTCATCCAGTCCGGCGCTCCCGATGCCATCCACGCCGCCGCCGCTGCGATGATCGCCGAGGCGCAAGGCTATGGCGGCTTCATCATGGGGACGGCCGTCGTGCCCTACGGCACGCCCACCGAGAACCTGCTGGCCGTGCGGGAAGCCTGCCGGGAAGCGGGAGGGGGCCGGCCGACGGGAAAGTGACCCTGCGGGGAGTTGCCCAAGGTGACGGAATGCAGCATCATCGGGGTCCCAGCAGGGCCGACAGAATCCAGCTCCATCGGGGTCCCGGCAGGTGCCAGAATCCTGCGGCATCGGAGCCCCGGCAGGGGCGACAGAAGGTAGCCCAGGGCGAAGGCGGGCGCAA
>BTUC01000455.1:0-5908 GCA_045863575.1 Phycisphaerae bacterium
GGACGGCGACGGCGACGGGATTCCGGACAGCGTCGACAACTGCCCCGACGATCCGAACCCGACCCAGGAGAACCTGGACGGGGACTCGCTGGGCGACGTGTGCGACCCCGACGATGACGGCGACGGCTGGGCCGACGAGGAGGACAACTGTCCGGAGATCAACAACCCCGACCAGGCGGACAGTGACGGGGACGGCACGGGCGAGGCATGCGACGAGTGCCCCGGCACACCGGCGGGCGTGGCCACGCGGACCAACGGCTGCCCGCGACCGATTCTGGGCGATTTCGACGGGGACGGCGACGTCGACATGAGCGACTTCGGCTTCCTGCAGCGCTGCTACACCGGGTCGGGCGCTGCGGCCATGCCCGAATGCGCGGCCGCCCAGCTTGATAACGATGCGGACGTGGATCAGGGCGACTTCGGTCTTTTCCAGGCATGCATCAGCGGCGCCAACCGGCCGGTGCCCCCTGAGTGCGTTCTGCCGTGATCCGCCGGGGAGAGGCTTGTCGGGTGAAGAACGGCCCGAGCGATTCGCCATGAACAGCCTAACAAGGGCCTGGCTATGAAGCACAGGCGGGAGCAGCGGACGTTCGCCCTTCGCGCGGTTGGCGTCGTTGCCTCACTGCTCATGGTCGCCATCGCCGCGGCGGCCACGATGCCCATGTATCGCCTGGTGGCGCCCGCGATTCTGATCGCGGTGCTGTGGGGCTTGTACGGCCTGCGAGGCGTTGTCGACCTGAATCCGTTTCGCTATGGGCTGGTGGCTTCCGCCATGCTGCTGCACATGCTCGGCGGGTTCGGCTTTTATCAGCAGTCGTTCCTGCCGTTCTCGTATGACATTCTGGTTCACTTCTACTTCGCACTGGTGTTGACGGTCGCGCTTCACCATGCGCTGCAGGCGAACTTTCCGGCATTGCGTGGACCGCACCTGGCCGTGGTCACCTTTTTCTTTCTCATGGGCCTGGCCGCCCTGCACGAGATCATGGAGTACGGCACGTATCTGGTGCTGGGCGAAGAGCGCGGGATGCTTAAACCGAGTACGAGCTATTTCTTCGATACGCAGCGCGATCTGACCAACAACCTGCTGGGCACGCTGGTGGGACTGCTGCTGATCACCCTTTACCGGCGCTGGCAGCGCCGGAAACATCTCGCCGAGCACTCCTACGACGACAGGCCATCAGAGCCCCGAGCGCAAGCGAGGGGGGACCGTCCCTAAGCGCAAGGGGGTCGATCCCCTCAGCGCCCGGGCGGGGGTTCGATGGGTGCGGGCTTGCTGGCAATTCGGCCCACGCGCTTGCGCTGGGCGCTCTGATGCGCCTCATGGCCTCACCTGCCACGAAACGCTGAGCGGATACTGCATCTCCGGGAAGATTGACGTACGGCCACGGCTGGTGTAATCACATCGTTTTTGGATTCCGTAAGGAGGAGCTTCGATGCACGATTTCACGACACGACGATCGTTCTTGCAGGCGGTTGGAGTGGGCGCCGCCGCCCTGGGGCTGCAACGCTCGGCCGGGGCTGCCGAAGAGAAAGTGATCCCTGGATTTGAGAAGGCCCCCGAGGACCCCGATGCCTCCAAGGGCTGGGAGCCGGTCTCGGACCGCAAGGTGCGCGTCGGGATCGTAGGCTACGGCGTGTGCAGTTTCGGCGCCGCGTTCAGTTTCCAGGACCACCCCAACGTCGAGATCGTGGCGGTCAGCGACCTGCAGCCCGATCGCTGCGCGAAGCTGGCCCAGGCAGTCCGCTGCCCGAAAACTTACCCGTCACTCGAGGAACTGGTCAAAGACGACAAGATCGAGGCTGTCTTTGTGGCCACCGACGCCCCCAGCCATGCGAAGCACGCCATCGAGGTGCTCAAGCACGGCAAGCACGTGTGTTCAGCGGTCCCGGCCGTCTACGGTTCGCTGGAAGAGGCCGACCAGTTGTTCGAGGCGGTCAAGACCAGCGGCCGCAAGTACATGCTCTTCGAGACCTCGTGCTTCCATGATGATTTGCATGCCATGCGCGAGATCTACAAGGCCGGCGTTTTCGGGAAGCTGGTCTATTCCGAGGGCGAATACTACCACTTCATGCCCGAGCCGATTCCGTCTTTCAGGGATTGGCGCGTCGGCCTGCCGCCGCAGTGGTACCCGACGCACTCGAACGCGTATTACGTGGGCGTGACCGGCGGCAGCTTCACGGAGGTTTCCTGCATGGGCATGCCGAGCTGGATCAAGCATCTTCAGCCCTCCAATAACCGCTACAAGAACCCGTTCGGCACCGAGATCGCCCTGTTCCGCACCAGCGAAGGCGGTACGGCGCGCATGGCGGTGAGCTGGGACACCGACGGTCGTGGCGGTGAGATGGGCCGCATCCGCGGGCAGAAGGGCACCTACTACGGCAAGTTCGAAGGGTCTCCCAAGAATCTGCCCAACACCAGGCGGCCTCCGCTGCCGCCCGGCGTTCAGGCCGGCGGCCACGGCGGCTCTCACGGGCAGCTCATGAACGAGTTCGTAACCGCGATCCTCCAGGACCGCACGCCGCTCGTGAACATCGCCTGGGCCCTGGCCATGACCGTGGGCGGCATCGTGGCCCACCAGTCGGCGCTCAAGGATGGCGAACTGCTGAAGATTCCGCAGTATCACATCTGAGCATCGCAGGCGACGCCACAGCCATGATCGCAGTCAAGCACAGCGGCCGGCCATGAGCGCCGGCCGCTGCTGTTGACGGCCTTGTCCATTGACCCTGCTCGCACTCCCGCACATGATGTCGGCGATGATTCGCCACAACAAGCTATTCAAAGCGGCGGGGTCATTCGCGTTCCTGCTCGTTGCGTTTGTCTCAGCGAAATTCTGCCCGGCGGCCGAATCCAGCCCGGCCAGGCCCAACGTGCTATTCATCCTGGCCGACGATCTCGGCTGGCGGGATACAACGCCCTACGGCAGCCGCTATCATCGCACGCCGTGCATCGAGCGGCTGTCGCAACGGGGCATGATGTTCATGAATGCCTATGCGGCGAATCCGCTGTGCTCGCCCACCCGCGCGAGCATCATGACCGGACTTTACCCGGGGCGCATCGGATTGACTTCGGCTACCGGACACGTCCCCGAGGTGCGATTGCGGGCCAAACTGGCCGAACGGAGCCGGCCGGATCGAAAAGTCGTGGAGCCTCAGCCCGCCACGCGCCTGGACAGGTCTTACGCCACGCTTGCCGAAATACTCAAAGCGGCGGGCTACGCCACGGGCCACTTCGGCAAGTGGCACCTGGGCGCCGAGCCCTACAGCCCACTCGAGCAGGGCTTCGACGTGGACGTACCGCACTACCACGGCCCCGGCCCGGCCGGCAGCTACGTCGCCCCGTGGAAGTATCCGCCCGCCTTGAAGTTTACCGGCGAACCCGGCGAACACATCGAAGACCGCATGGCCCGTGAGGCCATTGCCTTCATGAAGGCCAACCAGGACCGGCCGTTCTACTTGAACTACTGGGCGTTTTCCGTGCACTCACCGTGGGATGCGAAGAGCGAGTACATCCCGCCCTACGAGTTCAGGGCCGACGCGAGCTTGGCCCAGCGTAACCCGCTTTACGCCGCCATGGTGCAGAGCCTGGATGAGGCCGTGGGCACGCTGCTGGCGGCCGTGGATGAACTGGGTATGGCCGAGCGCACCCTCGTCGTGTTCTTCTCCGACAATGGCGGCGTTCACTGGCTTGATGATCGCATGAGGCAGCAGTTCCGCATGAATTGCCCCCCCACCAGCAACGCACCGCTGCGCGGCGGCAAGGCCACGTTGTATGAGGGCGGCACGCGCGAGCCGTGCATCGTGGTCTGGCCCGGCCGGGTGAAGCCCGGAAGCCGCAGCGACGCGCTGCTGTCGAGTGTCGATTTCACGCCGACGTTGCTGGAGATGCTCGACGTGAAGCCCGCGGAGACCAAGCGGTTCGACGGCGTCAGCCAGGTCCCGGCCCTGCTCGGCAAGGATGCGCCTCGACAGGAGGTCTACTGCTACTTCCCGCATTACACGCCCGCAACCGGCAACGTGCCGGGGGCCTGGGTGCGCAAGGGCGACGACAAGCTGATCCGCTTCTTCTGCGACAACGCGGACCAGTCTGACCGGTTCGAGTTGTACGACCTGGCGAAGGATCCGGGCGAGACGAAAAACCTGGCAGCCGACATGCCCGGGCGGGTAAAAGAACTGAACGAGTTGCTGGATGAGCACCTGAAGGAGATCGGGGCGGTCTTGCCGAAGCTGAATCCAAATTACGAGGGGGCCTGATCTCCCCCCTTACCTAGCGGGGCGGGATCTCTCCCCCCCTTACCAAGGGGGGGTCAGGGGGGGGTTCTCGCCCCCCCCGTTCGCTCGGGGGGGGGTGGGGGGGGCCCCTCGGCCGCGTGCGAACTCCGCAATGAGTCGAGGCGAGCCTATGAACAGGTGCGATGACGGAAAAGTGGGAACGTGAAAAAGT
Organism: Phycisphaerae bacterium; assembly: GCA_045863575.1. GTDB lineage: Bacteria > Planctomycetota > Phycisphaerae > UBA1845 > PWPN01 > JAAXZI01. The sequence goes on from BTUC01000455.1 coordinate 4,442, forward strand.
GCGAAAGTGGTAAGCCATGCTCTCCATCGTCAAACATTTCGGTGCGGCCGGTGACGGCACGACAGACGATACCGAAGCCCTTCAGCATGCGTTCGATGCGGGCGAAGGCGTAATGCAGTTGAGTGCCGGCACCTACCGGATCTCGCGGCCGGTCGTGCTGGATCTGACCCGGCGCGGGCCGGGCGGGATTCGCGGCGACGGCGGCACGGCTCGCATTATCATGGCGGGGCCGGGGCCGGCGCTGCACATCATCGGTGGGCACAAGGGCACGGCCGATCCACGGAGCGTCACCGCCAGGACATGGTCACAGGAGCGTTTCCCCACCGTGTGCGGCCTGGAGATCGTCGGCGAGCACGACCAGGCCGAGGGCATCCGCTTGCAGGGCACCATACAGTGCGTCATCTCGCAGGTGCTCGTGCGCCGGTGCCGCTACGGCATCCGGCTTGTCGAGCGGAACCGCAACTTCATCCTGGCCAACGCGCACCTGTACGATAACCTGGAGGTGGGCCTGTTCTTCGACGCGGTCAATCTTCACCAGGTCAACATCATCGGCAACCACATCAGCTACAACCGCACCGCGGGCATCCTGTTGCGCGACGGCGAAGTGCGCAACGTGCAGATCACCGGCAACGACATCGAATACAACGACGACAATCCGGAGGGGTCGGCCGATGTGTGGATCGAGACCACCGGCGGCACGCTGCGCGAGATGACCATCAGCGGCAACACGATCCAGGCGGTCCCCGCCTCGAACGGAGCCAACGTGCGGATCATGGGTGCTCCGGCCGAGAAAGCTGACCATTCCGGCCTGATCGCCATCGCGGGCAATCTCATCGGCAGCCAGACGCTCAACCTCGACCTGCGGTATACGCGGGGCGTCAGCATCACCAGCAACAGCCTCTACAGTGCGGCCGAGCTTACGCTGCACGCGCGCGGCTGCCGCAACCTGGTGATCGGCGCGAATACGATCGACTACAACCCCGGCGTCGAGGAGAGGATGAAGGATGGGCTGCGCTTCGACGACTGCTCCGGGTGCGCGATCAGCGGCCTGGCCGTTGAAGATGGGGGCTACGGCACGGACGAACTGGGCGGCGCGATCACGCTGGTGGGCTGCGACGCGATGGCGGTCAGCAACTGCCAGATCATTGAGCCGGCCGTCCGGGGCATCCACCTGGTCAAGTGCCGTCGCTGCCGGATCACCAACAACACGATCCTCGACGGCCGTGACCCCCGCCGCATGCAGACGGCCATCGAGCTTGACTCCTCCGCCGGCCGGAATCTCATCCAACACAACCTCATCCATGCCGGCAAGCGCGGCGCGATCCTTCCCGCCTCCGCGGCCGACGCTGAAGCGAACACGATCATGTGACCCGTTGAAGCCACTCCCCGCGCAGACCAAGCCGGTGACAACCAAGCGAGTCGACCGACAACCGAAAGCAAGGAGCCGCGGGCTTCAGCCCGCGCGGC
>BTUC01000456.1:0-5903 GCA_045863575.1 Phycisphaerae bacterium
GACGTGTGAGCAGGCGCATGAAAAAAGGGCCACTTCGTGGCCCTGTTCTGCTGTCGTCAGGTCAGTAGCGACTCCGGCCGCCGTAGCCGCCGCCACCGCCACCGTAACCGCGCCCACCGCCACCGCTTCGATTCTCGCGCGGCTTGGCCTCGTTAACGGTCAGGGCACGGCCATCCTGCTGATGGCCGTTCAGGCTCTGAATGGCCGCCGCGGCTTCCTCGTTCGACTCCATCTCAACGAAGCCGAAGCCTTTGCTGCGGCCTGTGGAGCGATCCATGATCACTTCGGCGCTGCGTACGGTGCCGTGTTGCTCGAAGAGCTGCTGCAGATCCGAGCTGCTGACATTGTAACTCAAGTTTCCCACGTACAGTTTCTGTGCCACCAGGACTCTCCTTATCGATTTCTGAGGTGGACGCGACCCGCGCTTTTGACTTTCAGGGTCCATCATGAAAGCGGCCGTCATTCCGGCCGGGAAGGGTGGAAAGTGAGAGAGCGGTGCGAGAGGGGGCAATGCCAGCTTTCGCGGGGCCCGGTCAATAACCAACCAGTGATCATTATAGGGTAGGATTGCGCGCAACACAAGCCCGCTCGTGGCGGGATGGGTTTTTCAGGCCAAAGCCTGCCCGGTCTCGTTGCGCGATTCCGGCTGATAGACCGACAGCGATTTCAGCCGGGCCACGACCAACTCGTAAGTGGTGTCGGTGTGATCGTTGAACTCCTGGACGGCCACCATCGAGCACATCTGAGGGTCGCGATTCCGCATGCCAAACGAACGGTTGGAGGCGCTCTTGCGCCCGATGAGTTGCCGTTCCAGTTGCGCGAACAGTTCGAGGGCCCGCGCCCACCCAAACAGGACGCAGACGGCCCCGGTCAGATCCCACGCGACGGCGTCCGGGTCGTCGTAGTGCACCGCATGGCCGTCACGATCGCGCGCCTCGGCGTGCTGGCACCAGCGGCTGTTAGTGGCTAATAGGGTCAAAAGCCGGTCTTTTTCGTCCTGCATCATGATTCGGCTCCACGTCTTCTCTGAAGACATTGTCTGCGAGAGTATTGTATGACGGTCTGTTCCTGTCCGGGTTCGCAGAGGCGAAGCGGCCACAAAAACGGCTTGACAGGCTGGAAGGAGGAGCAGGACGGCGGAAAGAGCGATGCAAATCGCCGCTGGTTCGGGCTCATTCGACGAGCCAACACCCGCATCTTGGGCCACGAGGCAGGATGAAGAGCGTGATGCACGAGAAGCGGATGGGCCGTCCACGGGAATGGCTTTCCAGGCGTGAGCAAGGGTCGGTCATCCGGGTACGCGGCGTTCGCGGCCCTTAAAGCCGCTGGAGGCCATGCCCAACGTTCACCTGGCGAGGCCTTCAGTGGTCCCACTCGGACGCGCGGGTGAGTAGCTTCTGCACCCCCCGCAGCCTGCTCGAGCGCATGGCTCAGAGCGCCTGCGAAGCTCAGCCGTAGGGTCTCTGCTCACAGAGATGGTGACTTAATTAGCTAAACATAAAGAAGTTATGATGGTGGGCCGTTGACGCTTCCGTGGGGCGCTCCCGGCTGAGCCACTTTGGCAGCGCCTCTCAGGCGCTGGGGTTCGATAACTCTTGCCGATAGAGCGTGAATTCTTGATCACTCATTAAGTTCATGCCTCATCATAAGTTAAGTTGATAACAGCAACTATTACAATCGTCGATACAGAAAAGTCATTGACATTCGATTCGCTTATGTTACGATACATGCGTTATGTACTTCGAGGCGCTCAAAATCTTCTGTGACGTGGTGCGTCAGAAGAGCTTTTCTCGTGCCGCGGCCGCCAACCGGATTTCCCAGTCCGCGGTGAGCCAGAACGTATTGCAGCTCGAGAAGGGCCTCGGTGTGCGTCTGATCGACCGGTCCAAACGGCCGTTCCAGCTCACGCCCGAGGGCCAGGTGTACTACGACGGCTGCAAAGCGCTCGTGGAGCGCTATTACGCGGTCGAGCAGGAAGTCAAGACCCTGCGTAATGAGGTAGCCGGTTCCGTCCAGGTGGCTGCCATTTACTCGGTCGGCCTGGGTGACATGAGCCGCCTGATCCAGGAGTTTGCCCAGAACTACCCCCGGGCCAGCGTGCGGCTTGCTTACCTGCATCCGGATCGGGTGTACGAGAGCGTGCTCAACGAGCAAGCCGACATCGGTCTGATTTCATTTCCGCGGCCGGGCAAGGATTTGGTGGCCCTGCCCTGGCGCAACGAGCCGATGGTGCTGGTCTGCCCGCCCGGACATCGCCTCGCGGCGCTGCCGGAGGTCTCGGCCGGAGATCTGGCCGGCGAGCGGTTCGTCGCGTTCGACGAGGCGCTCACCATCCGCAAGGAGATCGATCGGCATCTGCGCAAGTATCGTGTCGAAGTGCAGGTGACCATCGCATTCGACAACGTGGAAACCATCAAGCACGCCGTCGAGATCGGCGAAGGCGTGGCCATCCTGCCGGAACCCACCCTGCGCAAGGACGTTCAGGCGGGAACGCTGGTCGCGGTTCCATTGACATCACCTCAGATCTACCGGCCACTGGCGATCATTCACCGCCGGAGCGGCGTTATCTCGCGCAGCGTCCAGCGGTTCATTGATTTCATTCGGGAAAACGGGAATGGGATGCCGGCCGACGTCGTCGCTGACGCGGCCGAAAACGAGGGTGAGCCCTCAGGCAACGGGCACGCTCATAAGTCGAAAGTGACGGTGTGACCTATGGATCCGGGACAGATGTTCCGTACCGGGCAGGGATTCGGTCTGTACGACCCGTTCATGGAACACGCCAATTGCGGCGTGGGCTTCATGGCCAGCCTCAACGGCGTGAAATCGCACACGGTCGTGCACAAGGCCCTGGAAATCCTGGTCAATCTCGAGCACCGCGGTGCGTGTGGCTGTGATCCGAACACGGGTGACGGCGCGGGCATCCTGGTACAGATTCCGCATGAATTCTTCAAGACAGTGGCCTCGGACGCCGGGATCCGCCTGCCGGATGCACACGAGTACGGCGTGGGCATGGTCTTCCTGCCGCGCGACCCGGCTCAACGGCGCCGCGTCGAAGAGATGTTTGAGGCGGTGGTCAAGGAGGAAGGCCAGACATTCCTCGGCTGGCGCGATGTGCCCCGGAACAACAGCGTGCTGGGCGAGACGGCGCGCGATGTCGAGCCGGTGGTGCGGCAGCTCTTCGTCGGCCGCGGGAGGTTGCTTCAGGACGATGCCGCGTTCGAGCGCAAGCTGTACGTGATCCGCAAGCGGATGGAGCGGGCCGTCCGTGAATCGGGACTCAGCGAGCGGATGTACTTCTATGTGTGTACGCTGTCGCATCAGACTATCGTCTACAAGGGCCTGCTGCTGGCTCCTCAGATCGAGCCCTACTACCCGGACCTGACCGAGGAATCGTTCGTGTCCGGCATCGCGCTCGTGCACCAGCGCTACAGCACGAACACCTTCCCCACCTGGGACCTGGCCCACCCGTTCCGGTTCCTCTGCCACAACGGCGAAATCAACACCCTGCGCGGCAACATCAACTGGATGCACGCCCGGGAGGGTCTTTTTGAAAGCCCGCTGTTCGCCGACATCGCCAGGATTCTGCCCATCTCGACACCCGGCGGGAGCGACTCGGCCGTGCTGGATAACGCGGTCGAACTGCTTTATCACACCGGCCGTTCGCTACCCCACGCGGTGGCCATGCTCATCCCCGAGGCGTGGCAGAATCACCGCACGATGAGCGACAGCAAGAAGGCGTTTTACGAGTACCACTCCTGCCTCATGGAGCCCTGGGACGGGCCGGCCTCCATCGCGTTCACCGACGGAAACGTCATTGGCGCGGTGCTCGACCGCAACGGCCTGCGTCCGTCGCGTTACACGGTGACCAAGGACGGCTTCGTGGTCATGGCCTCCGAGACCGGCGTCATCGAGATGGACCCGGACAACGTCCTGTACAAGGGCCGGCTCGAGCCTGGCCGTATGTTCCTGATCGACACCGAGGCCGAGCGGATCGTGCCCGATGAAGAAATCAAGGAGGGCCTCGCTGCCCGCAAGCCGTACCGCACGTGGCTGAGCAAACACCTGGTCAAGCTGGCCGATCTGCCGGCGCCGGCCGGCGTGCCCGGCGAGAGCGTCGAAACCTTGCGCACGCGGCAGCGGGCGTTCGGATACACCATCGAAGATCTGCGCATCCTGATGGGGCCCATGGCCGAGAGGGGCGAGGAGCCGCTCGGTTCCATGGGAACCGACACGCCGTTGGCCGTCCTTTCCGATAAGGCCCCGCTGCTGTACAACTATTTCAAACAGTTGTTCGCCCAGGTGACCAACCCGCCGCTGGATGCCATTCGGGAGGAACTGGTCACCTCCACGATCACCAACATCGGCGCCGAGGAGGACCTTTTCGACGAGACCGAGTTCCATTGCCATCAGCTCCGTCTCGAGCAGCCCATCCTGACCAATGCGGATCTCCAGAAGATCAAGGAACTTCGTGCGGGCAAGCTGCGCTCCAGGACGCTGCCCATGCTCTTCGAGGTGGAGGGCGGCGGGGCGGCCTTGGAGTCGGCCCTGGCCGGGCTGTGCGACGCGGCCTCCAAGGCGGTGGACGAGGGCGCCTGCGTCCTCATCCTCTCCGACCGCGGCACGGACCATGACCGCGCGGCCATCCCCGCGCTGCTCGCCGGTTCGGCAGTGCACCACCACCTCATCCGCGAGCGGAAGCGGACACGTTGTGGCCTGGTGATCGAGTCGGCGGAGCCGCGCGAGGTTCAGCATTTCGCGCTGCTGCTGGCCTATGGCGTGGGCGCGATCAATCCTTACCTGGCGTTCGAGACGCTGCATGAGCTCAACCGCCGCGGGCGGCTTCAGGAAGGCCTGACACCCGAAAAGGTCGAGAAGAATTACATCAAGGCCATCAACAAGGGCGTCATCAAGGTCATTTCCAAGATGGGCATCTCGACGATCCACAGCTACCGCGGATCGCAGATCTTCGAAGCCATCGGTCTGAACCAGGAGGTCATCGACCGCTATTTCTCCTGGACGCCGTCCCGCATCTCGGGTGTCGGCCTGGACGTGGTCGCGGCGGAGAGCCGTTTCCGGCACCGGCAGGGCTATCCGCAGCGCCCGGTGGCGGACACGCTGGATCTGGAGGTTGGCGGCCAGTATCAGTGGCGTCGCCGTGGAGAGTACCACCTGGCGAATCCCCTGACGGTGGCCAAGCTCCAGCAGGCGGTCCGCGAAGGCAGCTTCAAGACGTTCAAGGAATACTGCGATCTGATCGACGATCAGAGCCGCCAGCTCTGCACGTTGCGCGGTCTGCTGGAATTCAAGGCCGCCGACGAGCCAATTCCGCTGGAGGAGGTCGAGCCGGCGAAAGACATCGTCAAGCGGTTCAAGACCGGCGCGATGTCGTTCGGGTCGATCTCCTTCGAGGCCCACGCCAACCTGGCCATTGCCATGAACCGCATCGGCGGGCGGAGCAACACGGGCGAGGGCGGTGAGGACCCGATCCGCTATCGGCCGTTCCCCAGTCCTCAGAGTATGCGCGACGCGGTTGCCAGGCTGTCGCCGATCACTGCCGCCAACCTGGAGGACGGCGACTCCATGCGCAGCGCCATCAAGCAGGTGGCCTCCGGCCGTTTCGGCGTGACCAGTGAATATCTGGTCAACTCCGACGAGTTGCAGATCAAGATGGCCCAGGGGGCCAAGCCCGGCGAGGGCGGACAGCTCCCCGGCCACAAAGTGGATGACTGGATCGGGCGCACCCGCCATTCAACCCCTGGCGTCGGCCTGATTTCGCCGCCGCCGCACCACGACATCTATTCCATCGAGGACCTGGCTCAGCTTATTCACGACCTCAAGAACGCGAACCACCACGCGCGGGTCAGCGTCAAGCTGGTCGCCGAGGTCGGCGTGGGCACCGTGGC
>BTUC01000457.1:0-5889 GCA_045863575.1 Phycisphaerae bacterium
GTGGAGATCTCGCCGGCGGTGATCACCTACAAGGGCCTGACCATCACGACGGTCATTCCGGAACTCCCGGCCTCGCCGGCGAATCCCAAGATCGTCGAGAAGGATTTCGTGCCCATCGATCCGCAGAAGAAGGGCGGCGCGAAGCTGGCCGACCTCGTGGATGCGCTGAATCAGCTTCGTGTCAGCGCGCCGGACAAAATCAACATCATCGAGCAGTTGCACAAGACCGGCAAGCTGCACGCGACCGTGATTGTGGAAGACTAAAGAGCCGCGGGCTTCAGCCCGAGCGGCCCAACGGCCGGGCAAGAGCGCCAAGCAACGGAGCATCGGAGAAGACGTCAGTGAGCACCATCGACCGGACAGCACCGACCCTCGACCTGGCCCGTGCGGCCGCCGCCGAACCGGCGCGGCGCCAGGCCATGCTGCGGCAGGCGGCGGACGAGCTCGTCGGCGTCACCTTCTTCGGCAAGATGCTGGCCATGGCCCGCAACTCGGCCATCAAGGGCACGATCGGCCATGGTGGGCGCGGTGAGGAGATCTTCGGCGCCCAGCTCGATCAGGAGCTCGCCCGGCGCGTCGGACAGAATTTCAGGAACAGCCTCAGCGAGGCCATCTATCAACGGCTGGTGAACAAGGTCTGACATGGCACAATCTGGCGTACAAGTCGATCTCCTGGCCCGCGACCTCGTGCGGCTGCTTGCCGACCTGGTGAGCATGCATGCAGAACTCGCCGACCACGCCCGCGAGAAGCTGGAAGCCATCCGCTGTGCGGATGCCGACCGGATCCAGTCCATCCTCGCGCGGGAGATGCTGCTGGCCGATCGCATTGCGGAACGCGAGGGCTTGCGCCGCCAGATCGTTCGCAAGCTGGCCGAGGGTTTGGGCCTGCGTGTCGTTCGGGACGCCGGCTTGCGGCTCACGGAGCTCGCCGAGCACTTTGCCGAGCCGCGCCGCAGCCAGCTGCTGGTCGCGGCCGCGGGATTGCGTGACAAGCTCGTTGAGCTGCAGCGCCTGCACCACACGCACTCACTGGTCACGCAGGAGATGCTCAAGCACCTCGGGGAGGTGCTCAAGGTGATGCGCGGTGGAGGAGCGGGCCTGGAGAGCTATACCAGTCATGGCCGGCGCGAGCATCGCGACGTAGCCAGCGTTTTCGAGGCGGTGGGCTGACATGGGACTCATGACCGGCGCACTACAGATCGGCCGCAGCGCCCTGCTGGCGTATCAAAGCGCCTTGCAGGTGGTCGGTAACAACATTGCCAATGTCGGCAGTGCGTCCTACACGCGCCAGTCACCCCTGCTGGCTCCGGCCAACGGCGTCCGGCTCCCCGAGGGATTCACGCCCGGCGGCGGTGTGGCCCTGGCCAGCCTCAAGCGTAATGTCGATGCCTCCCTCGAGAACCGGATCCGCTATGCGGTCGGAGACCAGGGCGACGCTCTGGTTCAGCAGCAGGTGCTCGGCCGGATCGAGGCCGTGCTTAATGAGCTGACCGACGGCGATCTGTCTACGCTCTTGCAGGAGTTCTTTAACTCCTTCGAGGGTCTTCAGAATGAACCGCACGACGGCGGCGCCCGCGGCGTGGTGCTGACTGCCGGAGCCGCCCTGGCCCGCGAGATCCAGCGGCAGCGCGCCGACAGTCTGGCCCTTCGCGATGAACTCAACCGCCAGATCGAATCGGCGGCCGGAGAAGCCGATCGCATCGCCCGCGACATCGCCCGCATCAACTCGCAGATTGTCGAAGTGGAAAGCACGGGCTACGGCGGTGCGAATTCTCTCCGCGACCAGCGGGATGAACTGCTTCGCCAGCTTGCCAACTTCGCCCAGATCGAAGTTCGCGAGCAGCCCAATGGCAGCGTCAACGTCTACGTGGGCAACGAACCGCTCATCCAGGACGGCTTCTACCGCGGGCTGACCACGGAGACGGAACTCACCAACGGACAGCCGCGCACGGTGGTCCGGTTCTCCGACAACAACGGCTTGGTGGCGCTGGGCGGCGGTCAGATCGGCGGCATGATGGCATCGCGCGACCAGCACGTGATGGGCCACGTCGATGAACTCAACGCGCTGGCCGCCGCGCTGATCCGGGAAGTGAACAAGGTGCACGCCCGCGGCCGTGGCCTGGTCGGTTTCACCGATGTGACCGGTGACTACGATGTTCTCGATCCCGACGCCGCTCTCAATACCGCTGCCGCCGGACTGGGCTTCGCGCCGCAGAATGGCTCGTTCACCATCGCCGTCCGAAACCAGACCAGCGGCCTGTCCAACAGCGCGGTGATCACGGTCGACCTGGACGGTATCGGCGCCGACGACACGCTGGCCACGCTGGTGGCCCAGATCAACGCCAAGGTCGGCAATGTGACCGCCGAGGTCACTCCGGACAACCGCCTGCGGCTGCGAGCCGCCGACGGATTCGAAATCGCCTTCGGCGAGGACAGCTCGAATGCGCTGGCCGCGCTGGGCGTCAATACGTTCTTCAACGGATCGGACGCGCAGGACATCACCATCAGCACGCTGCTGGAAGCAAACCCCGACCTGATCGCCGCCGGCGCCGGTACCGGCGCAGCTGGCGACGGGGCGAACGCCGCCGCCCTGGCCGCCCTCGCGGAAACCAGCCTGGGCACCCTCGGCGGGCGCAGCATCACCGAGTACTACAACACGATCGCATCCAGCATCGCCGTCAAGGGCTCCGCCGCCACCGCCGGCGTCCAGGCGGCGGATCTGATCTGGGGTTCACTGACCGCTCAGCGCGAGTCGATCAGCGGCGTGAGCCTGGATGAAGAAACGATCTCGCTGCTGCGGCTGGAGCGCGCCTTTCAGGGCGCCGCCCGCTACAGCTCCACGGTCGACCGGTTGATTCAGGAGACCCTCCAGCTGGTGGGATAAAACATGGCCATCACTCCAATCAACCTCGTACGCGTCAGTAACAACCTGCGGACCTCCGCGCTGCTGGAGTCCCTGCGCCGGAACACGCTGGACCTGTTCCTCGAGCAGAACCGCCTGGCTACCGGCAACAAGCTCAACGCGCCCAGTGAGCATCCCGTCCTGGCGTCCCGGGCTCTGCGGCTCAGCGAGGTGCTCGAGCGGCAGGACCAGGTGCTGGCCAATATCCGTCACGCCGATAGCTTCCTGTCCGCCACGGACACGGCCGTCGGTGAGGCCAACGATCTGCTCATCCAGGCGCACACGCTGGCCTCCGAGGCGGTCAACTCCAGCTTCGACCAGCAGCAGCGCGACGCCACCGCGGAGCTGATCCTGGGCATTGTCAACCAGTTGGTCAGCGTGGGGAATCGCAAATTCGGGGATGTCTACCTGTTTGGCGGCCAACGCACCGACTCGCCGCCGTTTACGCAGTTCACGGGCGGTGTCGAGTTCCGCGGCGATACCCGCGGGCTGACCTCGAAGGTGGATCTGCAACAGAATGCGATCATTAACATCAGCGGCGCCGAACTGTTCGGCGCCACCAACGGGCAGGTGTCCGGTTGGGTGGATCTCGCCCCGGTGTTGCAGGTCGACACGCGTCTGGCCGATGTAAGCGGCGGGGCCGGGCGCGGCGTCCAACGCGGGCAGGTGCGCATCACGCTGGATGCGCCGGCCACTTCCTTCGTGGTGGACCTGACCACCGCGGAAACGGCCGGCGACGTCATCGACCTGATGAACGAAGCGGCCACCGCGGCCGGCCTGACCGTGGGGCCCGGAAACCAGTTCAACGCCGCCATCAATGCCGCCGGCAATGGCATCGACCTGACGACGGGCGGCGGGAATATCACGGTGGCGGAGGTGGGGGACGGGGTCACCGCACGCGACCTCGGACTGTTGGGCACCGGCGCGGGAACCCTGGCCGGCGGAGATCTGCAGCCGCGGCTGACGCCGACCACTCCGATCGCCGCGCTCTTCGACGGCGCCGGCGCGGTGCTCGGACCGATCCTCATCGAAAACGGGCCGCATCGCCGCTCGATCGATCTGAACGGGGCCACAACTCTCCAGGACATTCTCAACCGCATCAACAGTGCCGATGCCGGCGTAGAGGCGCGGATCAACTCGGCCGGCACAGGACTCGACATCGTCAACCTGATCTCGGGCGCCCGCCTCTCCGTCGGCGAGGACGGCGGCAACACCGCCGAGTTGCTGGGCATCCGCTCGCTGCACGGCGCAACGCTGCTCTCGTCGCTCAACGACGGCCGCGGCGTCACCCAGGTGGACGGTGCGGACCTCCGCATCACCGCCTCGGACGGCAGCACGTTCGACGTTGATGTTTCAGGGGCAGCCACGATTCAGGATGTACTCGATCGGATCAACGCGGCGACCGGAGGCGCGGTGACCGCCTCGCTGGCGACTACTGGAAACGGCCTCCAGTTGACCGACAACGTCGCAGGACCCGGCGCAATGAGCGTGTCGCGGCTCAACCTGTCCGCCGCAGCCGACGACCTGGGCATTTTCGGAACAGCCACCGCCGGGGTCATTGCGGGGGAGGACGTCGGCACGGTGCGCGTGGACAGCATCTTCACCGCCCTGGTCGATCTGCACTCGGCCCTGGTGCGCGGTGACACGGCCGGGATCACCTCGGCCGGCGAGCGGATCTCCGCCCAGTCGCGCCACGTCAACCGTCAACACGGCATCGTGGGCGCGCGGGCCCAGGCCATGAACGTACGCTTGCAGCACACCGAGGCCGCGGTGGATACCACCCGGGCGCTGCTCAGCGACGTGAAGGATCTGGATTACACCGAAGCGATTACAGAGTTTCAGAAGGCGCAGACGACGCTACAGGCCAACCTGATGACCGGTTCGCGCCTGCTGCAGATCTCGCTGATGGACTTCTTGGGATGAGGGGCGAAGTGAACAGGAGAGGCAGGGAGATGAGGCGGAGCGTTTACGCCAGTCCGGGCAGAGCGGGTGAAGGATTCACCTACCCGGACGGCAGGCTCCGCGGGCAAGAAGCACGGCGTGCGGCCGCAGATGACCCATCGGCGGCGCGTCGTTGTGATGGCCCGGCCACGGATGGCCGGGTCGCGAAGAGGAGGACGCAGGCAGCTTTCGCCCGCCAGTGGCGGTAAGGGCCAGCAATCCGGTGGTTGGGCGTTACGGATGACGCCCACCGGCGTGCGGGCAAGCGAAAACGGCCGATCACCCCCGGAATGGGTCGAGACGAGGAGTGTTTCGATGATCATCGAAACGTCACGATTTGGACCGCTGGAAGTTGACGAGCAGAGGCTGATCCACTTCCCGAAGGGCATCCTGGGCTTCCCTGACCAGCCGCGCTACGCGCTGGTCCAGACGGCGGAAGGCAGTTGCTTCTACTGGCTTCAGGCGGTGGACCGGCCGGACCTGGCCTTTGTGGTCTGTGACCCGCGGCTGTTTGTGCCGGACTATTGCGTGCCGGTCAAGGTCGACGAGCTGTCGCAGATTCACCTGGCCGATCCGTCGGCCGCCCAGGTGTTCATCATTGTCAACAAGGTGGATAACCTGCTCACCGGCAACCTCCAGGGTCCCCTGGTTGTGAACGTGGAAACGCGGGAAGCGCGACAACTGGTGCTCTCCGACCGGCGCTACTCGACGCGACACCCGCTCATGAACCTGGGGCTGCGTGCCGGGGTGGTGAGTAAGACCGCCTGACGGTGCCCGGGAAGTCAGGATGAGCATGGCTCCGCCCGGACGGCGGGCCTAGAATCGAATAGTCCTGGCTTGCCCCATGCGTTCCAATCGGCTGCTTGATTGTCGAGGCCCGGCGCCCGTTCGCCGGTTAGACCGCCGGTCGTTGTACTTGCCGAGTCGGCGACCGCCTCCACGAGTGCAATCAAGTAGAGTGATCCACGCGGAGCATCGGCATGGCCAAGGAAGGAGCCGAGGATGTTGGTGCTATCCAGACAGCGCGACCAGACAATCATGATCGG
>BTUC01000458.1:0-5877 GCA_045863575.1 Phycisphaerae bacterium
CTCGAGTTGTCGGACGGTCTCATCGTCTCTGCGTCGCATCAGTCCAATCAGGTGGTCTGGGAGGTGTCCTCCGTCCCCGACGGCACCTGCCTGGACTTGAGCTTGTGGGGCATCATCGACGACCAAGGCGAGCAACTGGCCGCGCCCGGGGGGCTGCGCCTGTTTTCCCTGGTGGGGGATGCGAACGGCGATGCGCAAGTGGCCAGCGGCGACATCACCCGGGTCAAGCGCTTCAGCGGATGGCCCGCCGACCCGAACAATTTCCGGACAGACCTCAACGGCGATGGGATGATCGCCAGCGGCGACGTCACCCTGGTCAAGAGCCGCTCGGGACGGCGGGTCCACTGCGAGCCGTAAGTAGCTGCGGGCTCAATGATTTAGCACAAAGGGTGCGTTCCGGCGGGGAAAGGGGATTTTTCTTTCTCCGCCGGTCGATTATAATGCTGGATTCTGTACCGGCGCCCGACGCCGGTGGTGTCCGGGGACCGTTAGCGTCCCCGGGCCCGACAAGTTAATGATGAGCTCGCGAGTCACCTGCCGCGGTTCCGTTCGGGCGGAACGTGGTGGGGCCGGTGAAGGCCGGTACGGCTCGACCGTCGAGGTCTGCGGTGACCCCGGCGGGATCCTCCATGGCCAACCTATTGGAAAGGAGAAAACCATGGCCACGCAGCCGCAAGCCAAACCCCCTGCGCGTCAATCGAAAACGGAGATACCCAAAGCGCCGCCGGCCGCCCCGGTCCAGAAGTCGGGTGCGCAGGTCCTGCACGATGCGCTGATCGAGCAGGGCGTCGAAGTCCTCTTCGGTTATCCCGGGGGGGCGATTCTGCCCACGTTCGACGCGCTGCACAAGACGCCGATGAAGTTCATTCTCACGCGCCATGAACAGGGCGCCGGCCACATGGCCGACGGCTACTCGCGGGCCACCGGCAAGGTGGGAACGGCCATCGTGACCAGCGGTCCTGGCGCGACCAACCTGACCACGGCACTGGGCACGGCTTACATGGACAGCATCCCCATGGTGGCCATCAGCGGCCAGGTCGCGACTGCCGCCATCGGCAACGATGCTTTCCAGGAAGCGGACGTGGTGGGCGTCACCCGCCCGGTGACCAAGCACAACGTGCTGGTAAAGGACGTGAACGAGCTGCCGCGAGTCGTTCGCGAAGCTTATCACGTTGCCCGGACCGGGCGACCCGGCCCGGTGCTCATTGATCTGCCCAAGGACGTGCAGGTCAAGCCGCTGCTGGTGGCCGACAATGGCGAACTGGACCTGCCCGGTTACCGCCCGCGGACGAAGGGCAATCCGCGCCAGATCAAGCTGGCTGCCGATGCGATCAACGCCGCCCAGCGCCCCGTGCTCTACGTGGGTGGCGGAGTGGTCTCTTCTGGCGCTTCCGACGAGTTGCGCGAACTCGCCCGCAAGGGCAACATTCCCGTGACCACGACGCTGCTGGGCCTGGGGGCCTTCGACGAAATCGGTGACGACAAGCTCGCCTTGCACATGCTGGGTATGCACGGCAGTGCTTACGCCAACTACGCCGTGCAGGGCTCGGATTGCCTCATCGCCGTGGGGGCCCGGTTCGACGACCGCGTGACCGGCAAACTGGAGACCTTCGCCCCCCACGCGAAGATCATCCATATTGACGTCGACCCGTCCAGCATCAGCAAGAACGTGGACGTCGACATCCCGGTGGTGGGCGATGCCAAGGCCGTGCTTGCGGACATGCTGGCTTTGGTCGAGCACCGCGATCGCGCCGAGTGGTTCGCCCAGATCGATGAATGGAAGCGGAAGTATCCGTTCGGCTTCAAGCCGCGCGATGGTGAGATCCTTCCCCAGGAGGTTATCGATCAGCTCAGCCGCCTCACCGGTGGCGAAGCGGTCATCGCCACCGGCGTGGGCCAGCACCAGATGTGGGCCGCGCAGTTCTACCGCTGGCGCCGGCCGCGGCAGATGATCACCTCCGGCGGCCTGGGCACCATGGGCTATGGTTTCCCCGCCGCTATCGGTGCAGCCGTCGGTTGCCCCGATCGGCTGGTCATCGACATCGACGGCGATGGCAGCTTCCTGATGACCTGCAACGAGCTGGCCACCGCCGCCGAGTACCAGATCCCGGTGAAGGTAGTGATCCTCAACAACCACTTCCAGGGTATGGTGCGGCAGTGGCAGGAGCTCTTCTATCAGAAGCGGTACACGGCCGTGCAGATGAAGAACCCCAGCTTCGCCAAGGTGGCCGACGCGTTCGGCTGCACAGGCATCGACGTCCGCGACCGCAAGGACCTGCCAGGGGCTATCGAGCAGATGATCCGTACGCCCGGACCGGTGGTGATGGACGTGCACGTGGCCGCTGAGGAGAATGTCTATCCCATGGTGGCCGTCGGCAAGAGCCTGCACGAGATGGAGATGGGCGGCATGGCCTGAGCTCTCCGGGACGACGCACGTGTCCGAGACACCACGATCATCCGAGCCGGCCGGCCGGCCTGCACATCCGCCGGCGCGACGCAGTCTGAGCGGTACGCTCAGGGCGCTGCTGCGCACGCGGTTGGTGGCCGGTCTGGTCACGGTCATCCCCATCTGGATGACCTACGAGGTGGTCCGCTTCGTGTTCGACTTCGCGGTGACCACGATGCGTGCGGCCACGGAGCCGCTGGCGCGCAGGATCGCAGATCTTCTTCAGAAGAGTCCCGACCCGCGCGTCTCCTCTTTCATGGAGGCGTATAACAACTGGATCGTGCCCATCCTGGCGGTCCTGCTGACGCTGTTCCTCCTGTACTGCCTGGGTCTGCTGGCGGCCAACGTGTTTGGGCGGCGCCTGATCGGCGCTGTCGAGCACTTTTTCGAGCGGCTGCCGCTGATCAAGACCGTCTACAAGTGGATCAAGCAGATCGTGGTGGCCATCGGCGGGTTTCAGTCCATGGCCTTCCAGCGGGTGGTCCTGGTGGAGTTCCCCTATCCGGGGATGAAGCGGCTGGCGTTTCTGACCTCGGTCATGACTGATCAGGACACCGGAAGGAAGATGGCCAGCATCTTCTTTCCATACACACCGTACGTGACCACCGGCGACATGCAGATCGTGCCGCTGGATGACGTCTCCGAGACCGGCTGGACGGTCGAGCAGGCGGTCAAGTGGATCATGTCGGGCGGCATCGTCCATCCGGAGCTGTTGCCGTTCGACAAGCCACGGCCGGTGTTGTGGGAAATGCCGGAGCCAGCGGCCTCCGGTGTGCCCAATAACGGGCCGGGCGAGCACGTATCCAGTCAAGCTCGCGAGTGACAGGAATTCGAATGAACTGATTTATCCCGGCGGGCGCGGCCCGCCGCGGTTTTGCGAAATGGAACCAACAACATGAAGAAGCATATCCTCAGCGTGCTGGTGCAGAATCAACCGGGCGTGCTGGCCCACATTGCGGGCATGTTCGCCGCCCGCGGCTTCAACATCGACTCGCTGGTGGTCGGCCGGACGGAGGACCCCGAGTTCTCCCGCATGGTGATCGTCTCCACGGGCGATGATCTGACCCTCGAGCAGATCCGCAAGCAGCTCGGCAAGATCATCACGGTGGTGAAGGTCCGCGACTTGAGCGAGTATAGCTGCGTGGAGCGCGACCTGCTCCTGCTCCAGGTGCACTGCCCGCCGGAGAAGCGGGGCGAACTGCGGCAGATTGCCGAGATCTTCCGGGCCAGCATCGTGGATGTCGGCCCTCGGGCGATCATCGTGCAGCTCACGGGCACGGAGGACAAGATCGAGGCCTTCGTCGAGCTGTGCCGCCCCTACGGCATCAAGCAGCTTTCACGCACCGGCGTGATCGCCATGCCGCGTGCCAGTCAGGCGGATGATTCCGCCCCTGAGTCCGCGGGGCGCAAGAAACGCACACGGACGGCCGTCGACACCAGCGCCGCCCCGGCCCTGGTCCTGCCGCCGAGCTGAGCGGCTGGAGCAGGGTCACCAACAGGTGGGAAGGTGTACAGGTGGGAAAGTGAGAATGGCGCGGAACTCGCAGAGCCGGGCAGGCGCATCCCTTCTCACTTTACCACCTCGTACTTTCCCACTCTCTGCCTTGATCCACCCGCTCACAGCAGCTTCCCGGACAGCATCAGCAGGGCGGTCGTGAAGTATATGATCAGGCCGGTCACGTCGACGAGCGTGGCCACGAACGGCGCGGAGACGGTGGCCGGGTCCAGATGCAGGCGGCGGATGATGAACGGCAGCATGCTGCCCACCAGCGTGCCCCACATCACCACTCCGACCAGCGCAATCATGACGGTGAGACCGAGCCAATGGTAATGGTCCGTGTAATCCACCAGGCCCGCCCAATGCCAGACGAGAATGCGTAGAAGCCCCAGCAGCCCCAGCCAGCAGCCCAGCATGGCCCCGCAGGCCAGTTCTCTTCGTAATACTTTCCACACATCCCGCAGTGCCACCTCGTGGATGGCCATAGCCCGGATCACCAGCGTCGCAGCCTGCGAACCGCTGTTGCCGCCGCTGGAGATGATCAGCGGAATGAACAGGGCCAGCACCACGGCCTGGATGATCTCTGCCTCGAACAGGCCCATGGCCGATGCAGTCAGCAACTGCGCGAGGAACAGCACCGATAACCAGAGGCCGCGCTTGCGGACCAGCTCCAGCAGGGGCGTGGACAGGTACGGCGCCTCCAGGGCCTCGACACCGCCGAGCTTCTGGATGTCCTCGGTCACCTCTTCCTTGGCCACATCGGCCACGTCGTCGAAGGTGACGATGCCCACCAGCACGCCGCCGGAGTCCACCACCGGAAGGACAGGCTGGTCATAGCGATCCATCGCGCGCACGGCCTCTTCGCGATCATCGGTGGCGCGCAGAGCCACCACCTGGCCGGTCATCAGCGACTGAATGGGGTTCTGCGGGTCGGCCAGGATGAGTTGCCGCAGCCGGATGTTGTCGATCAACTTGCGCGTGGCGTCGATGATATACAGCGTGGAGATGGTCTCGGCGTCCCGGCCGTACTGGCGGATGTGATCGAGCGCCTGCTGCACGGTCCATTCTGGCCGCAGGGCCACATAGTCCGGAGTCATGATGCGCCCGACGCTCTCGGGCGGATAGCCCAGGATGATCTGCGTCTGGCGGCGCTCCTCCGGCTTCATCAAGGCGAGCAGCTTGGCCACGATCGGCCCGGGCATCTCCTCGAAGAGGTCGGCCCGATCGTCCGGATCCATTTCGTCAAAGACCTGGGCGAGTTGTTCGTTGGTCAGCTCGGCCAGGAGCTGCTCCTGCTCCTCGGGCGGCAGGAAGGTAAACACGTCCGCTGCCCGGGCCCGCGGCAGCAGCCGGAAAGCCATGGCCCGCTGGTGAGGCGGGAGGGCAATGAGCACGTCGGCAATTTCGGGATCCATGAGCTCGGAGAGGGCGGCGCGGACGAGACCGATCTGGCGGGCCTCGAGCATCTCCACGATGTCGGGCGCCAGCAGATCGCCGACCATGCGCTCATTCTCTACGGAAGCCATGTTCCTGTCCTTCAGACCCCGGCCAACCGGGGGAGCATTGTAAGCTCGCCCGACGCGGGGGTCACGCCGCCGGCCGAGCAAGCTCTGCTTTGCGTCGGCGGCCGATTTGGGGTTTAATCGATCCGGCTAACTTTTCACTTGAAAGAGGGCATGGGCCATGGGTCGATGGGTCAGCGGTACCACCATTTATCTGGTCTGCCTCGGGGCGGCCGGCGCCTCCACCATCGCCGACAATCTGCGCGAGGCAATGGTCAGCCAGCCTGACTTCGTAGTCTATGTGCCCGAGAAACACGACGGGCCCGATGGCGCCAACCAGCATTTCCTGGTTACGCCGACACCGACCGGCGATTTCCTGGCCTTCTGGACCCAGGCCACCAAGGAGAATGATCCCGACCAGCGCGTGGTCA
>BTUC01000459.1:0-5867 GCA_045863575.1 Phycisphaerae bacterium
GTCAGAGCGACGGCCTCAAGGTACAATGCCCTCTATACACTCCTGCCGGAGGTTGTAATAGGTGCCTGTCCCAATGGCAGTCCCGAATGGCACTGGATACCGGCGTTGGCTCGGCTGCGCTCGATCCTATTGTATCCCGGGCCCCAGCGGCAGTTCCTCTTCACCGCGTGATCCATTCTTAGCCTCCTGGCCTTACCTCGCCCATCATATCAAGTCCGGCAACGTAACACCATCTTCCTCCTCCACACGGCGGGGATGAACCGCAAATGGCGAAACAAGCTACCACAGGATTGTTGCCTCCTTGGGGAATTAACGAGGTATTGTCCCTGAGCCTGCAGGTCATCCTTGACCCCGGTTCGTGCCGGTCCCTCGTTTGCCTCAGGCGGGCAATCGACGCAGTGGAGAAGCGGAAATCCGCCGCGCCGGGGGGCCTCCGGCGCCAGCCCCGAACGGGGCTTCAGATGGTCGCCCCGGGCGTTCGGCCCGGGGAGTGTGGACGCGCGGCCACACGTGTCAAAGCTCCGCAGGGGGCGAAAGAACTGATCGGGCATGATCGTGCAAACGAACCACGTGCGAGCCAGAGCGGGCGCGATTCTGCCGCCCCTCCGGGGCTCGAGGGGGAGCTTGGATGCCGGTACCCCAGGGCTGCGGCGGGCTGGTGCCCGTCTTCGCCCTGGGCTACCTTCTATCGCCCTTCCCGGGGCTCCGCCAGGACATCGGACGCCGGTGGCCCCTGCGGGGGGCTCCGGTCCCGCGCCGGGGTTTCCGGGCCAGGGGCATTCGGGGCATTTGGGGGCATCCGCCAGCCGCGAGATCACGGATACCGTGATGCATGGACATCGTCTCGCCCGCACGCGGGCGGAAAGGATGGTGTGTGCTTGGAGCCTAGCCCACCAGGCCCCGGGCGGCACAGGCTTTCAACCTATATACACCGCTTGGAAACCGGTGCCACACCCTACTGGGATAGGCTCTTGAGTGGGTACTTGATCGCGCAGTGCGGCGACTGTCGACCCGGCACTTCCAAGCCGCCGCGGCGCGGCACGCCTCAGTCCGCACAGGTGAGGGCAGCCTCCGGCTCGCCGGGATGGGCCTGGGCCATCGTTTGGTGCTCGGCCGCAATCCTGCCGAACTCCTCGCTGCGGCGGACAAAGGCCTCCACCACGTCGGGATCAAAATGCGTCCCGCTCTCCTGCCGGATGATGGTGGCGGCCTGCTCGTGCGGAATGGCGGGCTTGTAGATCCGTTTGGAGGTGAGGGCATCGTACACGTCGGCCAGCGCGACGATCCGGGCGGACAGCGGGATGGCCTCGCCGGCCAGGCCGTCGGGATAGCCGGTTCCGTCGAACTTCTCGTGGTGATGGCGGGCGACCTCCACCGCCATCTGCAGGAAAGGGTGTCTGCGACCTTGCAGCCCGGCCTCCCGCAGGGTCGCACAACCGATCTCGCTGTGCTGCGTCATCTCCGCGAATTCCTCGGGAGACAACTTTCCGGGCTTCAGCAGGATCCGATCGGGGACCCCGACCTTGCCGATGTCGTGGAGCGGCGCCGAGCGAACCAGGCTGTCGATGAATGTTTTCGTAACCACCGGGGCGTGCTTGGGAGTTTCCGCGAGGGCTTCGGCCAGCAGGCGACAATAAACCTGGACGCGCTCCAGGTGCGCTCCGGTTTCAAAATCCCGATGCTCGGTCAGCCTGGCCAGCGTGAGGATGATGGTATCGCGAGCGTGGTCGCGCTCCTGCCGGTGAAGCTGATTCGATATGGCGATGGCGGCGGCTTCGGCAATGGCCCTCAGGCTGGCGAGGCGCTCGGGGTCGTAGACGGCACGTTCCAGCGGCTCGCAGACGTTCAGAACGCCGACCGGGCCGCTGGGGGCCGCCACCGAGACCAACGCCAGCGGCACACTGGCAAACTGAGCCGAGTCGTACCGGTCCGGGTGCTGGGCGAGCTCGCTCGCGTCGTTGACCACGATGCTGGTCGACGAGGCGAAGACCCGGCCGGCGATGGACGAGCCGATCGGAATCCGCGCGCGCTGAATGATCTCCGCGTTCATTCCCTTTGCGGCGCCGATCCGCAGGTACTCGCCGCTCGCGTCCGGCAACATGAGCGAGACGCGCCGGCTTTGCAGCATTTCGACCGTCGTGGACACGACCAGCTCGCCGATCTCATCGAGGCTATCGAGCGCATTCAGGCTTGATACGAACTGGTGCAGGCGACGTATGGTCGCCGTCCGCGCGGCAACCCGATGCTCCAGCTCCTGGTTGAGCAGGCGCAGTTCCTCGTTGGCGCGGTTCAGTTCGATGTTGGCATGGTTCAACTCGGCGGTCAGCATCCGCTCGGAGACGGTCAGGCGATACTGTTCGAGGCAGTCTTCGAGGGTTTGATGCAGAAGTTCCGTCGGACACGGCTTATTCAGAAACCTGAAAACATGCCCTTCGTGGAGGGCGGCGACGGCCACGCTCAAATCCGTCCAACCGGTCAACATGACGGCCACGGTATCGGGAGAGCGCTCGTGCACCGCGTGCAGGAAAGCCACACCGTTCATTTCCGGCATGTTGAAGTCGGCAACGACGACGGCGACAGGACCCTGTTGCTCCAGCAACTCCAGGCCTTCTCGCCCGCTTTCAGCAGTAAGCACCTTGAAATGGCGCCGGAGTTGTCGCTGGACGCCGGCGAGAAGATTGGGTTCGTCGTCGACGAATAGAATCTTGCGGCTGATCTGCGCCATGACCGGATTTTCCAGTGCCCTGTTGGTCGTTCATCGGTCGCTGGACCCCACCTGAATCTCGACCGCAGGTGGTGTCATCCTCCATACTCGACCAGATACAGGTAGCAATTGAGGGCTTACCGTGCTCCAGTTCCTTCAACAGTGGAAATTGTTGCCGCCCGCCTGACGCGATGCCGTCTGCGACCAGCGTCGGGGCACATTCTCGGACGTGATGGGGGAATGCCGAACGATCAGGTCGAAGCGAGACGCGGCACGGTGGTTTAAGGATGATTCAGATCTCCAGAATCTCGTACCGCTTGGCCACGTACGTGCATCCGACGTTGATGCATTGGAAGTAGCCGCGGCGCAGGTGGCCGGGGGAGTGGCTGTGGCCGCAGTAGGCGTGGGTAACCTTGGGTTCGGCGAGCAGGGCCTCGCCGAACGCCTCGCTGCCCAGGAATGCGCCGGCGAACGCCCAGCCGGGGTTGGCGTTGAAGGGCACGAGCTCGCGGAACGGCACGTGGTGCGTGGCCGCGATGATCCGCTGCGAGCACTGGGCCATGGCCGCCAGGTTCTGCCGGAAGCGGTCCAGCAGCCGCGCGCAAAAGGCCGTGTCGCTCATGCCCAGGCGCACGTGCTCGCCGTCCATCCAGCGGGTGCCCATGCCCAGGGCCGCCTCCGGGATGTCCGACCGGTCGGCCACCAGGTGCGCATAACGCTCCAGCCGGCAGGCCGCGCCGGGGGCCACTTTCTCTTCGTAAAAGCGCAGCGGGATGCCCAACTGCTGGGGGCGGAAACTGTAGTCGTACCAGCCCATGCTGCCCACCAGGCCGACGTCATCGATGAGCAGCGGTTCCACGTCCAGCGGATGAAAACCGGCTTCACGGCAAAGTGCCGGCAGCAGCGTGTCGAAACGCGCCAGCGAATCGCCCCCCGGCTCGGTCCAGACGTCGTGATTGCCGGCCACGAAGAGCTTGCGCCCGCGGAACCGGTCGAAAAGCCCCAACGCTTCCCGTACAATCGCCAGATCCCGGCCGGCGATGTCGCCCAGGACGAGCAGGACATCGGCGGACAGCGAGCAGATCTCGTCGGCGATGGCTCGGGCAGGCTCCCGGCTGCGGGTGATGTCGTAGTGAAGATCGGCGGTGATTACGAGCTTCACGGCGAACCTCCCAGGGCAGAGTGTACCCCCCGTTGACGACCAGGACCAGCGACAGGCCGGCGTGACGGCAGGACAATACGGCATATACTCGGGGGGGCGAACCGGGAACGCAGAAACCATCATGGTGTGGGGACCGGTATCTGGCCGGTCAAAGACGGGCTGGAAGCCCATTCCGCACCGTGAAACACTCTGCGGCCCTGCTTACCAAGTGCCGCGGAAGGACATGAGCGAGACCATGGATCTGCAATCTGAAATTCAGCCCGCCGCGGCCCAGCCGCCGCCGGCGGCGGTGCTCGAAGTCGTCGACCTGAAGAAGACGTACCGCCTGGGCGATGAGGTAATCCACGCGCTGGCCGGTGTCTCGCTGGCGGTCAGCGCCGGCCGTCTTATCGCCATCATGGGCGCCAGCGGCTCGGGCAAGAGCACGCTGCTGCACCTGGCCGGCGGACTGGACCTGCCCGAGTCCGGCCGTGTGCTCGTCGAAGGCCAGAACCTCACCGGAATGTCCGACCGGCAGCGGACGCTGTTCCGGAGGCGGCGCATGGGCATCATCTTTCAGGCCTACAACCTCCTGCCGACCTTGACCGCCGCCGAGAACGTGGCCGTCCCGCTGCTGGTGGACGGAGCGGCGGCCGACGAGATCGAGCCACGCGTCGACGAAGTAATCCGCATGGTTCATCTGGAGCACCGGGCGAGGCACCGCCCGCAGGCCATGTCCGGCGGCGAGCAGCAGCGCGTGGCCATCGCCCGGGCGCTGCTCAACGATCCAGCCCTGGTGCTGGCCGACGAGCCGACCGGCAATCTCGACTCCATGCACGCGGTGGAAATCTGGAAGCTGCTGCGGCGACTGGCCCACGAGCTGGGCAAAACGGTACTGATGGTGACGCACGAGCCGGCGGCCGCCTCCTACGCCGACGAATCCTACGTGCTCAAGGATGGCCGGATCGTCGGCCGGATCGACAAGGTGGAGCCCGGTGATGCGGCACTGGTCGCAGCTCGGTATACGCAACTGGCGGGTTAAGAAAGGCCGGACGGCCGGCGCGCTGGCGGCCATCGCCCTGGGCGTGGGCGTGGTCGTGTGGGTAACCTGCGCGTATGAGTCCGTGCGGCTGGCCCTGCAAGACCAGGTGTGGTTCTGGATCGGCCGCAGCCATCTCTCCGTCGAGTCGATGTACGGCATGTACGGCTCGATCCCCCAGCAGATCGCCGAGGAGGTCGCGGCGGACCCCAACGTGGCCGCTGTCACCGCGCGGGTGAAACACGGCATGAAGCTGTTCACGCTTCAGGGGGCGCCCACGCGACCGGCCGCAGCCGCGACGCGGCCGGCGCCGGGTGATGCAGTGCCCTCCGTACGCGAGCAGGTGCTCAGTCTGGTCGGTCCTGCGTCCCGACCGGTGGTGGATTCGAACGGTGTGGCCATCGAGGCCGTGGGCATCGATCCGGTGACCGAGGAGGCCTTTCGGCCGTACGACGAGCGGAGCATCACGGGCCGCATGCTGCGCCCGGGTGACACCGACGCCATCGTCGTGGATCGGGACATGGCCGAAGCCCTCGGGATCGGGCTGGGCGATCGGATCCTGTTGCAGAACGTGACCACCGGCGTCACCGCGCCGGTGCAGGAGCGCCAGGGCATCTTCGAGGTTGCAGGCCTGATCGATATGCGACGCGTGGCCAAGAAGCAGAAGCCCGTCGCCATCGCCATGCTCGGGCCCATTCAGCAGCTCACGGGAAAGGACTCGCCTTCGCCGGAGGTCACCCGGATCGACATGATCCTCAAGGATTCCTCGGTGGGCGCGCTGGCCTCCACCACGGCGCGGGTACGATCGCTGGTGGCGCGGGAATACCGCGCCGCGCGGGCGGTGGTCAGCTCTGCCCAGGCCAAACTGAAGCAGATCGAAGCGGCCGAGCGCCAGACGCAGTTCGTGCTGCTGATCATATCGACGGTGGCGCTGTTCACGGCATTTTTCGTCATCCTGTCCACGTTGAGCATGGGGATGATTG
>BTUC01000460.1:0-5820 GCA_045863575.1 Phycisphaerae bacterium
CGCGCACCACCAGCACCTCGCCCGCACCCATGGAGAGCGCGTCGCGCACCTTGGGGTCAAAACCGCTCCGCCGGATGATCTCGCAGAGCTCACGGGCCAGGATGTTGCCGCCGGTGTTGTCGGCGCCGCCGGAGCGGTTGGACTCGTGCCCATGCCAGCCGCGGCCACTGACCAGCGATGCGATTCTCACGCTTTCATCGTGATGGCCCCAGCGGTCCCATTCGCGAAGTGCGAAGGCGATGTCCACCGGCCAATACTGGCTGAACCAATGGCCTCGCGGCACGGACGCGTCCACAAAGCCACTCGGCTCATAGTGCAGCTCGCGAAGCCAGAACCAGGTGTTATCCATGACGCGGTTCAACCGCTCAGCGAGTGCGTCACCCGCAAATGCCAACTGCACCGATGTGGGATCCAATGGCCGGGGGCAGGTCTCGATCAAAGCGGCGAAGTCATGCTCGCCTCCCTCCGCCTCGAGCGTGACCTGATTCTCTCCCTCGCGCAGCAGCTCGGTGACGTCGAAGTTGACGATCTCCTCGCCCTTCGATTCGGCCACCCAGTCCACGAGTCCGTCGCTGCCTACGTCGATACGGCCGGTTCCACCGATCAGACCGTGGATCAGCCAGTAACGGTGGCCGGACGTCGGGGCATGGTCGAAGCTCAGCGTCCACCTCCCCGTCGGCCCCAGCGGACTGACCGGTCGAACCCCCTCGGTGCGGATGCTGCCGCCGGCGTACTCTCGCGAGGTGGCATCCCAATATCCCGTGCACCAGCGGACCGCCACCGTGTCGACTTCCACGCGCATCAGCCGGGTATAGGTCCGCGGTCGGGAAGCAATTTCCAGCTCGAAGAGCCGGGCGGGTGCATCGCCGGCCGCCCCGAAGGACACCCGCTTGGTGCGCCTGGCTTCATCAGACAGTTCGACGACCCATTCACGCGTCACGGGAGCGTCGGGTGTGCCGCCGCTCGATTTGATGCTGCCGCCCGGCAGATTCAGACGGTAGTCGCCCGAACTGGTCAGGGTGACGGCGACGGTGCGGGTGGGGAATTCGGGCGTCCACTGATAGCGCACGGCCGTTCCGGCCGGAATTTCCCGCGCCTGGCGAAAAATCCGCACCTTGCCAGCTTCCACCAGCGACGAGCGACCGGCATCGATCAATCCTGTTTCAAGATCTCCAGGGAACACCTGCCAGCGCAAGGTGTCCGACGGGGGCGCACAGGGCTGGTGCATTGGCTGCGCGGCGTCCGCGCTTGATTCGGCTACGCGAGTGATGGCCGTGTTATCCACCTCCCAGCGGGCCTGCATCTGGTTCTCGTTGGCGTAGTTGAAGCGGATCCATACGGTGACCGGTTGCGCCTCCTCCAGCGTAAACGGCTCAGTTGCATACCGCGCCCACTCCCCGCGTACTTGGACGTCTCGTAGATGGGAGCGCTTCCAGGCCAGGTCGCGAGCGGTCCACTGTATGCCCGTGGAATCGTCATGGGCATACCGAGCCGAAGATCCGCGGCTCACGCCCAGGCTGAAAGCCGCTGCGTACAGGTGGCCCTGCGCCGTGCGCAACCAGGCCGAGAAGCGGTACGTGCCCGCGGGTAGCTGCACGGTCTGGTAGACGGCGGCCTTGCCCAGCACGCGCCCGTCGATCTGCTTGCCGTCTCCGTTGCTCTGCGTGAACACGGGACACATCCACGTGCCCGTCGCCGGGAAGGCCAGGCTCTTGGCCGAGCGATAGCCGCCGTCGGCGACGACCGGTTTGATCGCATCGAAGCTGTGCTTGTACTCCGGCGGGCCATACTTGTGCGGATCCAGGCCGGTCAGCACGGTCCAGCCTTCGGGCGAGCCATCCGGCTGCGGAGCCTCGAAGCCGGCGTTGACCAGCCCTCCGCCGCCCTCGGCGTACGCGGCGCCAGCCGAAAACAGCAGACTTACAAAGCACGGGATGTAGAACGAGGCGCGAACCATTCAGGTGATCTCCGCGACGTTAGAGCCTGTCCCTCTCGGGCGTGGCCTCGGTTTCCGACCGGTGTACACGGGTCGAGAACCGGTGCCGCCTGGGGCCTGACGGGACAGGCTCGAAGAATCTGTCCGTGGGTTTTCGGGCAGATCGCCGGCCTTGTCAAGGTGGATGACCCATGCCCCGGCTTTCAGGAAGCGCAGGTGGGATCTGGAGACACATCGCTCCCGCTGAAGCACCGCTGCAGAAGTCCGAAGTCGGCCTGGTCCACGTCCCCGTCGTGGTCCAGGTCGGCGGCTTCGCATCCGGCCGTCGGCGGACCAACAGCCGCGCCGGTTCGGCAATCCGCGAAGCGCACGTAGTCCGCCTGGTCCACGTCTTCGTCCCCATCGAGATCGGCCGGCAGGGGCATCCGTACACCGTGACCAACCTGCCCGCCGACGTGCCGGGGCAAAGATCGCAGGCATCACCGACGCCGTCCGTGTCGGCGTCCTGCTGATCCGGGTTAGCCGTCACGCGGCAGTTGTCGTCGCAATCCGTCGTCTGTCCTGCCGAGCAGGGGGTCTGGTTGTCCGGGTCACCGTCGTCCGGGATGCCATCATTGTCGTCGTCCGGATCGCAGGCGTCGCCGTCGCCATCCCCATCGCTGTCGGTCTGTCGATAATTGGCCTGCTGCGGGCAGTTATCGCAGGCATCGCCGACACCATCGTCGTCAGCGTCCTCCTGACCGGGGTTGTCTATCAGCGGGCAGTTGTCGCAGGCGTCGCCGAGCGCATCGGTATCGCGGTTGGCTTGGTCGGGATTGTGGCGCGCGGCGCAGTTATCGCACGCATCGCCGCGCCCGTCGCCGTCGGTGTCCGTCTGCTGCGGGTTGTCGATCAGCGGACAATTGTCGCAGGCATCGCCCAGGGGATCACCGTCGCTGTTCGTCTGATCGGTGTTGGCCACTAACGGACAGTTGTCGCACGCGCTGCCCAGGAGATCGCCATCAGGGTCCGCCTGGGTCGGATTGGGTGCCTGCGGGCAGTTGTCACAGGCGTCGCCCACCCCATCCTGGTCCTGGTCCTTCTGATCAAGGTTGTCCAGTTGAGGGCAGTTGTCGCAGGCATCGCCCAGACCATCACCATCTGAGTCCTGCTGCGACGGGTTGGCCTGCTTCACGCAGTTGTCGCACACATTGCCGCGCCCATCGCCGTCGGTATCCGCCTGGTCCGGATTCGCGAGCGTGGGACAGTTGTCGCAGGCATCGCCGCGCCCGTCGCCATCTTCGTCTTCCTGTTCCGGATTGGCCGCGGCCGGGCAGTTGTCGCAGGCATTGCCCTGGCCGTCGCCATCCGAGTCCAACTGGTCGGCGTTCGGAATGGCCGGGCAGTTGTCGCAGGCGTCGCCGCGGCCGTCGCCGTCGCCATCTTCCTGGCCGGCGTTGCTCACGCTCACGCAGGTGTCACAGACATTCCCGCGGCCATCGCCGTCGTCGTCGTCCTGGCCGGGGTTGCTGATGATCGGGCAGTTGTCGCAGGCGTTGCCGACGCCGTCGCCGTCGGCATCGGCCTGGCTGAAATTGGGCTGCTGGGGGCAGTTATCACAGACGTTGCCAACGCCGTCATCATCGCTGTCCGCCTGGTTGGCATTGGGTTTCGTCGGGCAATTATCGCAGGCATCGCCGCGCCCGTCACCGTCGCTGTCCACCTGCGTCTGATTGGTAACGGCCGGGCAGTTGTCGCATGCGTTGCCCCAGGTGTCGCCGTCGCCGTTGAGCTGCGTCGGATTGTAATGGTCTGGACAGTTGTCGTCGCAGTTGACGGTGTTGCCGGCCGTGCAGGGCGTGTCGCCGGCCACGCCGCTGTGGTCACCGTCATCAAGAACGCCGTCGCCATCTTTATCGTCGTCGCAGGCATCCCCCACGCCGTCATGATCGGCATCGCACTGGTCGACGTTGGCGACGGTGGGGCAGTTGTCGCAGCCATCGCCGACGTTGTCCTCGTCTACGTCCGCTTGCTCCGGATTGGACATGGC
This sequence comes from Phycisphaerae bacterium, assembly GCA_045863575.1. Lineage (GTDB taxonomy): Bacteria > Planctomycetota > Phycisphaerae > UBA1845 > PWPN01 > JAAXZI01. The sequence goes on from BTUC01000460.1 coordinate 3,966, forward strand.
CGGGCAGTTATCGCAGGCGTCTCCATGTCCGTCGCCATCCTCATCGGTTTGCTCGGAGTTTGCGATCAGAGGGCAGTTGTCATCGCAGTCGACGGCGATACCGGTCGTACACGGGTTGTCGCCGGCCACTCCGCTGAGGTCGCCGTCCGTGCGGATGCCATCCTCGTCCGGATCGAAGTTGCAGCCCCAGCGGGCCATCGACTGAACCGTGAGCCCGCCCGCGTTCGTGAAGAAACCGCCCAGATACAATGCCGGGCCGGTGCCGTTGTCCGAGCCGTGCATGGCCAGGACGGAGTTGTTGACCCCAGACGCCAACGCGGACCAGGTGGTGCCGTTCCACGTCGCAAGCCGGCTCGTCGACGTGCTGCCGGATGCCGTGAAGACACCGCCGGCGTAGAGGGCTTCCCCATCCCCTGCGTCATAAGTGCACAGGGCGTTGACGGCCCCGTTCAGACCACCGCCCACGGCCAGCCAGGCGGTCCCATCCCAGCAGGCTACGCGATTGCGGGCCGCGGTGCCTGACGACGTGAAGTTGCCCCCCGCATAGAGCCGATCCTGGAACACCGCCAGGCTGTACACGCTGTTGTTGAAGCCCTCCCCCAGGCCCATCCAGGTGGTGCCGTTCCACTTCGCGATCCGGTTGGCCGGCTCGCCGCCGGCCGTCGTGAAGCTCCCGCCGGCATACAGTGCGTCGCCGGTTCCGTCGTTCCAGACGGCCAGCGCACGCACGGCTCCGTTCATGCCGCCGCCCGGTTCGGACCAGGCCGTGCCATTCCACCGGGCGATATAACGCGCGGTCGCTCCGCCGGCCGTCGTGAAGCTGCCGCCCGCGTACAACTCGTCGTTGAACACGGCCAACGCGATCACCCATGTGCCCGACCCGGGCATGCCTGCGCCCAGCGTTGACCAGCCGGATCCATCCCACGCCGCGATTCGTTCCGCCGGGCTGCCGCCGGCCGTCGCGAAGAAACCACTGGCCACCAATCGCCCATCGAACCGGGTCAGCGCATAAACATCAGCATCCAGGCCGGTCCCCAGCGCAGTCCATCCATCAGCGGTGCGCCTCGCGATCCGGGCGGCCGATTGGCCACCGGCTGTGATGAACGACCCCGCCGCGTACAGGGCGTGGCCGGTGCCGTCGTCGAACACCGTCAGCGCTCGGACCGCCCCGTTCATCCCCGGAGGCTGATAGCTATTGTAGAACCCCGCCAGGCAGGCCGGCGGATCGGCACGCACGCCGCCCGGCCACGTCAAGAGTACAACGGCCGCGAGACCCCGGGCGATTCGGAACCATCCCATCCGCTTGCACCGCAACGCTTCACCTTCCGTGTCTGTAGCGGCCGCCGTGCCGGCAGTTCCCGCCCCAACGCACCGGCCGCCGCCAGTGCCGCGCGCCTCCCACTGGTGCGCGTGCCACTGCTGTGTCAGCAGTGGTTGGACACCACGGACGCTCGGTCTACCACAGACACTGCTGAAATAGCAGTCGCACACCAAGCAGGCCTTCGAGTCTGCTGGGACAGGCGCTCACCGCCAAGGTCCGAATAAAATATCGACGCAAGCCCGGCTGGAAGATGAAGATCTCGCTTGTTGGCGTTTTTCTGCTATCATTTCCGCCCGATAAGGGAGAGCGGCCACCGGCCAACGCGTCTGGCCTGTAGCGGCCGGCCTGAAGTGCCGGACGTTCGCGGCCGGAACTCCGTCGCGCCCGTAACGCCGTCGCGTCTGGCCCGTAGCGTCCGGCCTCTGTGCCGGACGTTGCCGCGAGGAACCGTCCAACTGGAGACGTCACCGGCTGGAGCCCCATTCCCTTCCGAAACGAGAAAGGCCTATGAAGATCACCGGCATCGAAACGCAC
>BTUC01000461.1:0-5818 GCA_045863575.1 Phycisphaerae bacterium
GAAAACGGCACTTCTGCCGAATGCTGAGGCAGAAGATGTGGGTAACAGCAAGCTCACAGAGCAGTGGCACACGTTCTATCGAGATCGGCTCTCAAGAGGGACTGAGATCCAGTCTACCTGGCCGCACCATCGCGGATGGTCAGCTCGCCCGGAACGACCAGCAGCGTGCCTTCGTGTCCGAGCAGCTCGATGCGAAGCAGCGAGCGCAGGACGGTTCTGGTCTTCTGCGGGTCCAAGGCGCGCAGCGCCGGCAGTATCTCGCGAACGCCGGGTGTCTGCAGCGTCCAGCCCAGTCTGGCGGCGCCTTCGATGCCGGCTGCCCTCAGCGTGAGGCCGTCATCCTCCAGCTCTTCACCGGTCAGGCTCTTGAGCAGAAGATCGAAGAAGTTCTTGCGCTCCGGCAGCAGCTTCACCTCGTAATCGCTGAGGTTGGCTCCCGCGGCCGCGAACTTGATCGCGTCCTGCAAGCCACCGAGCTTGTCCACGAGGCCATTGGCCAGCGCCTGCTTGCCCGTGAATACCCGGCCGCCGGCCAGTTCGTCGAGGTCCTTCTTGAGACGCTCTCCGCGGCCCTTCTTCACGCGGTCGGTGAATTCGTTGTATACCGTCTTCATGTACTTGCGGATGATCTCCCGTTCGCGTTCGTCGAACCGCCGGTTGGTGGTGTACAGATCGGCGTTCTCACCGATCTGGGTTTCATGAAAACTGATGCCCAGCCAATCCCACAGACCCTTGGTGACGATCTTGCCGCCCACCACGCCGATGGAGCCGGTGAGCGTAGCCGGGTCTGCGAAGATGGTAGCCGCCCCGGCGGAGACGTAATACCCCCCGCTGGCCGCGATGTTGCCCATCGAGACCACCAGGGGCTTCTCCTCGCCCAGCTCGCGGGCGGCATGCCAGATGATGTCGCTGGCCACCGCGGAGCCGCCGGGTGAATCCACGCGCAGCACGAGCGCCTTGATGCTGTCGTCCTCCCGCGCCTTGGTGAGCACTTTTCGCAGGGTGCTGCTGCCGACCATGCCGCTGCTGCCGAACAGGCTGCGCTCGGTTTCGCCCGGGACGATCATGCCTTCGACGTAGACCACGCCGATGCTCTGTTTGGGGGCTGCGCGGGCCTTCTGCATGGCTTCGCCGAAGATCTTGAAAATGGCGAACGGGTTGGAGAAATCAATGTCCGGGCCCTTCTTGGCGCCGTAGTTGAACACGAGTTTGAGGTCTTCGCCGTAACGCTTCTTGAGAGAGGACAGGAAATCACCCACGTAGCTGGTCTCATCGATCAGCTTGGCCTCTTTGGCCTCCTGGGCGGTGAAGGGGCCCTTGTCGATCAGTTCCCGCACCTGGTCGGCCGGAATCTGCCGCCCCTCGGCAATGGTGTCCACCATCTGTTCAAACAGGTCCTTCACCAGCCAGTTCATCATCTCCTGGGCCTCGGGGCTGGGATGTGTCTGGGTGAACGGTTCCCCGGCGCCTTTGTACGCGCCCACGTGCTCGATGTCCGCTTCGACCTTGATCTTGTCCAGAAGCCCCTTGAAGTAGGCCTGTTCGACATAGAGCCCCACCAGCCGCAGCTCGCCGGTTGGCGTCATGGATATGCGCGTAGCGGCCGTGGCCAACTGATATATGCCAGTGCTTGCTTCTTCAAGGTAGCAATACACGTCCTTGTCGGCCGCGCGCAGATCCGAAATGGCGTGACGCAGCTCCTGCATCTGGGCCCAGCCCATCTCCGGCTTGTCAAAGGTCAGGACCACCGCCTTGACCTTGTCGTCCTTTTTCATCTTGCGGAACTTTTCCAGAATGCTGTGCAGCGATCGGGATGGCTCCAACTCGAAGAAGTCGAATTCAGGCGGGGCCTCGGGGATCTCGCCCTTCAGCCGCACGACCACGACCTGGGCGACCATGTCCGTATCCATGACCGGGGCTGCCTGTCCCGGCAGAGCGATCACCGCCCCCAGCACGGACATACCCAACCACCTTGTACGCATCTGCATCGAATATCCTCCAGCTTGTCAGTACCAGCCAGCTTAACTTGTTGGCGTGATATAGGACAACGCCGACGCCGACGAAGTTTCAGGGGTGCCGGGCGATCCGGGCCCGGACTCAGGAGCGGCGGGTCATCTCGAAAAGGTTGGTCGCTTGGGGGCCCAGGAACCCGTTGAAACGCCGGCTCCGGCCGTCCGGGCCGGTCACTTCGCCCCGCTCAGCCAGTTCATAATAGGCGTAAGACCACCGAAGCCGTGCCGGTTTTCCGTCATCCTCAGTGACTTCGGCGTCCTCCTCAACGGCTTGAGTGGCAGTCTGGCGAAGCTTGCTTCCCGGGTCGCCTTCGATTTCGGGCTTCAGGGGGATGCCGGCCGATCGGAGCCCCTCCACGGTTGCTTCGAGGTCCGGCCATTCGGGCACCTGTTGCTCGTTGATGTAGGCCGTAAAGTGATTTACGTCGTTGCCGTGGAGCAGGGTCCACGCGGCATACTGGCTGGCCTTATTGACCTCCAGCACCGTCTGCCGCGGCGGGGCCGGCCAGGGGCGAGTGGTGACATACTCAAACAACCGCTGAATCAAGGCCGCCTGCTCCTCCGCGGAAATCGAACCCGCTTGCTGAAGCGTGGTCAGGGTTGCGGAATCCAGCCGATCGACGGCCGCGCCGACCACCTGCCGGATCGCCTGGGCCGCGTCGTCCGGAAGCCGTCCGACTTCGAGTTGGCTCACGAAAACCTTGGGCAGAAGCGGATCTGCATGCTCGAAGTGGCGGGCGTTCAGGTATTTATCAGGGAACTCGTACTCGCCGGCGGACGTGTAACCCAGCGGCTCCAGCATGCGCGACAAAGCCGTGATCCCAGGCGGCAGCTCTCCGGTGGGTGCGTTAAAGGTTCTGAAGGCAATGTGATCGTTCACCACTCTCCCGCCCCTGGCCAGCACCAGATCGCGGTATTGCCGGGCGTACTCAACGCGCCCGCAGTAGTGATCCCAGAGCCGATCCAGCAATCCTGTTACTACGGTAGTGGCCGACATATGCGTTTCCCTGGATCAACATCGAGAATCTGGTACGCTGGCCATGGTGGAGTATGCCGCACCCCAGCGGCAAGCGTGGGTCGCTCCCTTCAGCCTGCGACGGTAGCCACGGCCTCGTCGAAGACATCCAGTCCGACCTCGAGCTGGACGCGATTGATGCACAGTGGCGGTGTGAAGCGAATGCCCGCTTCGCCGCAGCCCAGCAGCAGCAGTCCCCGGCTGAATGCCTCTTGAATGATACGGTCCCGCAACGCGGGATCGAGGTCGCGGCCCCGGTTCCGGACCACATCCACAGCCAGCATGAGCCCCATGCCCCGGGGCAGCGCAATGTGCCGGCGATGCCTCGCGATGTGCTCGAGCTTGTCCATGGCCAACCCGTTCAGGCCGGCCGCATTGGATACGAACTGCTTTTCGAGCAGTTCGATCGTCGCCAGGGCGGCCGCACAGCTCACGGGATTGCCGCCGAACGTGGAGCCCTGCGCACCCTGCGGCCAGTCCATGATGGCCTCACGCGCCACGACCGCCCCCAGCGGCATACCGCTGGCAATTCCCTTGGCCAGCAGGAGAATATCGGGAGCGACGCCGAAGTGCTCGCAGCAGAACATGCGGCCGGTCCGACCCATCCCCGTCTGAATTTCGTCGAGCACCAGCAGAATACCGTGCTCATCGCACAGCCGCCGCAGCCCGGGCAGGAATTCGGGCGGCGGAACAAGATATCCCCCTTCGCCCAGCAGCGGTTCAACAAAAATCGCCGCCACTTCTTCCGGCGATGCAATCCGCTCGAAAACATCGCGCTCGATGGCCCGGAGGTCGCCGTAGGGAACGTGTTCCACCATGGGTACGAGCGGTCCAAACCGTTCCTTCTGACGGACTTTGCTGGCGGTCAGTGAGAGGGCGCCCATGGTCCTGCCATGGAAGGCCCCCAGGAAAGCGATGATGGTTTTGCGCCGCGTATGGTGGCGGGCCAGCTTGATGGCCGCCTCCACACATTCAGCCCCGCTGTTGGTGAACAGGACCCGCTTAGGAGCATCGCCTGGCGCGAGCTTGGCGAGCTTTTCAGCCAGGGCAATCATCGGTTCGTAGTAGAAGTCACTGCCACAGATGTGGATGAGATGCCGCGCCTGCTGCTCGATGGCTCGGACCACGTGGGGATGACAATGGCCGGTGGAGCAGACGGCGATGCCGGCCGTGAAGTCAAGATAGCGGTTGCCGTCGACATCCTCGACGATGGAGCCGCTGCCGCGGCGGACCACCAGCGGGTAGGGACGGCTGTTGGAGGGCGAGGTCACGCGGCGGTCGCGCGCCACCGCTTGCAGGGCTTGAGGCCCTGGAGGTGCGACCACAATCCAGGGCGCTGGACCGATCCAGCCCCCCTGGTCAGTCAGATCCATGGGTGGACGATCAAGAGTTAACATGGCCCAAACCTCGCTTCTATTTCTCCGTTTCAAGTATAGCCATTGAAGACAGTTGAGGTCCACGTAAATCGGGCTGAAGCCAGGCATTCGTCCCCAAGTTTGAGCAGGCCCCGGCCATGCCGTATGATCCGCCCCTCGGACCCGAACGGATCATTGTGCAAGGAGCCAGTCGTGTTGCAGGAGCTCTTCGAGCTGCAAGCGGAACTCAATCGGCGGGTCGGCTTTGACACCGCCGCCCTCAAGCACCATTTCGACCCTCAGCAGGCCGGGGTCTGGTTGAACAATTACCTGGCGGCCGTGAGCAACGAGCTCGAGGAGCTTCGCGACTGTACCTACTGGAAACATTGGTGCCAGGAGGCCAAGGAGGGTAAACGATTCCTGCTGCACGATTTGCAGAACGCACGGGTTGAAGTGATCGATCTGCTGTTCTTCTGGATCAGCCTGGCCCAGTGCGTCGGCCTGGATGCCGAGGACGTGCTGAACCTTTATCGTCAGAAGCTCAAGGTAAACCATCAGCGTCAGAGCGACGGTTACTCGATGGCCGGAAAAGACGAAGCCGACAACAAGAACATTCACCTGGAAAGGCCATGAGCCGGCCGGCCGTTCTTCGAGGGAAACGGCCGGCACGGAGGCCGGTCGCTGCGGAACTGGGGACCTAAAGGGGCACAACTTCTCCAGGCATGCAGCGGCCTGAGCTGACCGCTGATTGCTGATCGCTGATTGCTGAAAGCTGATAACACCGAAAGGAAGCCTGATGCGCGACGAGTCATTCAAGTTTCTTAAGACCATGGAAGAGACCCCCTCCGTCTCCGGCTTCGAGCAGCCGGTCGGTCGGATCATCCGCAAGCGGATGAAACCCTTTGCGGACGAGATCACCACTGACGTCCATGGCAATACCATCGTGGGCCTCAATCCCAAGGGCAAGCCGCGCGTCATGCTGGCCGGGCACTACGACCAGATCGGCCTCATGGTCCGGCACGTTGCCGATGAGGGTTACATCTATTTCAGCGCCGTGGGCGGCATCGACGCCACGGTTCTGCCCGGGTCGGCCGTCACCGTCCACTCCAGGAAGGGACCGGTCCCCGGGGTGATCGGCCGAAAGCCAATTCATCTGATGAAGCAGGAGGAGCGCAACCAGGCCAAGATCGAGTTCCAGGATCTGTGGATCGACATCGGCGCCCCCTCGAAGGCGGAGGCGCTGAAACGCGTCTCCATCGCCGATCCGGTCACCTATCGGTTGGGCCTCGAGCGATTGGGCGACGATCTCATCGCCTCCCCCGGGCTGGACAACAAGGTCGGCGCATTCGTAGTTATGGAGGCGCTGCGGCTGGCGAAGGAGCGCCGGATCAAGTGCGCCCTCTACTCGGTGGCCACCGTCCAGGAGGAAATCGGGC
>BTUC01000462.1:0-5808 GCA_045863575.1 Phycisphaerae bacterium
CAATACCGCGACCGCGGCCTGTTGGTCAACGTGACCAGCGGCGATGTACAGATCACCGATGCGTTCCCGTTGTCCTTCGTACCGGTGACGCCCGACCGCGTGTTCGCGGATCCGAATGCTTCGCCCGTCGATCCGGGCATCGTCGAGTTCACCTTCGTGCTTCCGGGCACCGGTACGCCCGCAACGACCGACATCTTCTCCTATTACATCATCGACGCCGAAGCGACCGGCAGCACGGTTACGGCCTACGACCTGGACGACAACGTGCTGTTCACGGCCTCTTATCACGGTGGCGGCGCCTCCCGGGAGCAAGTCACCATCGAAAACCCGGCCATCGCTCGCGTGGTAGTCAACCTGGGGCAGGGCGACGACACCTCCGCCATGGACAGCCTGTGCTTCTCGACGCCGCGGGAGATTGTGGTGCCCGCGGTTACCGGCCTGCCGAACGATACCGTGATCGAAGGCACCGCTTACACGGGCCCCACGCCCGTACTGACGCAGGGCACCCCGCCCATCACCTGGTCTCTGGTCACCGGACCCGACGACATGAGTATTGATCCCGCCACCGGCGTCGTGAGCTGGGCCAACGCCTCACCCAACGGCAGCCCCTACACGATCACCATCGGGGCGAGCAACGTGGCCGGCAGCACAGAGGAAACCTGGCTGCTCACGGTGATTCGGCCCCCGGTCATCGCCCCGATCTCCGACGGTACGGCCCTGGAAACGCAGGTCTATACTCGAGCCGCTCCAACGCTCACCCAGGGAACGCCACCGATCACCTGGACACTGATCGCCCCCCCTGTCGGCATGACCATCGACCCCAACACCGGTGTGATCACCTGGCCGAACGTCTCACCGGCCGGTTCCCCTTATACCATCACCGTCGAAGCCGCCAATGCCGCGGGCAGCGATCAAGAAAGCTGGCAGCTCACGGTGAAGCCTCCGCCACCGATCATCGCCGATATACCCGACGGCTCAACGCCGGAATTGGCGGCCTACACCGGCCCGACACCGGGATTGACGCAAGGCGCCCCGCCGGTGGTCTGGTCGCTGGTGAATGGGCCGGCCGGCATGACTATTGATCCTGCCACCGGCGTCGTCTCCTGGAACTCTCCCAAGGGATCAGCTACGCCCTACAGCGTCACCATCCAGGCCACTAACGAATCCGGCAGCGACGCCGAAACCTGGTTGCTCACCGTTCCCGTGACGTATACCGCGACCGTCTCAGCGGATGTGGGGACGGCGCCGGCCGGCACACCCGTCCTGTTCACCGGCCATGCGTTCAAGGTCGGCAACGGCGACCCCGCGCCGAACGCACAGGTCACGATTCGCGTGCGCGTGCAGGGCACCCGCCGCGTGATCTCTGCGCTGAGCGATGCTCAAGGGGATTTTCAGGCCCTCTTCCAACCACTGCCCACCGAGGCCGGTTTCTACGAAGTGGGCGCCGATCATCCGGGCATTCCAACGGACTCCACGCAGGATACGTTCATTCTCGTGGGCATGCGTGCGAACCCGCAGAACAGCAGTCTCACGGTCCCACCGGGTGGACAGGGGCAGAGCCAATTCACATTGCGCAATCTCGGCGACACCCCCTTGGCCGGTATCACGGCCATGGCTCAGAACCTCCCCGCTGATGTGGACGTGCAAATCACCGCTCCGGACACGCTCGCACCGCTCCAGGAAGTCGAGGTCAGCTATACCGTGACCTCCACCGGCGCGGCACAGATACAGGCCGCCATCCCGCTGGTCTTCACCAGTGCCCAGAATGCAACCACTTCGCACACGCTGGATTTGGCCGTCCGTCCGCCGCAACCGGTCTTGCAGAGCGACCCGCCCCAACTCGCCGCCGGCATGGTTCGCGGCCAGCAGACCATCGTCCATTGCGTCCTGACCAACACAGGCGGCTCGCCGACCGGCTCGCTCGACGTGCAGATTCCCGACAGACCGTGGCTCAGCGTCGTTTCGCCTGATCCCATCGAATCCCTGGCCCCCGGTGAATCTACTAACCTCGAGTTCCAGCTCCTGCCCGCCGATGACCTGGTCCTGGGGACGTACACCGGCACGATCGTGGTCGGCCACACGGGCGTGGTTTCGCTGACCATTCCCTATAGCTTCACCGCTATCAGCGACGCCAAGGGCGATCTGCGCGTGATCGCCGAGGACGAGTTCACCTACTACGGCGAAGGTAATCCGCCCGTGACCGGCGCCACGGTGATCCTGAAGAATCCCGACACCGGCGCCGAGGTCGCCAGCGGCGTGACCGGCGCCGATGGCGTCGTCTTCCCGGATCTTACGGAGGCGTACTATCGCTTCGAGGTCTCTGCCCCCGATCATCAGAGCGCCTCGGGCACAGTGCTCGTGGCGGCCGGTCGCGAGAAAACCATTCGCCCGTTCCTGCCGCGCGAAGTGGTCCGTTACAACTGGAACGTCACCCCCACGACCATCCCCGATGTCTACCGCCTCACCATCGATGCCACCTTCGAGACTCATGTGCCCGCGCCCGTGGTCACCATCGAGCCGGCCCACGTCGATCTCGACACGCTCGCCTGCGACGCCCAGATCGACTTCACCATCACCAATCATGGACTCATCACGGCCGAGGACCTCAGATTCAACGTCGCCAGCAGCAGCCGTTGGGAGCTGACGCCTCTGGTCACGGAGTTCGGGGACCTGCCCGCGCGTACATCCATCGTGGTGCCGGTCCGCTTCCATGACAAGCTTTGTGCGGGCCAGGTTCAAGTGAAATCGCGTCGCGCCGCATCCGGCGGATGCGACAACCCCGTGGCTCAAGCGTTGTGGGATCTGGTCTGCGGTACGAAGCGAACCTACGGGGTCCCGGTCAGCATGACGCAGGCGAGATCCTGCCCGGTCGGCTCGCCGGGAGGAGGCGGCGGCCTGGCGGGCGGCGGCGGTGGCGGCGGGGTCATCAGCTTTGATCCCGTTCCCACCACGAAGAAGCCCTGCGATCCGTGCGACTTCGACCGCGCGGCAGCCTTGGCCGAATGCCTGCTGGGGGCCATTCCCGGCCCGGCCGGGTGCACGTTCAGCGTGGCCTCCACCATCAAGAGCTGCGCAACGCAAAGCTTCGGCTCGTGCGTGACCAGCGGGATCGGGGCCGCGCTGGGATGCCTGGGCGGGCCGGTCGGAGGTTTACTTGGATTCGGCCTGTGCCTGTCCCAGTTGCCACAATGCGATGGAACCACCCCCGGGAGCGCTCCGCCCGGAGACATCGATCGAGGATTGGCCATCTACAAGGCGTTGACGGGTGAATCGGCCGCGGCGAATGGCTCGCCCGGCACGGCCGTGGCGGCCGCCTACCTGGATCTCCAGGTGCAGCGCGTGTTGACTATTCTCGATTTCTGGTCCTATTTCTTCGGCGATCCGGTTTGGGTCAGAACTGACCCGTCGGATGTGACCATCCATCAAGCCTGGATCAGCGCATTCCTGGGCGCGGCCGGTGAATCCAGCGACGGCGCAGCGACCGTTACCGCGGACGAGGAAGCTCAATTGCGGACCCTGCCCCTGGCCGGCCCGCTCACGCAGGATCACGTCAGCGCCCTGCTCGAACGCTGGAATCGCAGCGTCGAGTATTGGAGTCAGAACATCTTCGAAGTGGGCGACGTGCCTGCGGGCCAGAGCACCGATTTCATCGCTCATGATGTGTATAACCAGAAAGCGGATGCCGCGGCGGCGGCCGCGCAAGCCAGTCAAGATGAGGGCTTCGTGGACCTGGCCGATGGCGTGAACCACGCGGTGAATGCGCTTCAGGACGCTCTCGACAATCCGTCCGAGGGCATCTGTGCCCGCGTGAAAATCCGCATCGAACAGGAGGCGGTGGTCAGCCGCAACGCATTCCTGGCCACGCTGGAAATCTTCAACGACAGCGATTCGAGAACGATCGAGGCCATCAGTGTCGAGCTGCATATCGAAGACGCCGACGGCAATCCGGCCGATGACCGGTTCGGCATCCTGCCGCCGGCGCTGACCGGCTTGGGCGATGTGTCCGGCGGTGGATCGCTCGGTCCCATGAGCTCGGGAAAGGCCGAGTGGACCTTGATTCCCACCAATACGGCCGCACCGACCGAACCGACCGTCTATCGGGTCAGCGGAGTATTCGCCTACATGCTCGACGGGCAGTTGCTGACCATTCCGCTCTTCCCCGACGAAATCACCGTGCTGCCGGACCCGGTCCTCACGGTGGACTATTTCCTCGAGCGCATCGTCTACAGCGACGATCCCTTCACGCCTGATATCGAGCCCCCGGTGCCGTTCTCCCTGGGCATCATGGTCAGCAACAGCGGCGCCGGCGAGGCCAGGGATTTCCACATTACCACGGCCCAGCCCAGGATCATCGAGAACGAGAAGGGTCTGCTCATCGCGTTCAACATCGTCGGTTCGCAGGTGGGCGATCAGCCGGGCACGCCTTCGCTGACCCTCAACCTGGGCGACATCCCGCCCGACAGCAGGAAGTCGGCCCGCTGGCTGATGACCTCGAGTCTGCAAGGCCAGTTTATTGACTTCGAGGCCACCTTCGAGCACGTTAATCCGCTGGGCCTCGAGGGTCTTTCGTTGATCGATTCCGTATCCATCCACGAGTTGAACCACACCATGCGGGTCGATCAGCCCGCTGATGACGGCTCGCCGGACTTCCTGGTGAACGACACCGTGGATTTGCAGTTGCTGCCGGACGTCATCTACTCCAGCGACGGGCAACTGCTGGAGGTCCACGCCGTCACCGACGCCGCGGCCGATGGAACCATTGATCCGCCGGCGCTCGAAACCACGCTGACGGTGCAGCCGACACACACCGGCTGGATTTACATCCGGACGGATGACCCGGCCAGCCAGCAGTTCCGCCTCGCCGGCGTACGCCGGGCCGACAGCACCTTTGTGCGGCTGACCGACAACGCCTGGCGCACCTATCGAATCGTCCGCATCCAGGGCCAGCCGCCGCGCGAGGAGAAGTTCCTGCATATCGTCGATTACTTCTCCGATGCCCAGCCCCGCACCTACACGCTGACGTACGAACCGGCTGACGGCTTCGTTCCGGCCGATCTGGATCAGAATGGCCTCATCGACGGCATCGATTGGGGCCTGTTCCTCACCGCTCGGGGCCGCGCGGAGGGCGAACCCGGCTACAACCCGACGGCCGATCTTGATGGCGATGGCCAGGTGACGCTGGTCGATCAGCAGCTCTGGCTGGCGGCCTATCGTGCGTGGTTGAACGATCCGCAGGCACAACCTCCGGCGCCGATCTTTCCGCCTACCGGCTTCATGGGCGATCTCGATGGTGACCAGGACGTGGACCTCGATGATACCGCGGCGTTCCGCGCCTGCGCTCAGGGGGCGAGCGTCGCCATCACAGCATCCTGCAAGAAGGCAGATTTCGACGGTGATGGTGATGTAGATCAGTCGGATTTCGGCCTGCTGCAGCGATGTTACAGCAGCGCGGGCAAGACGCCGGCGCAATCGTGTCAGCAGTAATGTGATCGTGTCCGCAGTAATGGGAGAGAGAGATGCTTGCCACTGCACACCGGCGTGCCAGACCGGCCATGCTGGCCGCGCTGCTCATAGTCACGGTTGTTTCGCCAGACGTTCACGCGGTGACGGTCCGGTTCGATCCGGCCGCCGACACGCGTGCTGTCGGCGAGGTCTTTACCGTGCAGATCCTGGCCGACTTGGGAACGCAATCCTCGATCGGCTGGGGCCTGGATCTCGATTACGACACCAACCTCCTGTTGCTGACCCTGCCGCCGGAGATCGGCTCCTACTGGCAAGCGGCCTTCGCGAACGATGGCGACGGCCTGG
>BTUC01000463.1:0-5803 GCA_045863575.1 Phycisphaerae bacterium
GGTCTTCCGCCGGGGCGCCACTGGCCTGCGCGGCTGCCGGCGCAGTCCCCTCCGTATCGCAGTTACTTCTTGCCCTTGGCGGGCACCGGGGCTGCTTTCACCTTGCGGGCGCCCTTGTCATCCTCGACAGGCGGCGTGCCCGCGGAGACTTCCGGGCCGGCCTTGCCGTTGCTCTTCGCGCCGCCGACCACCACCCCGTGCCGCTTCAGCACTTCGCGGCGGATCTCCTCGGTGAGGTCCGGGTTCTCCTGCAGGAACTGGCGGGCGTTCTCCTTGCCCTGCCCGAGGCGGACCTGGCCGTAGCTGAACCAGGTGCCGCTCTTCTCGACGATGTTGTCGGTGGCCGCGAGGTCGAGCAGGTCGCCCTCGGTGCTGATGCCCCCGTTGAACATGATGTCGAACTCGGCCTGCTTGAACGGGGCGGCCACCTTGTTCTTGACCACCTTGGCCCGCACGCGGTTGCCGATGGAGACGTCGCCTTCCTTGATGGTGGTGACGCGGCGGATGTCGATGCGGATCGAAGAGTAGAACTTGAGCGCCCGGCCGCCCGGCGTGGTCTCCGGGCTGCCGTAGATGACGCCGATTTTGTCCCGGATCTGGTTGATGAAGATGACGATGCACTTGCTCTTGGCGATCACGCCGGTGAGCTTGCGCAGCCCCTGGCTCATGAGCCGCGCCTGGGCCCCCACCTGGTGCTGGCCCATCTCGCCCTCGAGTTCGGCCTTGGGCACCAGGGCGGCCACCGAGTCCACGACGATGCAGTCCACCGCGTTCGAGCGGACCAGCATCTCGCAGATCTCCAGGGCCTGCTCGCCGGTGTCCGGCTGGCTGACCAGCAGCTCTTCGAGCTTCACGCCGCACTTGCGGACCCAGGTGGGGTCCAGGGCGTGCTCGGCGTCAATCACCGCCGCCACGCCGCCGGCCCGCTGCGCCGAAGCGGCCACGTGAAGAGCCAGTGTCGTCTTGCCGCTCGACTCGGGGCCGAACATCTCGACCACCCGCCCGCGGGGAATGCCGAAGCCGCCCAAGGCCAGATCCAGGGACAACGCCCCCGTACTCAGACCGTCGCGTACGGCCACGTCGTTCTCGTCGAGCTTCATGATGGCGCCCTTGCCGAAGCTCTTCTCGATCTGCTGAAGGGCGCGATCCAGCGCCTGATCCCGCTTGCCGGTGGTTTCCTGACTCATGACGTGATGTCCTTATAGGTCAACGTGACGCGCTCATCCATCCATGTGCGGTAAGTATAGCCGGATTTCCAAGTTTGGCAAGTGTTCGGGTGTTGGGGATTGCCACTTTTTTGACTTCTTCTAACCTGCGTAATGGCAAGAAGTTGCGCATCGTCGCAAAAATACCGGGGCCTGATTCTCCAGCTTCCGAGCTCCATGCAGTCGGACAGATGTCACCAGAAACACGTGCGGAACGGCAGGTACACCGGCCGTTCCGCACGCTTGTTTCAGACTCATTATCTGCCCGGGAAGACCCCGCGACCGGATCAGGACCCCGCGCCGCGCTGGCCGCGGCGACCGGCGGCCGGCGGCTTGGCCGGCGTGATGGTCACTTTGCGGTAGTCCACTGCGCTGTGGTCACCTTGCAGGTAGATCGGGCCGGGTTCGCTTTCCCGGCTGTCGATGGCCCCGCCGGTGATGCCTTCAACCAGTTCGTTGTCGATGATGGTCTTGCCGTTATGGACCACGGTGACGGCGTGATTGATGAAGGTGATGTCAAATACTTGCCACTCAGTGTGTGGTTTGCAGGCCGTTTCCTTGGCCACAATGCGGCTGTACATGCTGCCGCAGCTTCCCGGCTCGGGGTTGCGGCCATGGCTGTCGGCCACCTGCACCTCGTGACGGCCACGCAGGTACACGCCGCTGTTGCCGCCCTCGGGAACCTTGAATTCCACGTGCAGCTTGAAGTTGCCGAATTTCCGCTCGCTGACGATATTGGCGCTTCCGCCGGCGCAGCGCATGAGCCCGTTCTCGACGGACCACTTGAAGTTGTTCGGATCGCCTAGTGGCTTCCAGCCGTCGAGATTCTTGCCATTGAACAGCTCGATGGGCTCACCCCACTCGCGCTGGCGGGTGGCCTTGAACTCGTACTTCTTGCCGCCCTCTTCAGCCATGACGCCGTCGAGCACGTCGCCTTTAACCGTGGCCGTGTACTGCTCGCCGGGAACCGAGAAGGTCAGCGTATAACCGTCCAATTTGGCGTCCTGGATCCGTTCAGGGCGCTCGTCGCCCTCGCGCAGGCTACCGCCGATCTGCGCATCCGCATGTCGCAGCCGGAGCACGACGTTGTCTTTGCCGTCGAACCTCCAGGCTCCGCTCACGTTGATCTGGGGAACGAACCGCTTGCCGGTCCATTTGGTGCGGCCCTGCCCGTTCTTGTCCACCCGCTCGCCGGTGATGGTGTCGCCCTCGAGCGTACCGGTCCAGGTGCGATTGCCTTTATCGGTGAACTCGACTCTGGGGGCATCGTATTTGACTTCACCGATCGGGTGCACGCCGCCGGCTGTGTCCAGGAACCGGCCGTGCAGCTTGCCGTCCTTCAGGTCGATGCCGATCCAGGAGGGCGTCGGTCCATTGCCAATGGTCAGGTCCCACCTGCCGACGATCTCAGGCTGGGCGGCGAGTACGGGCGCCGCGAAAACGACGACAAGTCCGAGGTTCAATGCCCAGCGAACAATGGCATTCGGCTGCATGATGAAAACTCCCTAGGGGTTGTGTTTCACGGCCGGCGCTCCGCGCGGCCAGCCGTCGAAGGGGCATATTGTGGCCATGCGAGCGGTAGAGGGCAAGCGGGCAGAGAACAGTGCTGAGCAATGAGTGATGAGTGATGAGTAGGAACGGAACCATGAAAGCCATTACCGAGGGAACAGTGGATCAGGCCCCGGACTGGCTGGTTGGCCGCAGGCGACTGCTCAGGACTACAGCTTGTCGCCGGGCAGCCTGGGGGGCGGCTCGTTGTCGTCTTTCAGCAGGTCCATCAGGTCCTTGGATTTCTTGGCTTCTTCGGCGCGCAGTTTCTGGTCTGAGTGGTACAGCCAGAGCAGCGTGAAGATGACCACCACCGTACCGACGACGGCCACCGGGTACTGGCCCAGGCCGCAGGCCATGCCCAGCACCATGCTGAACAGCAGGACGGTGGTGTCCTTCGGGTCGCGGACGATGGTGCGGTAGCGGATCAGGCCGATGGTACCGGCGAGACCGAAGGCCCGCACCAGGCTGCTCCCCACGACCAGCCAGATGAGCGCGCCGCCCAGGCACAGCAGCATGTGCGTGTCGGGAAGGGTGGCCCCGAACTTCTTGCCGGTAAAGGTCCGCCGATAGACCTGTCCGATCACCCAGCCGATCACGCAGGCCGCCAGCAAGCGGATCAGCACCACGTCCAGGCCGAGTTCCATGTCAGACGTGCCGCCGAGGCTCTTGATGAAGGCGTCAAAACCGGGATGCTCGTCCAGGAACTGGTCCAAGAATGGGATCCTTTCACCGCGGGCCGTGAATCTCGCGCAGGCCCTGAAGGGCTTTCATGCACCGGCCGAACTTCGAAAACCGCAGTGCCCGTTTCAGCTCCAGCCGTTCGCGCATACCCGGCAGCCAATCCGGGCGATCGCCGTTGTGCTTCACCTCCAGCACCAAGCCCTCCAACTCGCCGGCAAAGCGCCGACAGGAGGAGCAGAACCGCACATCCCGGTCCAGCGTGATCCGCAGGCCCGAGTCGGTGGCGTCCTGGAACGAGAGCCGCTCGTACTCGACCCGGACGACGGGCAGCAATCGCTGCTGGGCGATGGCCGTCCGGACCAAGTGGAAGGCCTGGCGCACGTCGGTCGTATTGTGCGGCTGAACCTGCTCCAGGAGGCTGTCTCCTTTCATGACGGCCGGGATCTGATCCAACGCGCAGCGGAACCGACGCTTCAGGCTCAGGCTGCCGTTCTTCAGCTTCAGCTCGAACCAGCAGAAGTCGCTATACTTGCCGGCGACGCCGTACTGGCGGATGCGGATTTTGCGGCGGATGGGCAGGTCCTGCAAGTACTCCTGGTAGCATTGGAAATCCAGGGAATCCAGGTAGGTGGTGCGGATGCTGGACCACTCGCTCAATTCGCTGTAGCGAAAGATGGGCACAACCCGGGTGAGCTCATCCACGGCCTCGTTCAGGCGTTCCGTGGGCAGGGGATACTTGCGTTCAACGCGTTGCGTGGTGGTCCCGATTGGCGCCGGGAGAGAATCTTCCGTCATGACTCGGGGTCCGGGTCCCAGGGCCCTACGTCTGCGGGCTGCCAGATCACAGGTGAATTCTTGATGGACTGCTGCTCAAGTACCTTCTTCTTGAAGTTCTCGGCATGCCAGTCGGCGAACAGCAGGTTGGCGGCCACGTTATGCCGGTAGCTGACATCATCGCCCTTCAGTTTCCAGCGACCTTTGAAATTGGCCGCGTTACCCTTCACCTCGCCGTCAAACAGCACGACGGTCTGAGCCGGCCGGGGCAGCTTGCCCAGTCGGCGGTATGGCTGCCGGTACTGCTCCTTCACCGGATTGTCGCTGGATTCCGCCAGCTTGCTGTTCATCCGGTAGCTTTCCTCGAAATCCGGCTCATCCAAGCGCACGGTCGGACAGGTCTTCACCCTGACGTCGGCCTTGGATTTACTGAGGTACTTGTCGATGGAGTCATACCAGCAGATGCGGCCGTCGTCCTCCTCCCCCCGGTCCTCGTAAGGCAGCGTGTGCTGGTAATCAGTTGCGTACAACAGCAACGCGTTGCCGAGCTGCTTGAGGTTGCTGCGGCACACCACGGAGCGGGCCTGTTCCCGGCTCCGCGCCATGGAGGGCATGACGATCGCGATCAGCAGCGCAATCACCCCGATGACCACGAGCAATTCGATCAGCGTAAATGCCCGGGTTCCCCGATCCATCCGAACCGTCATGAAGCCACCTCGAGCCTGCCTCATCAGGTGCACCGCTGGAAGACCGCCACCAGAGTAAGGCCAATGTCCATGCCGGAAGCCCCCCGCCGGAGCCACCCAGCCCCCACCTGCTGTCCTGTCGCCGGCTACCACTCCGCTTAACCTGATTATAACGAATGCTTAGCGTCATGCGAAAGGGCAATTCCCTCGGCCGGCGGGATTGGTCCTCCGCGGCCCAGGTCGCCCACCCGCCGGCCATCCGGTGAGTCTGGACTGCGTTTGCCCTTGCCGAACCTGGAGCACCTGTCGCACCGGCTCGCGACCGGTATAATCGCCCCCATGAGCGTTTCCGGCGCCCTTCGCCTACGCGGACAGCCGCTCGAGCCCGGGGGAGGCCCCTGGGTGTTCGGGATTCTGAACGTCACACCCGACTCTTTCAGCGACGGGGGCAGCTACCCCACCGTGGGCAGCGCCATCGATGCCGGGTTCCGGATGGCCGGTGAGGGAGCCGATGCCATTGATGTCGGTGGGGAGTCTACACGGCCGGGCAGCCTCCCGGTGGCTGAGGACGAACAGATCCGCCGCACACGGCCAGTGATTGCCGGCCTGTATCAGCGGTTCGGCCCGGATGGGCCGGCCATCTCCATTGACACGCGCCGGGCTGCGGTGGCCGAGGCCGCTCTCGACGCCGGCGCCACCGTTATCAACGACGTGTCCGCCTTGCGGGATGATCCAGCCATGGCTGATCTGGCTGCCCGTCGGCGCGCCGGCGTGGTTCTCATGCACATGAAAGGCACCCCCGCAGACATGCAGCGCCATCCCGTGTACGATGACGTGGTTGCGGAAATCACCGGGTTCCTGAAGGAACGTGTGGGCTATGCCCTGACGGCCGGTATGGCCCGCGAA
>BTUC01000464.1:0-5781 GCA_045863575.1 Phycisphaerae bacterium
GTGGCAGGGCTGTCCTGACCGATGAACGCCGCATGCTCGATCAGGGCGTCGAGGAGCCTCGGGCGGCGGAGGATCATCGATTGTCCTGTTTGCTCCGGCCGGCGAGCCGCGCCCAAACCGCGGACCGCACGTGCCGCCAGTCCTCGGGCGTCAGGGGGCTCGCGGGTCCGCTGTCCAGGGCGTCGATCAGCTTGCGGTCCAGTTCTTCACCGGCCTTGCGCTTCTGGTCTTCCCGCACCAACGCCCGGAAGTACTCGCTGGCCGTCCCGTAGCCCTCGGCCGAGATCCGCTGCTCAACCCATTCCCGCATCGCTTCGGGAAGGGAAATGTTCATGCTGGTTTGTTGTGTGGCCATGTTAGGAGGATAGTTTCTATGGCAGAATATGTCAAATTCTGCCATCGATCGAGCCGGGCGAGGACGTCTTCTTGTATTTATGTCAAAATAACAGCGTAGACGTATTCAGCACGGCGAGGAGGCGGGCGCCTGGAGCTTATTGGGGGGAGATTGCATTCGAGCGCCAACCGGCTATAATAGCCCGTTTTCTGCCCTTGAGAGCCATAGCAGGTTAGCGAACAGGTGTAGCCATGAAAGAAGGCATCCATCCCAAGTACGTTGAGTGCACGGTGACGTGCGGTTGCGGCAACAGCTTCAAGACGCGTTCGACCAAGCCCGAGCTGAAGGTCGAGATCTGCGCGGGCTGCCATCCGTTCTTCACCGGCCAGCAGAAGTTCCTGGATACCGCCGGGCGCGTGGAAAAGTTCACCAAGAAGTTCGGCGGCGACTACTTCTCCAAGGCCACGCCCACAAAGATCAAGAAGGGCGCCGCCAAGGCTTAGCTTCCGTCCATCCGGGGTGGGCGTTTTGCATGAACGCCTGCCGGAGATGAACGGGACGGCTTGGCGCTGACGCTCGAATCAGCAGTACGCCGGATCGGCAGCGACGCAAGACGCGACCGGTCCGGCGTTTTTTTGTTTTCTGGAAGAGCTTATGGCCACGGAAGTTGTGAACGACCCGGTCCTCCGCAAGATGGAGGAGCTGCGTGCCCGTTTCGAGTCCATCGAGCAGGAGATGAACCGCCCGGAGGTGGCCTCCAATCCGGCGCGGATCCTGCCACTGACCAAGGAGCACGGGCTGCTGCGTCGGACTCTGGAACCGTATGCCGAATACCGGCGGGCAGTCGGGGCGATCGCCGACAGCGAGTCCATTCTGGCCGACGCGTCCTCCGACCCGGACCTGAAGGCCATGGCCCGGGAAGAGATCGCCGAAGTCCGCCAACGGGCCGACGGGCTCATGGACCAGATCAAGAAAGCACTGGTCACGGGTGAGGACGCGGCCGTCGATTCAATCATCGTTGAAATAAGAGCCGGTACTGGCGGCGACGAGGCGGCTTTGTTCGCCCGCGACCTGTTCGACATGTACCAGCGTTACTGCGACAAGCACGGCTTTTCGGTCGAAGTGATGGATGCCTCGCCATCCGATCTGGGCGGCTTCAAGGAAGTGATCCTGAACATCAAGGGGTCCGGCGTCTATCAGCACCTGGGCTATGAAGGCGGCGGCCACCGGGTGCAACGGGTCCCCGAAACGGAGGCCCAGGGGCGGATTCACACCTCCGCGGCCACGGTGGCCGTCCTGCCCGAGCCGGAGGAGGTGGATGTCCAGATCGACTGGGAGAAGGATGTGGTCGAGCACGTGAGCCGGGCCGGCGGACCGGGTGGCCAGAACGTCAACAAGGTCTCCTCGGCCATCAAGCTCGAGCACCTGCCCACGGGGCTCACCGTCTCCATGAGGGACGAGAAGAGCCAGCACAAAAACCGGGCCAAGGCCCGCCGCGTGCTCCTCAGCCGCATTTTCGACCATACCCTGCAGGCCCAGCGATCCGCCCGGGACTCCAGCCGGAAGAACATGATCGGCTCGGGCGACCGCAGCCAGCGCATCCGCACGTATAACTTCACCCAGAACCGCTGCACCGACCATCGCATCAATCTAGACCTGTACAACCTGGACCGGATCATGCAGGGGGACATCGAGGAGCTGATCGAGGCGCTGCAGGCCCACGACCTGGAGCAGCGGGTGAAGAACCTGTAGCCTATCCTTTCATGGTCGGCGGGGGTCCTCTCCTGTGGGTGAGAGACTTGCATGAAGCGCCGCAAAGTCCGTGAAGTGATCCGGCTGATCGAAGCGGACGGTTGGTATCTGGTGAGCCAGGCCGGCAGTCACCGGCAGTACAAACACCCGACGAAGCGGGGACGTGTCACCATCGCGGGTGCACCGAGCGACACGTTGAATCCGAAGACGCTTCGATCGATCGGGATACAGGCTCAAATCCCGCTGGAGGACTGACCATGCGTCGATACGCTGTGATCGTTGAGGAGGGGCCGGACAACTACTCTGCCTACTCACCCGATCTTCCGGGCTGTGTCGCCACCGGGCAGACGCTTGAGCAGGTGCGCGCGCACATGCGCAAGGCCATTGAAATGCACATCCGCGGCCTTGTCGAGGATGGCGAGTCCGTGCCCGAGCCTCAATGCGTCGATGCGTTCCTGGAGACAATCGAGGTCTGATCGAAATGACTAACGCACGTATACGCAGAATGGCAGTCGTGGCTGTATTCTTAAATGTGCATGTGGCAGTTGTTTACGCGCAGCAGCCGTTGCCCCCCGCGGAGCCGACCACTCCCCCTCCTGCGACACTCGCCGGCGATGTCGTCGAAGTCGTGGCCGAGGGGGAGGGGGAAACCCGCGAGCAGGCGGTGCGGTATGCCCTGCGGGCGGCGCTGGAGCGCGGCGGGCGGAATGAGATTTTCTCGGACACCAAGGTCGAGAACTTCCAGCTCATGCACGACACGATCATCTCCCGCGCCCAGGGGCTGGTGAAGGACTTCAAGGTGCTGCAGGAAGGCCAAATCGCGGGGGGGACCTACAAGGTCAAGATCAAAGCGCTGGTCTCCAAGAGCGTGCTGGCGGCCACCTGGGCGGAGCTGCAGAACGTCCTCAACCAGGTCGGCCGGCCGAAGATCCTCGTCTGGATCAACGAAAGGATCGGCGGTGAGCCCCAGGAGGAAAGCCTGCTGGAGAGCAGAATTGAAGAGCGGCTGCTCAAGAGCGGCTTCGACATCGTGGCCCGCAAGGGCATCGAAGCCGTCAGGCGGAAGGAAATCGCCGATGCCGCCGCCGCCAACAACGTCGAGAAGCTCCAGGCCATGGCCAAGGATTTCGACGCTCACATCTTCATCGCCGGGACGGCCACGGCCACGCCGGCGGGCATGGAGACGGCCTATAACGTTCCGCTGGCCATGTACAACTGCGACGTGCAGGTCAAGATGTACTACACCGACACGGCCAAGCTGCTGGCCAGCAAGGGCATCCCCAACGCTCGAGGCGGGGCGCGCACGCGGAAGGAATACAGCCCCCAGGCCGGCAAGCAGGCCCTCGAGAATGTGAGCCGCGAGTTGATCGACGCCATGTACGAACAGGTGATGGAGCAGTGGGCGACGGCGATCAGCGGGGGCGGGGAGCTGGTGCTGGAAATCGAGGGGATGACGTTCGGCCCGGCCAACCGCCTGCGCAAGGCCATCCAGGAAATCGAACGGGTCCAGCAGGTGCACATGGAGCTGACCAAGGGCGTCGCCCGTTTCCGGATCAATGCTCAACTCAGTGCGACCGATCTGGCCGAGAAGCTGAGCGAGGGTGAATTCGAGCAGGTGCTCGAGATCACCGACCTCAAGCTGAATCGTATCCAGGGCAAGGTGGTCATACCCTGATTCGATATCTCCTGGCGCGGCGGTGTGTGGGCCGCGGCGCCTTCACGAGCGTGCCGCATGTTCCCCCGGGCTGCACGTTCGGCCCAATTGTATACTTCCGGCAGGCGTCGGCGGCGTGGCCCCGCAGGCCCTATTTGTTCGTTGTGAACCCAAAGTCGTGTATACTGCCCATTGAAGGGCACTCGTAGCGGGTGCTCCAGGATCTTATCGGTCAACTTCCGTCAGCCTCCCGGCTGAGAGGGTGCCCATGGAAATTCTGCCTGCGATCGACATCCGCGAGGGCAAGTGCGTTCGCCTGCTTCAGGGGGATTACAACAAGCAGATTGACTACGCGGAGGACCCGGTCGCGGTGGCGACCCGGTTCGAGCAGGCCGGAGCCAAGTGGGTGCACGTGGTGGACCTGGACGGCGCGCGGGAGGGGACGCTGCGAAACCTGCCCAGCATCGAGCGGATCCTCAAGGCCACGCGCCTTCGCGTGGAGATCGGCGGCGGTCTGCGGGACACGCGGACCATCGAGGAGCTGCTGCGGGCCGGGGCATCGCGATGCGTCGTGGGCACGCGAGCCCTGGAGGACATGGACTGGTTCCGTGACCTGGTGCACCGGCCGAACTGCCAGCACCGCATCGCCCTGGGCCTTGATGCCCGGCAGGGCCAGCTCGCGGTGAAGGGCTGGACGGAGCAGACCTCGCAGACCGCCCTGCAGGTGGCCGAACGCGTGGCCGACTGGCCCGTGGCGGCGATCATCTACACCGACATCGGCCGCGACGGCATGCTCCTGGGCCCCAACGTGGAAGCCATCAAGGTGCTGGCCGACTTCTCCAAGGTGCCCGTCATCGCCTCCGGCGGGGTCACCGACATCGAAGACATCCGCCGCCTGGCGGCCCTGCCGCTGCTGGGCGCCATCATCGGCCGCGCGCTCTACGAGGGACAGCTCGACCTGGCGGAAGCGATCCGGCTGGCGGCGGGGGCGTAAGCAGCAGATCAGTGCGGGCGTCGGCGAGGGTAATGGTCGAGCTTTCCCTTCACCGCACGTGATCTGCTGGTAAAGCACTCAGGCACCGGGCTACTGACAGTGCTTCGATGCCTGCCATCAGGATGCGAAACGCGTGAAGCCGCCGAACTGGTAAACGTATCGGAAGGCATCTGTCCGCAAAGTACCTGGTCTTCCAGCAGGACGTGGTAGATCAGTCCGGCCCGGGCTCTGGCGGTGCGGGCCATGAGCTCCAGCTATACGTTCTCAAGCACAACTCTGTCAAGAACTCCTGATACGCTTCATCACGCCGGGTCCTTCCCGCTTGACGCAGGAATGGTAATCAGCGATGTCCATGAGAGGCTGAGGACTTCGTGGCTTGACGTTTGATCTCTTCAACCCCTGCAACCGCCCTCTCCCGCTCCTCAGGTGAAAGGTATCGGTTCCCAAGCTCAAGCAGGTCTCTCACGACGTCATTTTCTGTATCAGACTTTACCAGCAGACCGATCCGGAAGAATACGCCAGCCGCCATGTCTCGAGTGTGACCGCTCGGTAGCCGATCCACGTACTGCCTGGCGAGCTGCAGCACCCTGACGTCCTGCGGGGTTATGCGCAAATCCTCAGAGACGGAGGTCAGCAGGCAACGATAGCAGATAAGCCAGAGTCGATTCTCGATTTCAAGCACACCGGCCCGTTCAGGATTCTCAAGATACTCTGCCCAGAGCACGTGTGCCAATCGCCGACCGAGCCTTAAGGCGGTATCATCCAGCCGGTGATCGCGTGCGTTCTTCCGGAGCTTATACCACTGTTCTTGAGTCATACTTGATGAGATCGGCGGAAGCTGCTTAGCCCAGTATACAATGGCTTTGGCGGCCATCCTGTAATCTGATACCTGATACATACCACCAAACCAGAACGGTATGCGCTCCGGCAGCACCCCGCGGTGGGCCTCAGCCTGTTCGACGATGTCCCATCTGTATAGAGCACCAATCAATGTATCCATTCGGTGAACTACACCGGGCAGCGAGTGGCCGCACGGCCCGCTGCATG
>BTUC01000465.1:0-5733 GCA_045863575.1 Phycisphaerae bacterium
CGCGCGGGTACGCTGGCCGGCGGTAGCGGAAGAACCTTGCTGCCTTTCGGAACGGTGCTCGACTCGGCCTCCATCGACAACGCTCAAATCGGTCATGTCCGGTTGACCGTCCCGCTCGACTCCGGATTCTCAGGCCTCACGGAGCTCCAGGCGGCCACGCTCGATTCGTTGCTCGGCAGGAATCTCGCGGGCGCCAGGCCACTGGCCGGCCTCAAGGTGAATATCCGTGTTGCCGGCGAAGCTTACCGGTCGTTGGGCGAGTGGTTGCCGGCGCCGCTTCCCGTGGAGCCGGACGTGGGGCCGGCGCTCTCTCCTGCGGTCCCGGGTAAGTACGAGACCTCGTTCGATCCCCGTGCCGTTGGCGGGCCCCTGGCCAATGCTGACGGCCAGCCCGCCGGTGCTCTCAGCGGTGTGGTCGTTTACTGCAACGCCGGCCACGGTTGGACGGCCGGAAGCTCGAACTGGTATCTTCAGCGTCCGTTGTTGCACAACATGGTCGAAGACTACGGGAACCTCGAGCAGCTCAACTACTTCGTCAACTACCTCTACAATGCAGGTGCCACGGTCGTGCCGTTCCGGCCGGTGGGTTACCAGAATCACGAAGTTGTCCTGGACAACGATGATGCCGGCGTGACCTACACGGGCGCCTGGCTGAACGACACCAGCACCTCCAAATACTACGAGAATGGTATTAGTAACAGCGGGGTGCGTTACCGCTATGCAACCACGGGAGGGGCCACCACGGCCACCGCCCGCTATACCCCGAACATCCCCACGGCCGATTTCTACCCGGTTTACTGCTGGACACCGACGCCCGACAACCGGCAACGGGTGCGCCAGACTTATCGTGTCGTCCACAGCGGCGGAACGGCCCTTGTTCCGGTCGATCATCGGATCGTAGGCAACGGCTGGATCTGGCTGGGCAGCTACTACTTCCAGGCCGGCAGCAGCGGCTACGTGGAGATCATCAATCAGTCTCCCGACACCGGCGTGGTCCTGGCCGACGCCATCCGCTTCGGCAACGGCATCGGCGACATCGTCGCCGCCGGCCGGCTCAGCGGTTATCCACGTGACGAGGAAGCGGGGCTTTACTGGGCCCACAGCGAGCTGCGGCTCAACGCGCGGGGCTTTTCTTCCAGCATCTGGGATTGCTGTAGCACGGACGGCGACGACAACGTGGGCGTCGGCGCCCGCTGGGCCAGGGAGATGAATCGCTTATCCCGCAATGCCCAAGGTCAGGAGGACAAGCAGGCCGAACGTTGGCGCCGCGTGTATATGGAATTCCATTCCAACGCCGCGGGTGGCACAGCCAAAGGGGCTGTCGCCCTCTACAATTTCTCGACCGCTACGACCAACCAGTTTACCTATGCGACAATTGTCGGCGAGAAGCTCGAAGCGGACATGCTGGCTCTGCAACACCTGTTCGATTACGAGTGGGGTATCCGCAATCCAAACACCTTCGGCGGCACGTACGGCGCGATCGGCACGAACTACAATAGCGACGAATTCGATGCCACCATCCTGGAGGTTGCGTTCCACGACAACGCCGAGGACGCGGCCAACCTGCTGGATGCCAAGGTGCGCGACGCCGTGTCCCGCTCCACCATGCAGGGCATCATCACCTTCCTTCACGGGCTGGCCAACAGCCCCATACCGCTGGTCTTCCTGCCCGATCCGCCCGAAGGCGTCAGTGCGGTCCACGACGGGGTGGGCAACATCGTGGTTTCCTGGACACCCGGCCCCGCTCGCCCCGACGACCCGGCCAGCGGCGACCCGGCCACCGGCTACCGGATCTACCGCTCCAGCAACGGATATGGATTCGGCCAGGCCGTCACTGTGGGCAACGTGACCAGCGCCACGCTGACAGGTATTTCTCCGGAAACCACGGTCTATCTCCGCGTGGCAGCATTCAACGCGGGGGGCGAGTCGATGCCATCCGCGACCATCGCCGTACGCCGGCCGACGACGGGAAACTCTTCTATCCTCCTGGTGGATGGCTTCGATCGCGTCAGCCGGCAGCAGAACTACATTCAGGTGCTGCCGGCCGGCCCCATGCAGCGGCCGATCGCCCGGCGAGTCAACTCGTTTGACTACGTGGTTCAGCACGGCCGTTCCATAACCGCCGCCGGCCGGACCTTTGACAGTTGCACCAACGAAGCCGTGACCTCCGGCCGCGTGCAGCTCGCCGCCTATGAGGGAGTTGTGTGGATCCTGGGGGAAGAGTCCACAGTCGACCGGACGTTCGACACGAACGAGCAGAACATGATCGCTGCGTATCTGAGTTCAGGAGGCGGTTTCTTTGCTACCGGCTCCGAGATCGGCTACGAACTGGATGGGCAGGGGGCCGGCCGGGTCTTCTACGAAAACGTTTTGCGGGCCGATTATCAGTCGGACAGCGCGGGGACATACACGGTCAGCGGATCGGGGGGCATCCTGGCCGACATGGGCTCGTTCAGTTTTGACCCCGCCCAGGGCGCGGCATACCCGGTGGAAGCCGCCGATCGCATACTCCCTCGCGCGGGGGCCTCGGCCATTCTGAGCTACAGCGGCGGACTCGGTGGCACGGCCGGCGTGCAGTACGACTCGGGCATTTACCGCACCGTGATCTTTGGTTTCCCCTTTGAAACCATCGCCTCAGCGAGTGTGCGTGACGCGATCATGGCTCGCGTGCTTGAGTTCATCGCCCCCGGCGGCTGCCCCTTCAGCGCGGATATCATCGCTTCCTTTGAAGGCGTCCCACCGGGATTCCCCGCCGTGTTTCAGAACCCGCGCTTCTCCAGCTCCACGGTGCATCATCTCGCCGCCACGCCGAACGCCTGTCTGGTCAGCACCGACGCGCCGGTCTACGGGGGCACGGGTTCGATCAAGGTCCAGTGGGGGTTCGTAGACTCGGGGACTTCGCGGTGGTTGCGACTGACCACGTTTGACGGTGCGGTGGTGCCGAATCCGGCCATCGATCTGCGCCGGCCGGTCCGGCTTCAGGTTCGATTTGAGGGTCCGGTGGGCGCGGCATTGCGCGTGAGCCTCGGCGTTCGCGAAACGGGCGTCGATGCCGCTTTGGGAGAGAACGGCGGCACCGCCGGAACGATCGAGTGGATCGGGGCTACTGCCGTGGCAGACGGCGCACCTCAGGGCGTGCTGATCACGGCTCAGCCCGGCGGGTGGCAGACGTTGACCTTCCTGCGCCGCCCGGGTGAAGTGCAGCCCTTCACCGGCGACGGGCATCTGTTCGCCCCATTCGATAAGGGAGTGCTCGAGCACCTGGCGTTCAGCGCGGTCAACAGCGCCGGCCCCTTCACGGTGTACATCGACGCGATCGAGCAGCCCTGCCCGCGCCAGGCGGACCTGGACGGGGACGGCGATGTGGATATGTCAGATTTCGGCCGGTTCCAGGCCTGCCTGACCGGCACCGGTTCGCCTCAAACTGATCCCGCCTGCCAGGGCGCCCGGATGGACATCGATAGCGACGTCGACCAGAACGATTTCGTGCTCTTCCAGGCGTGCCTTTCAGGAGAAGGCCTGCCGGCCGATCCGGACTGTGGAAGCTGAGCCTGCACCGGCAGCCCGCATTTCCAACCCCGTGGTTTCGGGATCGAACTGCGAGTGGCGGGTAAGCTTTGTGGCCGACAACCGCTTCACGCGGCATGCGTAGGGAGAATACTCAACAATCGTCGGTCAAGACGCCCCGGTTTCGGATGGCCTTCAGGTGCAAGCTCGGTCAGAACCACTCGCGACCGGAATGCCCTTCAGCGCGGGAGCAGGTGTTACTTCGGCCGTGGTTTCGCCCGGCGCCGGCAATTGGCGGTACCAGACAGTGGCCAGGTACACGGAACCAAGGGCCACAATTACCCCGCAGATGCCAGCCGCGCGCCACTGGTGTGCAACCAGGTAGCTCGGGCCCACGTACATGGCCCCCAGCCAGCCGAGTGCGACGACAAGGGAGACGAGATCCGGAGCGAACGGTTCCTTGCGGAAGTCCGGCGTTTCGCGGCGAACCTGTCGGACCACCGGCCCCCAGGAACCGGCCGGCTGGGTCGTGCGATAGAAGTGGGCCAGCGTGCTCAAATCAGGCGGTTCCGTGATCAGCGTGACCAACACGCACGCCAGCGTCGAGCAGATGGCCAGGATCGGCAGCGTCAGATAAACGGGTACGGCATAGCCGAGCTGGTCCGCGATCAGCGGCTCCAGGAACATCTGGGCAAGCGACAGCACCATGCCCGTCCACATGCCGGCGGCGAAACCGTACCCGGTCAGTCGCCACCAGTACCACCGCAACACGTTGGGCAGCAGCACGGCCGACCCGAGGAATCCCAGAATCCAGGTGATCATCACGTTAATCGAATCGCTGACAAAGGAAATGCCGATCCCGATCATGATCATCAGCACACTGGCCACGTAGCTTGCTTTCACGTAATGACCGGGGGCGGCAGCAGGACGGATATAGCGCTGGTAGATGTCACGGATCAGGTATGACGCTGCCCCGTTGACCATGGCACTGAAGGTGGCCATGAAGGCGGCGATGAGTGCGGCCAGGGCGATACCCTTGAGGCCCCAGGGCAGGTGGTTAGCAATGACGTAGGGTAGAACCTTCTCGGCGTCGAATGCCGCGTCGGGCTGCTTGGCGACGGCCATGAGCCCCATGATGGCAATGGCCATGGCCATGGGAAAGCGCACGGTATGGCACACGCCCCAGAGCATTCCCGCCAGCGATGCCTCCCGGGGGTTCCGCGTGGCCAGGAACTTCTGGAAATCGTACAACTGCTCCGGCCCACTGGCGCCCAGCAGCAGACCCTTGAGCAGAAAGGCGATGACCACCGCGCCGAAGATCGCGTACATGTTCTCACTGTTCTCGATCCGCCACGGCGGCACGATGGAAAACCAGTCGCCCGGGGCCACGTGCACGAGCCGGTCCGCGCCGCTGGCCAACGCCTGCAGGGCCACGGCCACGCTTTCGCCCTCGAACGCCAGGTACCCCAGCCAGCCGATGAGCACCGCGCCGGTGGTGAGAATGATGGTTTGGACGAACTCGACGATGGTCAGCCCGGTGAAGCCGCCCACCACGACATAGGCCCCGGTGATGCCGATGATGAGCGTCGAGCAGATCTTATCCGCGTAATGCGGGGGGATATTGGGGAACCACTCGGTGATGGGCAGGAACTGCGATCCGAACTTACCCATGCCGACGGCCGTGTAGCCGATGAAAGCCGTCAGTGTCAACACGGCGAACATGGTATAGGCCAGTCGGGCGGCGTCACCGCTGGGGCCGGAGCCGAAGCGATAGACCATCCACTCCGCCCCGGTGAGCACGCCGCTGCGGCGGATCCATTTGCCCATGAACGCCAGGTAGAACGCGGCGATCAGGAACCCCCACATCCACTGGATCCAGAAGCCGTTGAACCCGTAGGCCACGAACATGGAGACAATCCACATCGTGCCGGTGATGTCGAAGTAGCTGGATGAGCCGCTCATGGCGATCATCCACCAGGGCAGCGTTCGCCCCCCGAGGAAATACGATTCCAGCCCGCGCGACGCCCGTCGCTTCACATAGAAGCCGATGCCCAACACAACGCCCACGTACGCAATCAGAATGCTCAAATCCAGTGGATGCATGGGCGGAAGTGTACCGGACGCCCGCAGAAACTACCAGCCCGAAGCGCCAGCGAGGAACCGCCAAACCGTACTAGGCCCTGTCTCAAAACTCCGGTTTTTGCCGATAAGGCTCCATGACGACAT
>BTUC01000466.1:0-303 GCA_045863575.1 Phycisphaerae bacterium
GGAGAATAGCGGCTACGATGAGGCCGAATACGCGCACTGGAATCGGGAAGAAGAGCAGCACGACCTGCATGTGCGGGAAGAAGATGATCGCCGCCGCGAGCAGGCCGTACACGGCGCCGCTGGCGCCTACCAGGGGCACCCCCGCGAACTTGGGCATCAGCGTCGACAATACCAGGTAAGCCAGGCCGCCAAAGACTCCGCAGATCGCGTAGAACTGAAGGAACCGCTCCCGCCCGAAGGCGCGCTGAAACTCCGTCCCGAAGAAGTAGAGCATCAGCATGTTGAAGACGAGATGCAGCAGTC
>BTUC01000466.1:313-5726 GCA_045863575.1 Phycisphaerae bacterium
AACATATAGGTGAACGGCTGCCACAGGTACAGATCGCGTATACCTTGCAGGCTCAGGCCGAAGAAGGGCATGAGCCCCATGTGGTCCCATCGCTGGGCGACGAGATCGAAGAGATACACGACCACGTTGGCGACGATGATCCAGGTCACCACCGTGCCGGGTTTGGGCAGGCGCAGCCTGATTTCGGGCTCGCCTTCGTCACCTGAATAAGGCCGATCTCGCCAGCTCATAATGACCTCGTTTGACGATAATGATAGACCTGGAGGGTCGCGATTGTCTTGGCGTCGATGATGCGCCCGTCGGCGGTTGCGCCCAGGGCATCCCGTAGAGACATCGTCTCCACCCGGATCTGCTCGGTCGCCTCGAGCCGCTGCCCGGCGGCGGTGAGCTCATGCCCGACGAAGACGAACATCTTCTCATTCGTAAAACCCGGCGTGGTGTAGAACTCGCAGAGCGGTTCTAACCGGGCGGAGCGGTAGCCGGTCTCCTCCTCCAGTTCGCGGGCCGCACAGTCGATGGCTGCCTCACCTGGCTCGAGAGTGCCGGCGGGCAACTCGAGGAGTTCGGCCCCGGCCGCGAAGCGGTAGTTCCAGATCATGACCACCTGGGAGGCGGACAGCAGCGGCAGGATCAGCACGGCGCCGGGATGAACCACGAGCTCCCGTTGAACCAACCCGTGCCCGGGGACGTCGTATTCGCGGCGTTCGACGCGGAACTTGCGGGCGGTCAACAGGATGTCGCTCATGAATTCGCTCGTCCCTGGCGTGTTACCGGCCGCCTTCAATCGACACCGGGCCTTCCGGCGCGGGTTTCACTCTTTGCCCGAATCTTCAGCTGATTATATTTCCCGCGAGGCACCCGGACAATGCGGGGAAACATCCGCGGGCCTTGCCATAAGTTGTTGTCGGTCCTATATTAGGTGATTTTCACTGGCGGATCTGGATAGAGGGCTCTGCGGGACAGACGACTTGACCAGCGCAACGAAGCGAATCACCATCCTGGGCTCCACCGGCTCGATTGGAACCAGCACGCTGGATGTGACCCGATCGTTGGGTCAGAGGTTTCCGGTGACCGGCCTGGGCGCACGGCGTCGATGGCGCGAACTGGCCGAGCAGGCCCGCGAAGTGGGCGCGGTCGCCGTGGCCATCGCCGACCCGGCGCATGCGGACGAAATCCGCCCTTTGCTCGGGCGCGGCGCCGACCTGCTGATCGGCCCTGAAGGCCTGGTCGAGCTGGCCCAGCGCGAGGACAGCGACTTTATCGTGGCGGCGATTGTCGGTGCGGCCGGGCTGGCGTCCACAGTGGCGGGGGTGCGGGCAGGCAAGCGAGTCGGCCTGGCCAACAAGGAGGCTCTGGTCGTGGCCGGCTCGCTGATTGTGCCCTTGGCCCGGCAAACCGGGGCACAGCTCTTGCCCATCGACAGCGAGCATTCGGCCGTCTTCCAGTCCATGGCCGCCGGGCGTCGCGAAGAGGTCCACAAGATCTACCTGACCGCCAGCGGCGGCCCTTTCCGCACCTGGACCTGGGAGGAGATGATGCGGGCCACCGTAGACGATGCGCTGCGGCATCCGACCTGGAGCATGGGGCCGAAAATTACAATTGACTCTGCTACAATGATGAACAAGGCCCTGGAAATCATTGAAGCCCGCTGGTTGTTTGACCTGGATCCGGGGGCCATTGAAGTCCTGATTCACCCTGAGTCGATTATTCATTCCATGGTGGAGTTCCGTGACGGCTCGGTTATTGCCCAGTTGGGCACCCCGGACATGCGCACGCCCATTCAGTATGCTTTGACGTATCCGGAGCGGGTGGATGGCTGCGCCCGGCGGCTGGATTTCTCGACGCTTCGTCGGCTGAACTTCGAGCCGCCGGATCCGGACCGTTTTCCGGCCTTACGGCTGGGCTATGCGGTAGCCCGGGCAGGAGGGACGGCCGGGGCGGTGCTCAACGCCGCCAATGAGGCCGCGGTGGAGGCTTTCCAGCAGGGTCGGCTGGGCTTCACGCAGATTGTAAGCGTCTCGGAGAAAGTCCTCGGTCGTCATACAGTCAAGAGCGATCCGACGCTGGAGGAACTTCTGGACGCCGATGGGTGGGCGCGACAGGTGGTCGGAGAGTACCTGGACTGAAATTATTATCATTCGGTGAAGAATGCTCGAAACGATGATCGCAGACGCAGACATGCAGACCGGGCTTGTGCTGGCCGGTGCCCTGAGCAGCCTGAAAAACTACCTGCTGATCTTTGCCGGCTTCTCAGTCGTCATCTTCGTGCACGAGTTGGGTCACTTCCTGGCCGCCAAATGGTGCGATGTGCGCGTGCACAAGTTCGCCGTGGGCTTCGGACGGGCGATCTTCGCCTGGCGGCGGGGGATCGGCCTGCGTTGGGGTTCCACGGAGCCCGAATACCGCCAACGCCTCAAAGAACGCGTGTACCAGTTCCGCAAGGAAGACCAGCAGATGGGCGATATTGAGCCGACCGATGCCGAGATCGCCCGGGCCGCCGAGGAGCTCAAGCTCGGTGAGACGGAGTACTGCTTCAACTGGTTGCCTCTGGGCGGCTACGTCAAGATGCTGGGGCAGGAAGACTTTGCCGTTGACAAGTCGGACGAATTGCGGGTGAAGGAAGACCCGCGGGCGTTCACGCATAAGCCGATCGGGCAGCGAATGGTGATCGTCTCGGCCGGCGTGGTCATGAACCTGGCCTTCGCTGCGTTCGTGTTCATGCTGGTGTTTCTGATCGGGCTCAAGTCGCCTTCGGCCGAGGTCGGGCACGTGCAGGCGGGCATGCCCGCGTGGTATGCCGGATTGCAGCCGGGCGACCTCATTACGCGGATCAATGGCCAGAAAATTTCCGATCGCAGCGATCTGACCGCGGCCATCGTGCTCTCGGACCCCGACGAGCCGCTCGAGATTGTCTACGAGCGGAAGGACCCGGCCACCGGCGAAGTGCAGGAAAAGAGGGTGACTATCAACGCCCAGATGGTCCCCGACCAGAACGTCCTGAAGATCGGCGTGGCCCCACCGCTGACTAACGAAGTGGCGTTGACTCTGAACGATCCGGCACTGCCGGAGGATCAGCAGCTCAAGCCCGGCGACAGGATCGTGGCGGTCGACGGCCGGCCGGTGACGAACTTCTGGGACATCAATGCGCTGGTCTCCGACTTGCGGGGCGAATGGGCCGAGCTGACCATCGAGCGGCCATCAACGGAGGAGGGCGGCCAGCCGCAGACATTGACGGTGCCCCGGCGCGCCCACATGTACTTCGTGCCCACGGGCAAGTACGACCAGGAGAGCGGCCATCTGTTGGGGCTGGTGCCACGGCGGAGAGTGGCCGAGGTGGAGAATCCCGACGCGCCGCCGGAGGCTTCCTTGCGGCGCAATGACGTTATCGTCCGGTGGGGGGGGATCGTGGCTCCCCGCCTGGATGAGATCAAGAAGAGCATTGTTGAGAGTCGGGGCGGCGAGATTCCCGTGGTGGTCGTCCGCGACGGCGAGGAGCAGACGATCCGCGTCCGGCCGGAGGTTTCGGGATGGTTCGCCAAGGGCAAGCCGCGCCTGGGCGTGGATCTGATGGCCCAGGAAAACGACCGCGTGGTCATCGCCGACATCGTTTCCCAGGTAACCCAGGAGATCCCCACGCCGGCCGCGAGTCTCAAGGACCAGATCCCGCGCGGCGCGGTGCTGACCAGGCTCAATGACGAGCCGGTGAAAGACTGGTATGAGCTGACCCGCCGGTTCCTGGAGCTTGCCGGTACGGACGTCAAGCTGACCTGGCAATCGGAAGGGCTTCCCGAGCAGTCGGGCACCCTGCACGTGCCGGAGACGATCGGGACGCAGTTCGATTTACCCGCCTCAAACTCCATCATCAGCCTCAAGGACGCCGCCGGTAAGGAAATCCCGAACAAGGAAGTCGAACTCAACGGCAGGACCGAAGTCCTGGGCCCGGACAACTGGATCGGTTTGCGCGAGATGCTCAAGCCGTACATCGGCCAGACGGTGACCGTCACGTACAGCGGCTATGCCGATCCCAAGCCCAGGACCGCCGAGGTCAAGGTGACCGAGGAAATGCTGGACACGTGGACCAAGCGGCTGATCTATGCCGTGGACGACGTGGTTACGCAGATCCAGACAACGACGGTCCGGGAGACCAATCCGATCAAGGCCATGTGGATCGGCATCCGCAAGACGTGGTATTTCATCGAGCAGGTCTACCTGACCATGCATCGCATGATCTTCAGCCGGTCGATGAGCATGGAGCAGGTGTCCGGGCCGGTGGGCATCTTCAAGATGGGCAGCGAATTTGCGGCCGCCGGGACGCCCGTGCTGCTCTATTTCCTGGCACTGATCTCGGCCAACCTGGCGGTGATCAACTTCCTGCCGCTGCCCATTGTGGACGGCGGGCTGTTCGTGTTCCTGCTCATCGAGAAGATCAAGGGCAGCCCGATCAGCCTGCGCGTGCAGGTGGCCACGCAAGTCATCGGCCTGGTGCTGATCATCGGCATCTTCGTCTATGTGACCATCCAGGATCTGTGGAAGCTGTTTGCGTAAACGGATCGCCTCTCCCCCCCCGCTTGCGCTCGGGGCTCCGATGGCTACTCGGCCGGGTGGTCTGCGGGGGAGGACTGAGCAACGTCAGTGCCCGCTGAGCTACGGCGGTAACGGTGGGGGCCGCCGTGCTGGCCTCCAGGAGTGTGCCTGGATCGACCCCTTTGCGGGTGAGGTCTCCCCGCAGCGCCATCACCGCCCGCTGGGCGGCGCGCTGCGAGGCAGGCAAGATCGTGACGCCGCGTTCGTCCGCCAACGCGTCGCGGATCGCGGGGACGGCATCCTCGCTGCCCAGCATGGCCAACGAGTCGATGACTTGCGCGCAGACGTCGGCGTCCAGCCTGCCTGCGTGCGTCAACAAGGCCTCCAGCAACGCCGTCTCGGCTTCCGCTCCCCCGATGCGCTCGATCGCTACCGCCGCACGGCGAGATCGCATCAGATCGGCAAGGGAAAACAGAACGTCGTCCAGGTCGTCCAATGAGCGCAGGGCGTCTTTCCTGAGCGCCAACTCCAAAGCAGCCTTCTCGGCCACCGACTCGTCGGGATCATTCAGCAGTACGTGCAGCAGTCTCTCTCGAGCCGCTTCATGGGTGCAATAGTGAAGCACGGCCACTCCGGCCTCACGGTTCTGCGGGCGCGGATCGCGCAGCAGACGATCGAACGCACCGAGTCCATGCTCAC
Source organism: Phycisphaerae bacterium (assembly GCA_045863575.1). Classification (GTDB taxonomy): domain Bacteria; phylum Planctomycetota; class Phycisphaerae; order UBA1845; family PWPN01; genus JAAXZI01. Next base: position 5,537 of record BTUC01000466.1, read on the forward strand.
CCATCGCGGCCAGTCGCGGCAGGTAATAGGCCCGAACCACCGGATCATCCGCCTGCTGCAGCCGGTAGGCCCACCAGTGGGAACGCAGCTCGTGGCGATAGAAAAGGGCCACCAGCCAAACCAGCACCAGCGCGGCGATGAGCACGAGGGTGACTCGGGAGCTTCGTTTCGTCACGGAGAGGGCAGGCTG
>BTUC01000467.1:0-5707 GCA_045863575.1 Phycisphaerae bacterium
GAATCAAGCCGGGTGTGACAGGCTGAAACTGCGGTTCCAACTGCCGGCCAACCGGGGGATTGCAGCAAATAAACCAGGGGGGTGGTTGAAATAAACCAACCATCATTCGCCCGGTGCCGGCAGCATACCGAACTTGGCCATGCGATAGCGCAGCGCTTCCCGGCCGATGGACAGCAGCCGAGCGGCAGCCGAGACATTGCCCCCCGTCCGCCGCAGGGCTCTCTCAATGAGCGCCCGCTCGACGTCCTCAAGCTGAATCGGCTGTTCGGTTTCGATGCACCGTTCGGCCCTGCGAATCGGGTCGGCGGCGGCAGGCAGGGGCAGGTCAGCGGCGTCGATGAGGGAGCCACTGATGCTGAGAGCGGCACTCTCCAGTGCGTGCCGCAGCTCGCGAACGTTGCCCGGCCAGGCGTACGCCCGCAGCAGCTCGCGAGCGGCCGGGGACAGGCTCAGGTTCGCCAGGCCGTACTTGACCGCGAGCTGGGCACAGAAGCGGTCGGCCAGCACCAGCACGTCATCGCCCCGGTCGCGCAACGGCGGCAGCACGAACGTGACCACCTTCAGCCGGTAGTAGAGGTCCTCCCGAAATCGGCCGCTGGCGACCTGGGAAACCAGATCGCGGTTGGTGGCGGCGATGAGGCAGACGTCGAAACCGCGGTCCCGGGTATCACCCACACGGCGGATAACGTGCGTCTCCAGGGCGCGCAGCAGTTTGGGCTGTAAGGCCGGCGGCAGATCCCCGATTTCATCCAGGAACAGGGTTCCGCCGTCGGCCGTCTCAAAGAGACCGGCTTTATCCGCCGTGGCGCCGCTGAAGGACCCCTTCTGATGACCGAACAGTTCCGACTCAAACAGTTCAGCAGGCACCGCGCTACAGTTCACCGCCACGAACGGGCCTTCCCGGTTCGGAAGCGCCGCGTGGATGCAGGTGGCCAGCAGGTCCTTTCCCGTACCAGTCTCACCGGTGAGCAGGATAGCCGGCGGTTCAGCGCCACCATGGGTGAGTCTGGCGGCCAGACGATCGAGTTGGTCGCGGATGGCGACGATACTGGAGTGCTCACCCACAAACTGCCCCTGCCGCAAGTTGCTGGCCTGGGCAGTGCGGAATTGCTCCAGGCGCCGGCGGGCCTGGCAAGCCTCCCAGACGCGGTCGACGGCCACGGTCAGGACGTCGAGGTCGACCGGCTTGGTCAGGAAATCGGCCGCCCCCTTCTTCATGGCTTCCACCGCCACCTCGACACTGCCATAGGCCGTAACCACGATCGCCTGCGTATCAGGAGCCTCGCGCTTAATGTCCTCCAGCAGGTTCAAGCCGCTGACCCCCCCGAGCCGCACGTCCAGAAGCACGATCTCGGGACCGAATGCGCGGAACTCCGCAGGCACTTTTTCACCGACGTGCACCATGTGCACCTCGTGTCCGGCATCGGAGAGCGCCTCGCCCATCGAGCGGGCGAGCGGAACCTCGTCTTCGACGATCAGAATCCTGGGCATTGAACGGTTCCCCGGGAAGCACCTCGACGGTGGTGGTCCATCCTCATCTCTCCGCCGCCTGTGTCTGCATTTGGCGGCTCATCGGAGCCGGGTCCTCAGGCGCGAGGGGCAAATCGATGCACACGACTGCGCCGCCTGTAGGCGCGTTGTGAGCGTGGGTGCGCCCCCCCTGGCGCTGCAAGGCCAGTCGCGCCAGTGCGAGCCCCAGGCCCATGCCCCGTTGTTTCGTCGAGTAGGCAAACTCGAAGATCTGGTCCGGGCTGCTGGAGGGTAGACCCGGACCGGCGTCGATCACACTGATCCGGCAAACCGGGCCAGAATCTGTTGACGCGGAGGTGCTGCTGCCGTTGGGCTGAGCCGGAGGGCTCGCGGGGGAGTCGATGAGCTCCGCGCGGAGCACGATCCGACCTCCCAAGGGAGACGCCTCGATGGCGTTCACCACCATCGCGATCAACGCCTGCTCCAGCGTCACCGGGTCGTGCATGCATCTCAATCCCCCCGCCGGTGCTTCGAGGCTCAGCGAGAGCTCTTTGGCGGCTACTTCCGGCCCCAGCCCCAGGCGGATGCGTTCGAGGACTGGAACGACATCCCCGGGGTGTGCGGGCGTGGCCTCACGCCGGGCAATTTCCATCAGTCCGCCAATCCACCGATTCAAGCGGTCCACGGAGGTGATGACTTCATCCATTCGCCCACGGACGACCGAGTTGTCGCGGCTCTGCCGGGCTGTCAACTGAGCGACTGCCCGGATGCTGGCCAGAGGGTTGCGCAAGTTGTGAGCGAGTTGGGCCGCGAATTGCCCAACCGTGGTAAGTCTTTCGGTATCAATAAGTTGCTGCCGGAGAGCCCCGAGCGAGACGCGAGCCCGGTCGAGGGCGGCGGCCAGATTGGCCATCTCCAGCGGGCTGCTCAACAGGGGTTCCGGCGGAGGGCGGTCATGGGCCAACGCATCGACTTGACGGTTGAGCCGTTCCATGGGCATCAGCAGCCAGCGACGCAGCAGCCAACCGACAACCATCACATGAACGATTGTCAGCCCCCCCACCAACAGAAGCAGCAGCCACTGGCGAGTCGATTGTCGTTCCGCCTGATGATTGAGTTCCTTCAGGCTGTCGTCCACAATCGCAGTGATGTCATTTAAGGCCTGATCGACCGCCTTCGTCTGCGGGCCCCGCGCCTGCGGTGTTAAATCCTGCCATGCGCGGTACTTATCGTACAGTGTGTAGTACAACTCTCGAGCCTGTTCCAGATTGGGAGAATTGGGGTAGTCACCGGCTCCGGTGAAATTCCGGGAGAGTTGGGCCATGAGATCCCGGAACTCCGTCTCCGCGGCAGTCCCCCTGGCAACGGATCGGCTCTCGGCCGTCGGAAAGGTCAGCATCCGGCGAAGTCGATCGAGCAGGCCCGCGGTCTGTTGGCTGGGCGGGCTCTCCGCCGGAGGAAACGCCGCCCGAAGTTTCTGGGTGGTCAAGACAATTTCGTGCCACTGCTGTAACGCGCCGTAGATTCCCCGGGCCCGGTTCAGCTCGAAGACGGCCACGCCGGCGGTCGCCACGCTCAGCAGCACGACGACCAGGTATACGAGCAGCAGCCGATGGCGAAGGGTCATGGCGTATCTACTGTAGATCAAAGGAATAACGGGAACAAGATGGGGGTGCGGGGGAGAGGATGGAGAGAGGGAGCGACGGAGAGAGGGGGGACACTGGGGACCAGGAGACCAGGGGACAGGGAGCGAGCCCCCCCTCAGCACTCAGCACTTAGCACTCAGCACTCCCCTCCCCCCACTCATGACTCATCACTGTCTCCCCAAGGGGCTCTTGCATCGAGACGTAGGGGCGTCTAGACTCTTGCCGCCGCTGAACACGGACGGAACGCTTTGGTTATTTGCGGTGCCATGGACGCCGGTTGGGCATGAAGTTCCTTCTCATTGATCGGATCACCGAACTCGTTCCGGGCGAACGGATCACCGCGGTCAAAGCGCTCTCGCTCGCGGAGGAGTATCTGGCGGACCATTTTCCGCGTTTTCCGGTCATGCCTGGGGTGTTGATGATCGAGGCGCTGATTCAGGCCTCCGCGTGGCTGGTGCGGGCCACCGAGGGCTTTTCCCACAGCATGATGCTCCTGTCCGAAGCCCGCAACGTCACGTACAAGAGTTTCGTGTCGCCGGGGCAGGTGCTGGAGCTGTCGGTGGAGGTAAAGGAAATCCGACCTGATGGCAGCCGATTCGTGGGCGTCGGCCGGTGCGGTACGGCCGAGATGGTCAAGGCCCACTGGTCCTTGCGGCACTTTAACCTGTCCGACGAGGACCAGTCGCTCTTGAAGCTGGATCAGCAACTGATTGCCCAGGCGCGGCAGCAGTTGTCACTATTATGGCGCCCGTGACGGTTCGGCGGCCGGCGGCCGCAACAACGGGCTATATCTTCCTGGAAATGCGTCCAGTCATGGGACATGATGGAGGTAATCTGACATGGCGATGAGCCGCGACGAGATCTTTTCACACGTGCGGGACACGCTGGTGGACGCGCTGGCGGTCGAGCCCGACGAGGTAACCGAGGAGGCGACCCTGACGGGAGATCTCGGGGCGGAGAGCATCGACTTTCTAGATATCGTGTTCCGCCTGGAGAAGACGTTCAACCTGAAGATTCCCCGGGGCGAGCTGTTTCCCGAGGACCTGCTCAACAACCCTGACTATGTCTCCAGCGGCAAGTTCACCCCGGTAGGGCTCGAGCAGCTCAAGAAGTCGATGCCGCACGCGGACTTCTCGAAGCTGGAGAAGGATCCGGACGTCTCCAAGATGCCGGACCTGTTCACGGTCAAGACGCTGGTGAACTACATCCAGGCCAAGCTGGCCTGACCAGCAAGCCGGATGGCGGCGATCATGCGAGGAACAACCTGGAACGGCTGGCATGAGTCTGCCAGCCGTTCGCGTTGCGAGGATGGCGGCAGGTGCGTTGGATCTGGATCGACAAGTTCATCGAGTTCGAGTCGGGGAAGCGGGCGGTGGCCATCAAGAACCTCACGCTGGCCGAGGAGCACCTGCACGACCACTTTCCGGGTTTTCCGGTCATGCCGGCCAGCCTGATCCTCGAGGGGATGGCCCAGACGGCGGGGATCCTGGTGGGCGAGGCGCGCAATTTTGAGGAGAAAGTGATTCTCGCTAAGATCAAGCGCGCGACCCTTGAGGGGATGGCCCGGCCGGGGCAGCAGCTTCGCTATGAGGCGACGATCGAGTCGATCAGCCCCCAGGCCGCGATGACCAACGGGACGGTGCTGTGCGACGGGGAGCCGATCGGACAGATCGAGCTGATGTTCTCGCACATCGACCAGAACATGAGCGGGCTGAATTTCCCCGAAGAGAACTTCGTGTTCACGGAGGAGTTCAAGAGCCTGCTGGCCACGTACCAGGTCCGCCGGTAAGAAAGCGTAGCGGCCGGCCCCCCGGCCGGCCCGTGACCCCGAGCCCCAAAGGCCCGCACAGAGGCCCGCCGCACCACAGACACGCGACCCAAAGGCCGGGGGAGAGGCCGGCCGCTACAAGAAAACTGAGAACTATTTGATGACATCTCGTCGCGTGGTGATCACGGGATTGGGGCTGGTCACACCAATCGGCATCGGCACCGAGGCGGTGTGGAGCGCCCTGATCGACAGGAAGAGCGGCATCGGGCGGATCAGCGCTTTCGATCCGTCCCATTTCAAGTCGCAGGTGGGCGGGCAGATCGCCGGCCTGACCGTCAGCGGGTACGTGCCCAAGCACTACCGCAAGAGCACGAAGGTGATGGCCCGCGACATTGAGATCGCCGTCGCGGCGGCGTACGAAGCGGTCAAGGATGCCGGTCTGAAGACGCGCTGCATGATCGATCGCGGCGAGGCGGAAGGCCCTTCGAACCTCGATCCGACGAGGTTCGGAGCCAACATCGGTGCGGGTCTGATCTGCGCGGATCTCAACGAGCTGGCGGGGGCCCTGGCCACCGCGACCGACGAGAACAACCGTTTCAGCATTCAGAAGTGGGGCAGTGAGGGGATGAACAACCTCACGCCGCTGTGGCTGCTGAAGTTTCTGCCCAACATGCTGTCCTGCCATGTGACCATCGTTCACGACGCCCAGGCGCCTTCCAACACGATCACCTGCGCCGAAGCGTCCAGCCATCTGGCCATGGGCGAGGCGTTCCGCACGATTGCCCGGGGCGCGGCGGACATCTGCATCTGCGGCGGCGCGGAG
>BTUC01000468.1:0-5694 GCA_045863575.1 Phycisphaerae bacterium
CCGGCCGTTTGAGGAGGGCTGAACGGCCGGCACAGAGGCCGGCCGCTACGGAACTCACGAACTGGAGAGGGCACTAGACACGCCGGTGCCAAACGAACCCAAGGAATAGCCCCTGGCGCTGCGGGAAGGCGTTTTTTAGTCCAAGGACGGGACAATCGAACCCAAGATCCCGAGCCGCTCGGTGTGCCAGATAGCGAGGCCTCAGTCGTGGCCCGCCAATGTCCCGGGGTCATCAGGTCTCACCCGACGACTTCCTCACCTTTGGCTCTTTCTCACGTTCGCACGTTCTCACCGGACAGCAAAGCCACGGGGGCGAACCGCGAGCGGCTACAGTCCTGCCAGGAGTGCCTGGGCGGCCTGGTGGCGGGGCTCGAGTTGGAGGGTTCGCTCCAGGGCGGCGCGGGCCTGCTCGGGTTGGCCGCCGTCGCGCAGGATGAGCGCGCGGGTGTAGGGGTAGTCCGCGGAGGCCGGCTCGAGCTGCTCGGCTTTGGTGATGGCTTCCAGGCCGGCCGCGGGATTGCCGAGTCTCCATTCCGCCAGCGCCAGGTTGTACCAGTAGCGGGCGTGGTTTGGATCACGGCCGACGGCGGCCCTCAGTGAATCGCGCGCCGGCTGCAGTTGCCCCAGTGCGTTATACAGCAGTCCGAGCGAGTAAGGATACAATGCGTTTTCGGGCTCGAGCTCCATGGCCTTGACCATCGGAGCGATGGCCTCGGCCGGACGATTCAGCGTGTCCAGGACCACGGCGTACTGATAGTGGAACGGCGCCGAGCCCGGGTCCCAGCGCATCGCCTTCTCATACCAGGCCAGCGCATCCGACGGGCGTCCCAGGTCCATGAGCCAGTTGGCCCGCTGGAACGCACCCAGCGGCTGGTCCTCGTTGTAGCGGAGGTACGCATCGAGCTCCTGGAAGGCCGCCAGCGAGGGCTCCAATCGGTCCCGCAGCGCCCACGCGGCCTTGACGCGCACGATTCGGCGCGGGCTGGTCAGCTTGGCCGCGATCGGCCCGGGATCGGCCGCGGCGCGGTGCGAAAGACCTTCGATGGCCGCCGCCTGCACGAGCGGCGATTCGTCGTCCAGCAGGGCGGTCAACCGCTCGTGGATCTTGGCGGCCGTCGCGGCATCGACCTGCGGCTCCAGGCCGGCCAGGAACTTGGTATACACCGCCCGCCAGTTGGGGTTCTGCTCGTCCTCGAAGCGGGCCAGGATGCCGGGCACGGCGCCGGCGTCGCCTTGCTTGGCCCGGGCCAGCAGCCGCGCCCGCTCGCGCGTGGGCCGGTTCATCCGCTCGCCGTACCACTTCTCGACGTGCTCGATGGCCCAGTCAACGCTCTGGTCCGTGTGGCAGCGATTGCACGCGTTGGGAATGCCGAACTCCTTCGTCAACAGCGGGTCGGGGATAGTCATGCCGTGGTCGTGCCGCGGGTGTCGCTGCATGTAGTTGGTAACGGGCATGTGGCAGTCGGTGCACAGCGAGCCCGGCTTATCCAGCGCATGGTGCGAGTGGTCGGCCGGATTGATGGCGATCTTCGTCGTGACCTCTTCCTGGTGGCACTGGAGGCACATCTCGTTGCCCTGGAAGTGCAGCTTCCCGGAGTGCGACGAGTGGCAGTTGGTGCAGCGCACGGACTGGCCGTGCATGTAACTGAGGTTGAAGGCCGCCCACTCGAAGTCTTCCTCGCGCACCTGCCCGTCGGGATAGAAGACGTCCGAGTGGTCCGGCAGCATGGGGTCGTAATGGTCGAGGAGCTGCTCGCCGGGGCGGAATCGGCCGGTCAGATCCGCCCGCCGGGCATGGCACGAACCGCACACCTGGAAATACTGGTCGGCGTCCAACGGCCGGATAGTCGGGTCGCCTGGCTGGTCGCGATGGGCGGTCTGCCAATCGACGTGATTTCGCATGGGGCCATGGCAGGACTCGCAGCCCACGCCCAGCTCGGCCCAGCTCGAGCGATAGGTATCGGTCTTGCTGTCGTAATTCTTCTCGTAACCTGTCGTGTGGCACGTCGCGCACATCGAATTCCAGTTCATGCCCCGCTGCGACCAGTGGCCCCACTCCCAGTGCCGGCGGTTCTCGTCGCCGTAGACGTTGAACCACTCCTTCCTGGCCGGATCCCAGGCCAGCTCCGTGGCCTGCAACCGTCCGCCGGGAAATTCGATCAGGTACTGCCACAGCGGATACTTGGCGATGACGCCGGCCGGGGTGAAATCCTGCATCTGCCCATCCCGACCGACCGTCGTGAGGATGTGACGGTCACCGTCCTGCCGGGCATTGGCAGTCGAGTCGCCGTTGCGGATCTGGCCGGCCTCAAACGGCTCCCGATCCAGCTCAGCAGACATCTCCCGCTGAGCCGCGGCGTGGTGGGACTGGGCCCAGAGCTGATGCTCCTCGCGATGGCATTCAGCGCAGCTCGCCGAACCGGCATACTGATCCACGGTTGCAGCCCGGGTACTCACCGCCGCAGTGCCACCGTCCGGTCCGCCCGCCGCCGCCGACCCTGGCGCAGAATCCGAGCACCCCGACAGCAGCAGTCCGGCAGGCGCAAGAATAAGGCCAACGTAATAACGTAACAGTCGCTGCAATCCAGAAAACCCTCACCGGCTTTACGCTGCCCGAACGCAGCCGGTTCATTGTCCGCGATTATGGCCGGGAAGCCAAGAGCTGGGAAGACAGAGCGACGGAGAGAAGGAGAGATGGAGAGAGGGGAAGCTCGACAAGGAGACCAGGGGACCGGGAGACAAGGAGCTGGTTCGATCAATTACAACCAGCAACCCACGGTTGGTCGACGAGGAGACAAGGCGACCAGGGGACAAGGAGAGCGGGAGACGCCAGGCAACCGACTAAAGGACGTCTGCCCCAACCACTGACCACTGACAACGGACTACTGACCACTTACCAGTCAATTCATCTTCAGCGCCATCACGGTGATGTCATCCTTCGACCAGGAGTCTTCCGGCGCGTCGGCGGCCAGGCGGCGGATTTCCTCGAGGGCGATGGCCGGACCTTCAACGGCCAGCAGCTCCAACCAGTCACATTGGAGAATTCCCTCCTCACGGAAGGAACCGTCGCGCTTGAGCAGCAGGGCTTCCAGCCCGTCTGTGAAGAACACCAGCACGTCGCCGGACTCAAAGGTGTGCTCGACCGTTTCAAAGGTCTGGTTCTCGAAGGCGCCGATGAGGGCTCCTTCGCTGGCGATCTGGCGGGGGCTCTGGCCGGGGCGGAGCAGGATGGGATAGGGGCTGCCGCCGCGGGCCCAGCGGATCCGTTGTGTCGAGCGGTCGAAGACGGCGTGAAGTGCGGTGATGAACTGGCATTCGCTCAGCGGCGTGCTCAGCAGGTCCATGTTCAGCCGGGTGAGCAGCTCGTCCGGCTCGATGATGCGGTAGCTCTCGCCGGCGATCTCCTTGCCGCGCAGCGAGTTCTTGATCAGGATGGTCAGCAGGGCGGCCGGCAGGCCATGTCCGGTGGCGTCCGCCAGCGACAGGCCGAACCGATCTTCATCCAGCCGCGTCAGGTCATAAAGATCACCGCTGACGAAGTCGGCCGGTAGATAAAGGGTGGACACGGACAGCGGGCCGGTATCCGGCAGGGCCGGCGGCAGCAGGTCGCGCTGGATCTGGCCGGCCAGGCGAAGCTGCTGGTCGATGTGCCGCACCTCGCTGGTGCGCTGGGCCTCGCGTTCCCGCAACCGGGTGAGTTCCTCCCGCATCTGGCGCAGGGGGTGGCGAATCTCGCACAGGGCTTTGATCCGACCCGTCAACTCGTCCGCACTCATGCCCAGCGATTCGTCCGATTCCGGGGCACTCAGCCGGCGCAGGGTCACCTGCTGGGGAGTCGTTGCGGTCGGCCAATCCGGACCGGGGGGGATCACCATGGTCGCACAGGCCCGTTCGGACGCGTCCGCCAGGATCCGGCCGAGCACATCGGGCGTGGCCCGATGTCGGGGCAGGATCACACACACGTCGGCCGAGGGAGATACGCCGCTGGCCAGAGCCTTATCCAGCGAGCGAAGCGAAACGCGGGCCTTCACTCGGTTTAGGGCCGTCTGAAGAGGTCGCGGGACGTTGTTCTGGTCGACGATCAACTGAACGTGAGGGGTGTGCACGGCCGCCGCTCCGGGATCGGCCGTGCGGGCGTGAGTTGAACGCCTGGCGCCGCACTGGCCGTCGTGTTGGATGCTTCGGCGGATTGGGCGCGCGACTTAACCTATCACGGACGGCCAACGCACAAGTTCCTGGACGTTTACCACAGAACTCGGACGTTGGTCGACGGGGCAGGCTGGCGGAACCGGATCGACAGCGCCCGCCGCCCCCGCAGGTACTGCCAGCCGGGTACCTCCAGGGGTTTCTCGGCGGGTTGGAACTCCTCCAGTGCGGTTTCACCGACCAGCACACGCTGGGGCTCACCGACCGGCGTCAGAAGCAACTCATTGGGCTGGCCTTCGGGGTACTGGAGTGTGACCTCCCAGTCCACACGCCCGGGAGGTTCCAGGACCGGTACAGGGCCCCAACCGCTGACGTGCCAGGTGAGCCGGAGGAAGTCGTCCTGGATCACGCGCGTCCACGTTACGGCCCAGCGCGGGGCCCGCCCCTGGGCTTGCAGGCACCCCAGCGGCAGGCCGGCGTAGATGAGGGCGCCATGGGCGATATTGGCCTGGGTATCCCAGACGTCCGGATAAAGCCCCGTCCAGGGTGGCCTGTCGAACATCTGCTGCCGGCCGCTGGCCACCACGCCCTCGGCGATGTAACGAAGCAGCGGATCCGGATGGAAGCCATCCAGCTCGATGACTTTCTGAGCCCACTCCAAACCGCACCACTGCACGACCACGCCGAACCAGTTCACGACGTAGAATGTGGGCCCCAGCACCGGGACGCTGGCATAGGGCATCACCTGCCGGTGGGGGTTCTCGAAGCCATCGCCCATGGGCCGGGAGACCCTGTTGGGATCATCACGGCTGTCGGAGGCCACCATACGGCCGGTCACGCGGTCCACCGGCACGCGCCAACTGTAGATGAACGGCGTCCCCGTCCAGGCCCAGTAATTGGCGTCCTCCAGAAACGCCGGGTCGTCCGTGAGCTGGAAACCCATCGTATACGCCTCGACGGCCAGGGCGGCGGCGCGGATGTCGGGGATCTGCTGGTGCACCTCCCAGACCTGCGCCCCGCGGGGCACGCGGAACCGACGCATGGCTTCCAGCGCCTTGATCCCGGCCACGACGCATTCGTCATCGCCGCTGATCTGGGCGTAGCGCAGGATGGGCAGGGTGGGCTGCACGCAGGTGCCCAGGCTGGTGGAGCCGTCTTCGCCGAGCGTGTCGTACTTGCCTTGCGTGAACTGCCGGGTCTGCTCGCGAAGCTGGGGCGTGTTCACGAAAGGCCAAGTCCCGTCCGGGCGCATGGCGGAGATCTGTGCCTTGGGGTCCTGAGCCATCAATCGAGACGCCAACGTGCCGGACGTGTCGATGATGGCTCGGCCGGTCAAGCCGGTTCGCTCGATCCAGCGGGTTTCGCCGGTTTGGGCCGCGTGAGCCAGCAGTTCGGCCGCGATGTACGGCACGAAGCGGCTGGACTTCTCGTGGTGATACCAGTGATGCCGCCAACCTTTTTCCCCCGGCCACCACATGGTTTCGCCGAAGTTCCGCGCGATCAGGTCATGCGTGCGGCGGTCGCTGTGCGGCAGGGGGGGCGGGGGTG
>BTUC01000469.1:0-5680 GCA_045863575.1 Phycisphaerae bacterium
CTCCCGTCGTGCCGGTCGGGCCGGCGTTCTGGCTGGTCAGAACGTAGACTTCGCCCTGACGATCCTGGCCGAAGGCGAGGATGTAGCGGTTGAGCCGCTCGCCGGGAAAGCCGGTGACTTCCAGTTCGTCGAATTGCCAGTTGCCAGTGAGATCCTCCTCCGCAAGGAAGAGTGTGCCGTCCGGCGTGCTGAAGGCGCTGGACCAGTCGGCGAACACATAGCGTCCCGCCAGGGCGGGGACCTCCCGGCCCCGGTAAACATACCCGCCCACCACCACCAGGCGCATCTGCCCTGCATCATTGACGCGGGAGTACTCGATGATGGGTTCAACGAGCGGCCGGCCGTCGGCGCCCACCATCGGACATGTCGAGGGTGGATTGGCGGGGTCGTCGGGGTTGAAGCAGTGTGTCCCCTCCTTGATGTTCCAACCGAGATTGTCGCCGCTTTCAACGATGTTGACCTCCTCGAAGAGATTCTGCCCGGCGTCCGCACAGAACAGGCGGCGGCTGCCGGCCATGTCGAATGAGAATCGCCAGGGGTTGCGCAGACCATAGGCGAAGATCTCATCCGGCGTGGCCAGGTCACCGACGAAGGGATTGTCCGAAGGCGCGGCCATCGCGCCGGGGGTATCCACGTCGAGACGGAGGATGGTCCCGAGCAGATTGGTCCGGTCCTGGCCGTTCCCGATGCCGGGGGTGTGGCCGAGCCCCACGTCGTTGGCGCCGCCGCCGTCGCCCAGGCTCGCGTAAAGCATGCCGTCCGGGCCGAAAGCCAACTGGCCCCCGTTGTGGTTGAACTGCGGCTTGAGCACCTCGAGGAGAATGACTTCGCTGCCCGGATCAGCCCGGTTGGGGTTGTCGGCCAGGATTCGGAACTCGGACAGGCGCCAGATGGAGTTGAAGTCCTGGGGATCGAGCGGCCTGAGGGGCGCGTTGTACACGACAAAGAAACGGCCGTTCTGGGCGTACTGCGGATGAAAGGCGGCACTGAGCAACCCACGCTCGTCGAATCCAGACGAAAGCTCGACCATGCGGCCGGCGAGGTCGAGGAAGGGCGTGGCCAGCAGGGTTCCGTCGGCATCGATGATGCGCATGCGGCCGATCTGGTCGATGAGGAAAAGCCGCTCCGTGCCGTCGTCGGGGACACCCAGGCCGACCGGGCTGGTAAACCCGTCCGCCACCAGCGCCAGGCCGACGCGGGTCTCCTCGAGCGGAGGGGGAGGCGGCGGCGTCTCCGGACAGCCGGTCAGACACGGGAGCATCAGACCGGCCAGGCTGACTTTCAGAAATCGTGTCGTTTCGTCCTTCATGGCGGTTCTTCCTCGGATAACGCAGACCTCGTAGGCTTGGATTCACCTTTCAGGCAGATGTCACCAGACGCCCTGAGGCTTCCAGGAAATTCGGGTATAATTCGGTGTGAGTGAGGAGGCGCAGCCCATGAAGAGTCCTTTTCCCGGCATGGATCCCTACCTGGAGCGGCACTGGCCGGACATACACACGTCGCTAGTTGGATCGGCACGTGAAGCGCTCAATCAAGGCCTGCCGCCTGATCTGGTCGCACGCGCGGAAGAGCGGGTAGCCATCGAATCCGGCGAGGACGAGCCCGCTCGAGTCGTTCCCGATGTGCGCGTTCTCGAAATGGTGGAACAGTTTCGCGGCCCGACGCAGGTGGGCGGACTGGTTATTGATGCTCCTTACCGGCTCGTGCATATGGTCGAGCCACTGACTGAACGGTATATCGAGATCATCGAATCGAGCGGTAACCGACTGATCACCGTCATCGAGGTGCTCAGTCCCGCCAACAAGGTGGGGTCGGGTCTGGAGGCTTTCCGGAACAAGCGGGCGCAACTCCTCGAAGGGGGAGTACACGTCGTGGAGATTGACCTGGTCCGGGCAGGAGACTGGAGGGCGCTCCTGCGGCCGTACGCCTACCCACGGAAAGCGGTCAGCACCTACCGGGCCACGATCCGACTGGCGGACGAGCCTGGAGTGGTCTATCTTTATCCGATTCCGCTTCGCGAGCGGTTGCCGTCGTTGCCAATCCCTCTGCGGCCGGGCGATCCGCGGGTGGAGCTGGATCTTCAGCCACTCGTCGCGTCCGCTTACAGCCATGGACGGTATGGCACGACGCTGGATTACCGGCAATCCTGCGAGCCGCCGATGAGCGCGGAGGAGTCCGCCTGGGCGGATGAGTTGCTCCGGAGCGTCGGGAAAAAATGAGCTACGGTCTGGGACGCAGGGGACCTGCATGAGACGCATCATTGACTCTAAGGACCCGGCACCCGAACGTCTCTGGGCAACGCTTGCGGCGAGTTCAGTCGAGAAATCCTCCCCATGGGCTCGCGTGGTGTGTGTGGTTTTCCTTGTATTGTCCGCCGGGGGCGCTGCTGCCGCGTATGAACTGGCGGCCTTTCTTCAAAGCGTACCGAACAACTTGGCGACTTATGCCGCCTGGAACCCCCGTATTTCGCCGATCATCTCTACCTGCTGGTGGATTCTTGCCAGTGTAATCCTGGCCGGTTTATTGACGAGATATACGCCGCTCCGCCTGGCAAGCTACGTGTCCTTCCTGGTGTGCGGAGCGTACTTTGCGGCGATCATTATTCCCTATGGCAGGGCGTTTCTCTTGTTCGTGCTTGCCATACCTGCGTTGTGCTACGCTGGCGTGGTGATTTGTGTCGTTGTGGAAGCCTTCCTGGAGACTCAGCCCTCTCGACGACTCGTGGCCTCGGGTGCCTTGGCCGCCGCCGCGTTGCTCAGTTGCGGCTACATCGTGGTGCTTGAGGAGAAGCTCAGAGCTTTGGCCAGTGCGGCGTTTCGGTGAGAGGACGGCCCATGGGACATAGAGTACAACTTCGGCGGGCGGTGCTCGCCCATCATTGATAGGGATAACCATGCGAACGAATCTTTGTGTGTGGACGCTCCTGGCAACCTGGTCTTCGATCGGCTTCGCGGCTGACGTGGAGAAGGCCAAGCCGAATACCCTGACGGCCGACCAGATCGGCAGCGGGTGGATTCTGCTGTTCGACGGCGAGACGCCGTTTGGCTGGAAGGCCGCGGATGCCAAGGTGGACAGGGGCATACTGAAGCTGGGTGGAACGGCCCCGGCGACGGCGGAGACCACGACGCAGTTCGGCGACTTCGAGCTGCGCTTCGAGTACGCCGCCAAGAATGCGGATCAGGCCGCAGTGGTGCTGAATGGCGCGGAATACCCGCTGAACAAACTGTCGCAATCCCTGAGCGGTCAGGCGGCCGGCAACGACGCAGCCGCGTGGCGCGCAGCGTGTGTGCGCGTGGAGTCCTCCGAGAACGCCCACAAGGTGAGCGCCTGCCAGGAGGGCGGACCGGTGGCCACCAAGCCGGCGCCCAGCCGCACGTCCATCGGCTTCCGCGTGCCCGCCGGCGGTGAGCTGTTCCTGCGCGGCGTCAGGCTCAAACCCGCGGGCATGGAGCCCTTGTTCAATGGCAAAAACCTGGAGGGCTGGAAGGTCATCCCCGGCCATGCGTCGAAGTTCACCGTCACCGAAAAGGGCGAATTGAACATCAAGGATGGCGGCGGCGAGATCCAGACCCAAGGGCAGTGGGCCGACTTCGTGCTGCAGATCGACGTGATCTCGCATGGTAAGCATCTGAATAGCGGGATTTTCTTCCGGACCATTCCGGGTCAGTTCTGGAAGGGTTACGAATCGCAGATCCGCAATCAGTGGGAAGGGGATGACCGCAACAAGCCCGTCGATTACGGCACCGGAGGCATTTACAACCGCCAGAAATCGCGCCGGGTGGTCTCCACAGACGGCGAGTGGTTCACCAAGACGCTGGTGGCCCACGGTCCGCACATCGCGGTGTGGGTGAACGGCTATCAGGCGGCCGACTACACGGATACCGCCAAGGATGCGGCCAATGCCCGGGAGGGCCGCTACCTGGGAAAGGGCGCCATCAGCCTGCAAGGCCACGACCCGACGACCGACCTGAGCTTCCGCAACATCAAGCTGGCGGAACTGCCGGCCGAGAAGAAGCGGGATTAGCGCCAGGGCGGGCACGCCGTGGAGGGATGGGCCGTGCTGCAGTGCCAACGGCGGGGCTCTGCTCGGCTATAATGAGGCTTCTGCGGCGAGGAGTCGTCCATGAAGAGCCCCTTTCCTGGCATGGACCCGTATCTGGAGGGACACTGGCTGGATGTGCATTCCAGCCTTGTCATTTACGCGCGAAACCAGCTCCAGCCACAGTTGCCGGCGGGCCTGGTGGCTAGAACCAGCGAGCGTCTGGTTGTCGATGCCCCTTATGACGAGGAGCGGGCGATATTCCCGGACGTCAGGGTGGTTGAGCAGCCTCAAGCCCAGCGTGTGTCCGCGCGGGCGGGCGAGACCGCAGTCGCGGAGCCCCTGGTCCTGCAAATCCCGAGAGCGCGGTTCCGGCAAGGTTTCGTCGAGATCCGGGACCGGCAGGATGAGGGGCGGCTCGTTACCGTGATCGAGTTCCTGTCGCCATCCAATAAGACTCCCGGCGATGGACGTCGGCAGTATCGGCGCAAGCGGGATGAGCTGGTGGCCGCGGAGGTCAACCTGGTGGAGGTGGATTTGACTCGTGCCGGACGACGCGAGCTGCTCGTGGCTCAGGAGCAGATTCCTCGGGAGTATCAAACGGTTTATCAGGCCTGTGCGTTCACGGCATGGGCCGACAAACCGATCGGCATTTACGCTCTGCCTCTAAGCGCGTCCCTGCCGAGCATCCAGGTCCCCTTGCGTGAAAGTGACAGGCCAGTGCTTCTTGATCTTCAGAGCCTGGTCGATCGAGCATACGAGGACGGCCGATACGACAGCATCGACTATGCCCGCCCATGTAACCCGCCGCTGGAAGGTGAGGACGCGGTCTGGGCCGACGAACTGCTCAAGGCGGCCGGGAAGCGGTGAGGAGGAACTCCGGACGAATCGGCTATAATGGGATCGGCACGAGAGGACTTGCCGATGATCAAGAGTCCCTTTCCTGGAATGGACCCCTATCTCGAGATGCACTGGCTGGACGTGCACACGCGACTGGTGCACAACGCGGCCAATGCAATACAACGTCAGTTGACCGGCCCGCTTCGTGCACGGATGGGCGAGCGGCTGGTCGTTGAGGAGCAGTTCGATCCGCTCAGGTCCATTTATCCGGACATTCGGGTTTTCGAGCATGGGGTCCGCGGGCGTGGCGTCCTTCCCTCGGCCGGCGGTGTGGCCGTTGCCGAGCCGCTGGTGATGCGGGTCGAGAGCGAGCAGATGCGCCAGACCTTCGTACAGATCATCGATGCCTCCTCCGGTGGGCGGTTAGTGACTCTCATCGAGTTTCTCTCGCCCACCAACAAGCGCCCGGGGGATGGGCACAGGAAGTATTTGCAGAAGCAGCAGGAGGTCCAGGAGGCGGACGTCAACCTGGTGGCGATCGATCTGACCCGCGGCGGCAATCGCGATCTGGTGTGCCGCACGGCCGGCCTACCCAGGGAGTACGAGACGACATACCTTGCCTGGGCCTTCCGCGGTTTTGGCGTTGACCAGTACGAGTTCTATCGCCTGCCGCTGCGCGAGCGCTTGCCTGCGATCCGCATCCCGCTGCGAACGGACGACCCCGACGCGGCCCTGGACATTCAACCCCTGGTGGAGCAGGCCTACGACGAAGGCCGCTACGACGACATCGACTACCGCAAG
>BTUC01000470.1:0-5675 GCA_045863575.1 Phycisphaerae bacterium
CCCCCGTCCCGCTTCTGTTTGCCCATTGCTGTAGCGGCCGGCCACCGGGCCGGGCGTTGGTTGGGCAAAACGGCCGGCACGGAGGCCGGCCACTACAGGTACGGAAGTCTTCAAATGGAAGGCGCACTACAGGGGGCATAGCGGAATCAGCGAGCGCTCCTTCAGGTGCGTGCACAGGATTTCCTGCGCGGCGTCCACGTCACTGTTCAGAATGGCCACCAGGATAGCCCGATGTTCCTCGAGGGTCTGCTGGACATTGGCCAGCCACTGTGGGCCGCTCAAGATCACCGGATGGATGATCGGCAGCGGGGCCCGCTGGTACAGCATGGAGAGCCGCTTGTTCGCCGCCGTTTCGATGATCGCCTCGTGGAAGCGGCGGTCGGCTTCGGCTACTCCCAGCAGGTAATCCTCGCGAACCAGCCTTTCAAGCTGATCGCAGGCATCGCGCATCCTCTTGAGATTTTTGGGCGTGTTGAGCCCAAGCCGGCAGATACGTTCGATGGCTCCGCCTTCGAGCATCAGCCGCACCTCAACCACCTCGAGGATGTCCTCCATGGTCAAGATGGGCACGAAGTAGCCGGTTTTCGGCCCCTTCTGAATCAGGCCTTCCGCCTCGAGCCGGGCGAACGCCTCCCGCAGCGCGGTGCGGTTCACGTCAAGCCGATCGGCCCACTCCGCTTCACGCAGGCGGACGCCTTCCGGAATCTGTTGCAGGATGAGCAGACGCCGGATGCGGTGATATGCCTGGTCGCGCTGTTGGCCCAGGTCTTCGGTCGGCATTGACAACGCAGGGTCTTCCGGTAGACTTTTCATAACGTACGATTTACAAGGATCCTGACATATTGTCAACAAAATTATCCTGAACCGATCCTGTTCCGAGTGTCCACCCGAGGCGGGGGGGCTGTCCCTCAAAAAGGCAGGGGGGCTCCCGCAGGGTGGGTACGGCGTGGCCATGGGCCGGCGGGTTCTGGCCGCGGCATGTACCACCTGTTGAGTGTATCATTCTTGCCCGCGCCCGTCATTGCAGTCTGCCCGTGCCGGACCAGGAGTTGACAAGAGCCCCTGAGGGACGACCCCGATGCGAAAAAGTGTAATCAAGGCGAAACTTTCCCGCGGCGAACCGGTGCTGCTCACGCAGTTGCACATGATCGATCCGTCCATCTTCGAGCTGACCAGCCTCATGGGCTTCGATGGCATCTGGATGGATCTGGAACACCACACCTACAGCATGGAGACGGCCACCACGCTCATGCGGGCCGCCCGCGTGGGTCGTTCGGACATCCTGGCCCGGCCGGCCAAGGGCGAGTTTATGCGCATCAGCCGCCTGCTGGAAGCCGGCGCCCAGGGCATCATGTACCCACGCTGTGATAACGCTGTCGAGGCCGCTGAGGTGGTCAAGTGGGCCAAGTTCGCCCCCCTGGGCAAGCGCGGCTTCGACGGGGGCAACCCGGACATGCCCTATTGCTCCATGCCTATGCGCGATTACATCCGCATGGCCAATGAGGAGACGTTCCTGGTCATACAGCTCGAGGAGCAGTCGGCCGTGGACCAGGCCGAGGAAATCGCCGCGGTCCCAGGCGTGGATGTGATCTTCCTCGGGCCGGCCGACTTCACCGTGCTCAGTGGATTTCCCGGCGAGTTCGATCATCCGACCATGCAGAAAGCAGTCGAGAAAATCGCTGCGGCCGCCAAGCGGGCCGGCAAGCACTGGGGCACACCCGGGTTCAACCCCGAACACACCCGCAAGCTGTTGAGCATGGGGGCCACGCTGATCTGCCATTATGCCGACCTGCTCATGGTCAAAGAGGGCCTCGAGCGCATCCAGCAGCAGTTCGCCCCCCTGGGCTTTCAGTTCCGCAACGGCTTTGCGGCGGACCGCCAGAGCTATCTCCAGGAGCGTTGACCATGCCTGCCCACCGCATTCTCATCGTCGGCGCGGGATCGATCGGGGAGCGGCACCTGCGTTGCTTTCGAACCACTGGCCGCGTGGAGACGGCCGTCTGCGAAACCAACCCGACGCTGCTGTCCGCGGTCGTAGAGCGGTACCCCGGCACGCGCGGCTATACCGACCTGGATACCGCCCTGGCGGATAAGACGGCCGGCCACCAGATCGCCCTCATCGCCGTGCCCTCGCATCTGCACATCCCGGTGGCCCGGCGGATCGTGGATGCGGGCCTGCACGTGTTCGTCGAAAAACCCCTGAGCACGTCTCAGGACGGTGTGGCGGAGCTGGTTGAGGCCGTCGGTCAGCGGGGAGTGCTCTCGGCCGTGGTCTACACGTACCGCTCTCACCCGGCCTTGCGCGGCATGCGCGACGCGATTGCAGGTGGGCGGTTCGGACGCCCGGTGCAGGTCGTTTCCACCTGGGGGCAGCATTTTCCGAAGTATCGGCCCGCTTACCGCAACATCTACTACACGAACCGGGCGACCGGCGGCGGCGCCATCCAGGATGTCATGACCCACGCGATCAACGCCGGTGAGTTCCTGGCCGGCCCGGTGGATCGGCTCATGGCCGATGCCGCCCACCTCGTGCTCGAAGGCGTCGAGGTGGAAGACACCGTGCACGTCCTGACCCGGCAAGCCGGCGGTGGCGTGCTCGGCTGCTACAGCCTCAATCAGCACCAGGCCCCCAACGAGAACAGCATCACGGTCATCTGCGAGCGCGGCACCGCACGTTTTGAGCTGAATAACGCCCGCTGGCTGTCCATGATCGAGCCGGGCGGCGAGTGGGCGGTGGAGCATCAGTTTTCGATGGAGCGCGACGACATCTTCATTCACCAGGCCAACCTGTTGCTCGACGCGGTGGAAGGCCGCGGCCCCATCCCCTGCACACTGGAGGAGGGCTGGCAAACGCTGCGTGTCAACCTCGGGATCATGCAGGCAGTCGAGCGGCAGAGCTGGATTGATGTTCGAAAGTGATCGCAGGGAGAAGACAAGGAGACCTGGAGACACGGGGACAAGGAGAGCGGGCAGTTCGGGTGAAGCGAGTATCTCCTTGTCCCCTTGTCTCCAGGTCCCCTTGTCAGACCTCCGGGGAGCTTTACGCGTGAACGAGCCGACCATTCAGCAGTTGTTCGATCTGACCGGCAAAACCGCTCTGGTGACCGGGGCGACCGGCTGGCTGGGGGCGTCCCTGAGCCGGGCTCTGGCTGAGGCCGGGGCCAATGTGGTGGTGACGAGCCGCACCGCCTCCAAGGCCCAGGGCTTTGCCGCGGAGCTGACGACGGCCGGTTCCGCCCGGCATTACGGCATTCAAATGAATTACCTGGATCCAGCCTCGATCGAGGCCGGTGTCCGCCAGGCACTGGAACTGGCCGGCCGGATCGACGTTCTGGTCAACAACGGCTATGAGCTCTCGCCCGGCGACCTGACCAGCATCACCCCGGAAGCGTTCAATCGGCAACTCTCCAACGGGACGGGCTGTTTTCTACTGGCCCGGCACGTTCACGATCATGCCGTCCAGCGCGGTGGAGGGGCCAGCATCATCATGCTGGGCTCCATGTATGGGCTGGTTGGCTCGTATCCGGATGCGTACGCGGGGGTGTGCCAGGCCAGCTCGGTGGCTTACCACACGCTCAAGGGCGGCGTTCTACAGATGACGCGTCACCTGGCGGTCTACTGGGCAGCTGACAAGGTCCGCGTCAATGCCTTGACGCCGGGCCCATTTCCGGCTCCCGCCGCCCCCCAAGCCATGGTGGAAAGGCTTTGCACGAAAAGCCCCATGAAACGGATGGGCCGCCCCGACGAGCTGAAAGGGGCGGTGGTCTTCCTGGCCAGCGATGCCAGCGGCTACATGACCGGGCAGAACCTCGTCATCGATGGGGGTTGGACGGCTTGGTGACGCGCGCCTCGATTCTCCATAACTGTTTCCCTGACGGTCGTTTGTGATGTCCACGGCCTGGGCCGCGACCAGAGGGCGTCAACAGAATTTCAATCGCTTGGACGCCTCCACCCCGACGCGGGTGGCATCTCTGAGAAAAACCTGTTCAGCCGGCCTGGAAGTGGCTTCCGCTCCAAAATTATGGATTCATGCTGTTGACACAAACCTGCACTCTCCGTTAACATTTGGTATGTCGTGGAGAACGCCTGCCTGGGGCCGGGACGGCGGTGCCACGGACACATCCATAATCGGAGTGCGCGCCATGCATGCTTCGCCGAGGACAAATCAACACGCGGGTCTGCGCCGGAACCTGAAGTTTCGTCCTGCGTTTACACTGATTGAGGTGCTGGTGGTGGTGGCCATCATCGCATTGCTGGTGGCTATCCTGCTGCCGTCGCTGGCCAAGTCGCGCGAGATTGCCCGGCGGTCGGTATGTCTCTCCAATTTGAAACAACAGGGTAACGGCTTCGCGGCCTATTCGGCACAGAACAAGGCGTACCTTCCCTGGGCGGGCGCTTTCCGCTACTCGCTGATGGAGGGCGAGTATTACGTGCAGCCCGGCAATTCACCCCATTGGACGAAGGTCAACGGGGGAGTGCTATACCCTCATTACATCGGAAAGACCGTCGAAATCTACTACTGCCCCAGCAACAAAGACGCGGACGGGGACGGTCCGCGGGGCAAGAACCAGTTTCTGAATCGCGCTCTTCACCCGAAGAAAGGCGATCCGCAGTACGTGGACTCTCACGATTTTGCCAATGCACCGATCGGAGCGTATGCCTACGCGTTGCCAGCGCTGGGTGGCATGCATCCGCGCGATGCGGGCCCCCGCACATATCCCAAGGAAGTGATGCTCTCCGGCGGCGACATGAGCCCCTATTACCAGTACATGATCGATCCGACTGAATTGAGCCCGCAGGAGGCGGCCGATTTCCTGGGCCCCTTCCCGCAACCGCTCCGCGGCAGGTATCACCTCCCCGCACTGCTGACGGATGCGTACTTCGGCGGGTACATCGGTTACCACCTCAACGGCTTCAATGTGCTCTTCGCCGATTTCCACGCCCGGCGTGTGCCGGACCTGCGCGGCAAACTCTCCAAGGGCGTCGGCGGAGGATCCCGATACAACCCGGGCGAGCTGGCTGGCCGTGGCAGGCCGTTCATGGTCTGGGATTACTTCTCCCGCAATCCCTGATTTCGGCGTGTCCCCTTCGCTCGCGTTAGCGGTTCAGGAACGAGAGAGGATGCCTCGATCCTCAGGGGGTTTTCAGTCTGGCCGGGGCCGAACGGGTTGTTCCTGGCGCACCTCTTGCGGGTATGTATTGGAGGACTCCGCTGAATCGTGGGTGGCATCATTCCCTCAGGACGCACTGGCAGCGCCAAGGGTCCCTAGTGCGGCTGGAGCCCGTTCGCGAAATGACAAAGCAAACTGCTCAGGGTCAGAACCGGTGGGTGTGTAACGGATCGATTCTCGTGTTCGCATTCATGCTGCTATCTGTCGACAGCCCTCGCGGACGTGCAGCGGAAAGCGAAGCGAGTGGCCTCGGCGGCGTCGTGCCGGTGCCGCCGAACCAGCCGCAGCTTTTTGTCGACAATTTCCTGATCGAATCGCAAAGCGAGCTGAAGCGGACGCTCCATCAGCCCGTGAAGGAGAACGGCGGCCGTGTGCCGCTGATTGCCTCACGGCCGGGTGAGTCCTTTCTGGCGTATGGCACGATCCTGCGCGATCCCAAGCTCCAGCGCTACGTCATGTATGCGAAGAACTGGCCGCCGTTCCAGATGTACCGGCTCGCCTCTC
>BTUC01000471.1:0-4050 GCA_045863575.1 Phycisphaerae bacterium
CCGAAGAATTCACGTTTCCCCTGCCACCAGGCCTCTCCGCAGTCACTGAAAGGCGGCGTCTGACCGTAACGCTCGCTTGGCTGACACCAGTGAACTGCAGGCGACAGAATTACCGTGTTGCCCACTTGTGGTTTAATCCCAAGAACGATCTCGCGCCAAACAGAATCTGTGCGGATCACAATGCCGTGCAGAGGGGGACAATACAACACGAAGTGCTGGAAGGCGAGAAGGCCGTGGACTTTCAGGATGGGGAAACCATCGTCATCAGGGTAAACTGCCGCGCCGATGCCGGAGATATCCCCGAGCCCATCCGCTACGCCCTGGCAGTGACATTGGAGGTCGCCGAAGGAATCGATATCCAGGTCTATCAGGAAGTCCGGGACAGACTGCGCATCCGAGTTCCCCTGCAAGGGGGAGGCCAACCGTGACCGCCGACCTCAAGCCCTACCCAGAGTACTCGGAGTCCGGCCTGCCGTGGCTCGGTCGGATTCCTGCGCACTGGGAAGTTCGCAGAAACGGGCGGTTGTTCGCCCAGCGCAACGCGACCGGCTACGGTAATCTGCCCATCCTTGAGGTGTCACTCAAGACCGGCGTGCGTGTCCGCGACATGGACGACCTCAAGCGAAAGCAGGTGATGTCCGACCGAGAGAAGTACAAGCGGGCCGTCAAAGGAGACATCGCCTACAACATGATGCGGATGTGGCAGGGCGCGGTCGGCGTCGCACCGGAAGACGGACTGGTCAGCCCTGCCTATGTCGTCGCCCGCCCGTACCCCGAGGCTGAGCCGCGATACTTCAGCTATCTGTTCCGCACCGACGCCTACAAGAACGAGGTGGACGGTTTCTCTCGCGGCATTGTCAAGGACCGCAACAGGCTCTACTGGGAAGACTTCAAGCGGATGCCCTCGTGCTTCCCGCCGCCGGACGAGCAAGAACCCATCGCGGACTATCTCGACGCCAACGCGGTGAAGGTCCGCCGCTTCATCCGCAATCGGCGGCGGCTGATCGAGGTATTGAATGAGCAGAAGCAGGCCATCATTAACCGGGCCGTGACCCGCGGCCTCGACCCCAATGTCCGCCTAAAGCCCTCCGGAATCGACTGGCTCGGCGACATTCCTGAGCATTGGGAAGTGAAAAAACTTCGCTTTATGGCGGAGTCGCAAGGCGGAATGACCCCCAGCAAGGCTGAAGAGTCGTTCTGGAATGGCTCGGTCCCTTGGGTAACACCGAAGGACATGAAGCGGGCCGAGATCGCCGACTCAATCGACCATATTACGGACGCGGCGCTGAACCGGACAAACATCCAACTTATCGAACCTCCGGTGGTGCTCATCGTCGTGCGAGGGATGATATTGGCCAGAACCTTGCCCGTTGCAGTGACCACAACTCCTGTCACGATCAATCAGGATCTGAAAGCCTTGATGCTGCAGCCATGCATTGACCCAACCTATATGCACAATCTCCTGATCGGGATGGCCCATGGAGTTCGGCTCCTCGTCGAGGAGTCAGGCCACGGTACCCGCGTTCTCCGCACCGACCTTTGGCGCAACATGCCTCTGCCACTACCCCCGATCAATGAGCAGAAACGGATCAACGCCGCGGTTGCGCGGGACTCAGCGAAGGTGGAGATCGCGATCAGCAAAGCGCAGGCTGAGATTAACCTGATCCGCGAGTACCGCATGCGGTTAGTTGCCGACGTGGTGACCGGCAAGGCAGACGTCAGGCAGACATCGGCGGCCGTTACGAAGGAGCCGGCGAAGAGGACTGCCAACATTCACTTCCGCCGCTCAGTGTTTGCCGCTGAGATCGTGCATCGCCTGCACGCGGAGCCAACGTTCGGCCACGTGAAGTGCCAGAAGCTGGTCTTCCTCTGTGAGAAGCGCTGTGGCGCCGACACCGGCTCTACCTACCATCGCCAGGCCGCGGGTCCCTATGACAACCGCGCCTTACGTTCCATCGACAGCCAGATCAAGAAGCAGAAGTGGTACGAGGTCCAGAAGGGTGACAAGGGCTATCGATATGTTCCGCTGGAGAACGCCGGGGCGCACAAGGAGTACTTTGAGCGGTACTTCGGCGACGTTGCCGATCGGTTCGACGAGATCATCGACGTGTTCCGCACTGCGCGGACGGTTCAGTGCGAGATCGTGGCCACGCTCTACGCCGCTTGGGAAGACTTGCTGGCGCAGGGGAATGTGACAGACGACCAGATCATCGAGCAGGTACTTCATAACTGGCATCCGTCGAAGCAGAAGATTGACGAGAACCGTTGGCGACGAGCGATTGAGTGGATGAGGACTAAGGGTATAACTCCTGAATCAGGACACACACAGGCGTTGATTAGCTGACAGGAGCATGAAGCGACGTGGCACAGATGCCGACCCATCCGAAGGTCTACCACATCACGCATCTGCGAAACCTCTCGCAGATCGTTGATGCTGGTCGGCTGTGGTCGGATGCCAAGCGAATCGAGAAGAACCTGGAATGTGATGTGGTTGGCATGTCGCACATCAAGCGGCGACGGCTGGAGGAGATTGATGTCGACTGCCATCCGGGTACGCATGTAGGCGACTACGTGCCATTCTACTTCTGCCCACGATCGATCATGCTCTACATTCTCCACATGGGCAATCACCCGGACCTGAACTACACCGAGGGACAGCGGCCGATCGTTCATTTCCAGGCCGACCTGCACGGCGTGGTCGAGTGGGCCGACAGGAAGCGGCGGCGGTGGGCGTTCAGCGACCGCAACGCGGGCGGGTTCCTCGCGAACTTCTTTACCGGATTGGACCATCTCAGGGAGATCAACTGGGCAGCTGTGTCCTCAACTGATTTCCGGGACATGGTTGTCAAAGAAGGCAAACAGGCCGAGTTCCTGGTTTACGGGCTGTTCCCGTGGCGACTGGTTGAACGGATCGGCGTCTGCGACGAAAGTGTGGCTGGCGAGGTGCGTCAGGCGATCGCGGATGCCGACCATCAGCCCACGGTGGCCGTGAAACGGGACTGGTACTACTGATCGGAAGGAGCGCCTCATGATTGAAGTTCAGCAAGGCGACATTCTCAAGGCGAAGGCTGACGCACTGGTGAACACGGTGAACTGCGTGGGCGTGATGGGCCGTGGGATCGCGCTGCAGTTCAGCAAGGCGTTCCCCGAGGTCTTCAAGGTTTACGAAGCGGCCTGCAAGCGGGGTGAGGTCGAACCCGGCAAGGTGCTCTCGCATGACCTCAATCGCTTCGAGCAGCCGCACTACGTCATCAACTTACCGACCAAGAAGCATTGGCGCGGCAAGAGCCGCATGGAGTACATCGAAGCGGGCCTGGCGGCGCTGGTCGACGAGGTGCGCCGGCTCGGCATC
The DNA here is from genome assembly GCA_045863575.1 of Phycisphaerae bacterium. Lineage (GTDB taxonomy): Bacteria > Planctomycetota > Phycisphaerae > UBA1845 > PWPN01 > JAAXZI01. The sequence continues at coordinate 3,353 of BTUC01000471.1, forward strand.
AGGTCTGTGGCTGTACCACCGCTGGGCTGTGGCCTGGGCGGTCTGGAGTGGTCGGATGTGCGGCCACGGATTGAAGAGGCCTTCACTTCCGTGCCGGAAGTGCATGTTCTGCTCTTTGAGCCGAAGGGCGCACCCTCAGCAGAGGAGATGGCCAAGGAGCAGAAAATGCCGAACATGACCGAGGGCCGGGCCCTGCTATTGGGCTTGATGCGCAGATACCTTGCCGCAGTAATGGACCCCACGGTCACCCTCCTTGAAATCCACAAGCTGATGTACTTCATGCAGGAATCGGGGCAGAACCTACGGTTGAACTACACGAAGGGACCGTATGGCCCGTACGCCGAGAACCTTCGACACGTGCTTACGCACATAGAGGGCCACTTCATCGTTGGCTACGGCGACGCAGCGGACAAGCCCGACAAACCTATCACGCCGAAGTCTGAAGCTGTCGTCGCCGCCGAAAGCTTCCTGAGAACTCACCCGAAGGTCCATGAGCGTTTTGACCAGGTTGTGGAGCTGATCAAGGGCTTTGAAACACCCTACGGCATGGAGTTGTTATCCACGGTGCATTGGGTGGCAAGGCGCGAAAGCGCCGCGGACTTTGACGATGCTGTCGAGAAGACCTATGCCTGGAACGACCGGAAGCGAATGTTCAAGCAAGCCCACTTGCGCATCGCGTGGGACACCCTGAATCGTGA
>BTUC01000471.1:4060-5652 GCA_045863575.1 Phycisphaerae bacterium
TATCCGGCCAGGGGTAATGGGATGCCAACGACTGATACATCTGAGAAGGGCCTGGAGTCCCTGATTGTCGAGTCGCTGGTGGCCGATGCCGGTTACGTTCAGGGATGCAGCGAGGATTACGACCGCGACCACGCCGTGGATTTGACGCAGTTTCTGGCCTTCGTCGCTGCTACGCAACCCGAGGCGGCAGAAGCGCTGCACTTGGGCGAGGACTGCCCTGGCCGGATTCAGTTCTTGCACCGTCTTCAGGGTGAGATCGCCAAGCGCGGTGTGATTGACGTGCTTCGCAACGGAGTCAAGCACGGGCCGACACACCTCGATTTGTTCTACGGCACGCCCACACCCGGCAACACTAAGGCGGAGGAGCGGTTCGCGGCCAACCTCTTCAGCGTCACGCGGCAGCTGCGATATAGCAAGGATGAAACCCAACTCTCCCTGGACCTGGGCGTCTTCATCAACGGCCTGCCAGTGGCGACGTTCGAGTTGAAGAACCGGTTGACCAAGCAAACGGTCGAAGACGCGGTGCAGCAGTACAAGCGCGATCGCGACCCCAAGGAGCTTCTGTTCCAGTTCGGCCGGTGCATGGTGCACTTCGCCGTGGACGACCAGGAGGTGCGGATGTGTACGCACCTCAAAGCCAAGGATTCGTGGTTCCTGCCGTTCAACAAGGGGTTCGGCGACGGCGCGGGCAATCCGCCCAACCCCGATGGACTGAAAACGGCGTACCTGTGGGAGCAAGTGCTGACCAAACGCGGCCTGACGGACATTATCGAGAACTACGCCCAAGTCGTCGAGGAGAAGGACGACAAAGGGCGGAAGAAGCAGAAGCAGATCTTCCCGCGATACCACCAGCTTGACGTGGTGCGAAAGCTGCTGGCAGACGCGCAGGTGAGCGGCGTGGGTAAGCGGTATCTGATTCAGCATTCGGCCGGCAGCGGCAAGAGCAATTCCATTGCGTGGCTGGCGCACCAGCTCGTGGGGCTGGACGACGGCAGCGCGCCCCTTTTCGACTCAGTGATCGTCGTGACCGACCGGCGGGTGCTTGATAAGCAGATCAAGGACACGATCAAGCAGTTCGTCCAGGTGTCGGCGACGGTTGGCCATGCGGAGCGCAGCGGCGATTTACGGCGGTTCTTGCGCGAAGGCAAGAAGATCATCATCTCGACCGTACAGAAGTTCCCGTTCATCTTGGACGAGATCGGTGATGAGCACCGGGGCCGCAAATTCGCCATCATCATTGACGAGGCCCACTCCAGCCAGGGCGGGCGCACGTCGGCGAAGATGAACATCGCGCTGGCTGAAAACGGCGGTGAAGGTGAGGAGGAGGACTACGAAGATCAGATCAACCGGATCATGGAGGCGAGGAAGATGTTGGGCAACGCCGGCTACTTCGCCTTCACGGCCACGCCGAAGAACAAGACGCTGGAGATATTCGGTGAACCGGTGCCAGATGGGGACAAGGTGCGCCACCGGCCGTTCCACAGCTACACGATGAAGCAGGCGATCCAAGAGGGGTTCATCCTGGATGTGCTAGCCAACTATACGCCGGTGGAGAGCTACTACCGGCTCATGAAGACCGTGGAGGATGATCC
>BTUC01000472.1:0-5636 GCA_045863575.1 Phycisphaerae bacterium
AACGCGACGGTCAGCAGCTCATTGGCCTTGGCCACCATTGCCGCGGACTTTTCCATCTGCAGCTTCGCAGCCGCCATGGCGGCCTTGGCTTTCGGGCAGCCACCCTCACCGGCCGCCTCGCCCTTGGCGCACTGATCGGCGCACATCTTGGCGCAGGCGGCGTCGATCTCGACGGCCGTCGCCACGCTGTTCTTCACGAGTTCCATGGCCGGCTTCATGACCGCGGCGGCCGGATGCGCCGTGCCCATCTTCTCCGCGGCAGCCATGAGCTCGCTCTTGTCCGTTTCGTTCATCGCCGCCAGCCGGGCCGGAACCTCCGACCAGGACTTGATCAGCTCGTTGGCCCGCTTGTACGTCGGGCACCCCGCCAGTTCCTTGGAGCACTGAGAGGAACCCGCCTTCTGGGCGCAGCTCTTGCTGCACGATGATGCCTGGGCTGCCTTCAGTGGGCACTCCTTGCCGTCCCCGGCGAAGGCCCAGCCCGCCAGGCCCAGACCACCCGCCACCACGAGCCCTAAAAGGATTCGACGCATCAGGTTTCTCCTTTCACGTTCGACCAGCTTCCATGGATCCGACCCGAAACATATATGTCTTCTACGCCTTTTGTCAGGGCAGCAGAATCCCCTGACTGGGCATTTCTGTCATTTTCGGAGCTTTTGCTGGCGTCGGCCCGACCCGACCGCCTGGGGTCAACCCTTCCTTATACAATACTCGAAGATCCATGTCTATCGGTGCACCACGCATGGCGGGTTCGGCCATCGTGGGAAGCGCCCCAGGTCCGGGCGCTCTCATGCCGTTCTTCACCCATAAGACCGGCCCGTGGCGGGTGCCCGCCGGCGGCGCCATCCGTTCGACCCAAAGACCACAAGCCCGCTTGCAGCAGACCTTTACCGCCGGTGCAACAAAAGCGAAAGGAGGGCAGAATGCCATCAGCTTAGGGCGGATTCCCCTACAGTCGCGGTACGAGGGTCCGATATAGAATTGTCGCCCACTGTCAATCGGAGGCCATGGACCGTCGATGAAACCCGCCGTGCAACGCGACTCACTGCCGCCGAGCTCGCGCTGTTCAGTCAGGGTCGCGGCCGAGCACGGGCTTCCCGGCGCGCAGGAGAGCCAACCCCTGGCGGAGACAGTCCCTAACCCCTACCGCACCATCCTGGAGCATATCCCGGCCATCACCTACGTGGCCATAGCCGACGACCAAAGCAGCACCCTGTTCATCAGTCCTCAAGTCGAACCATTACTGGGAATACCGGCCCAGGAATTTCTGTCCAATCCGGTCTTATGGTACGAACACCTGCACCCGGACGACCGCGGGCGGGTCATGGCCGAGTTGGAACACTGCCGCCAGACAGGAGAACCGCTACGGATTGAATACCGCATGATCGGCCGGGACGGGAACCTGCGCTGGTTTCGAGACGAGGCCACCTTCTGCCGGGACGACGCAGGGCACCCCGCCACCATGCAGGGCATCATGCTGGACATCACAGACCACAAGGCCGTGCAGGAGAATCTGCGCCGGACCCAGGCCCGCAGCCAGGCGCTGCTCGATACCGCGCCCGACGCCATCATCTGCATAGATGAGCAGGGCCACATCGAATCCTTCAACCCTGCCGCGGAAGAGCTGTTCGGGTATACGATCGACGAAGTCATGAGCCGAGGCGTCGAATGTATTCTTCCGGCCCTGGCTGAGGGTCGAACGGCCTTTTTCGCGCGGGAGGAATGTTCGAATGGACACCTTCCGATCTCAGGTCGTGGAGCCGAACTGACCGGCATTCACAAAGACGGCTCGACCTTCCCGGTCGACATCGCCGTCGGCGGAGTTCGCCTCGGTTCCCGGCAGCTCTACACCGCCTTCGTCCGGGACCTGTCGGACCGTCGCGTGCTGAATGAGCAGCTCTTCAGGGCCCAGAAACTCGAGGCGGTGGGGCGGCTGGCCGGCGGCGTGGCCCACGACTTCAACAACTTTCTCACCGTGCTGAGCTGCAATCTGGACCTGCTCTCCACGCGGCTGGGCCAGCACTCGACCGACACCGTGGTGAACGCCTCTCTGGAGCAGATGACCAAAGCCTGGCAGGGAGCACGTGATCTGACCCGCCAACTGCTCGCCTTCAGTCGCCGACAGGTGGCCAAACCTGAGCTTCTGGATGTGAACGCGGTGATCCGCGATGCCATGCCCATGATCCAGAGCCTGGTGGGTCGACAGGTTCGCATCCGGGCGGAACTTCAGGAAGGCGCTGGTCTGGTGCGCATGGATGCCGGTCAGATCGAGCAGGTGCTCATGAACCTGGCGGCGAACAGCCGCGACGCCATGCCTGAGGGAGGCGAGTTGGTGATCCGCACCTCTCGAGACGTACTCAGGACCACACAAGCGGTGATTTCCGGCCATGCGTCCGGCGCGTGCATACTGCTGAGTGTGAGCGATACGGGCGTGGGCATGGACCAGGAGGTGCTCGACCACATCTTCGAACCCTTCTTCACTACCAAGCCGATCGGCCAGGGGACCGGACTGGGTCTGCCCACCATCTATGCCATCGTGCAGCAGGTCGGCGGCCAGATCTCCGTGCAGAGCCGCGAGGGTGAGGGAACGACCCTCCAGATCTTCCTGCCACTCGCGCGCGAGGGGGCCCGTCCCCATCAATCGCTCGACCGCCCGCGGCAACCGGCCGGCGGCAGTGAAACCATCCTCGTCTGCGAGGATGAGCCCATGATCCTGAACCTTGCCGCCCGGATCCTTCAAGGGAGCGGCTATCAGGTTCTGGCAGCCGAGAGCCCCACACAGGCGATCTGGCTGGCGGCTTCTCACGCGGGCGGCATCGACCTGCTCATCACCGACGTCATGATGCCGGAGATGAATGGCCGCAGGCTGGCGGAGACACTGTCCGCCCGCTTCTCCAAGCTGCGGGTGCTGTTCATGTCGGGTTACACGGCCGACATCATCTGCGAGGAAGGCGTGCTGCATGACGGCATCGAGCTGCTGGAGAAGCCGTTCAACCCGGCCGCCCTGTTGGATCGCGTGCGGGAGCTTCTCGATCGCGTGCCAATCCCGTTTTCCGCCTGAAAGCTGTATGATAGACGAATATGAGTCTGAAGATCGTCTGCTCCGGCTTTCTCATCCGCCATCCTGTCGGCGGGCACACCTGGCACCATCTGCAATACCTGATCGGGTTGCAGCGTCTCGGGCACGAAGTCACCTTTTTTGAGGATTACGGCTGGCCCGCCTCCTGCTACGACCCCAATCAGGACCTCATGACCGCCGAGCCGCACTACGGGATCCAGTACATGCTGGAGATGTTCCGCCCCCATGGCTTGGCAGACCGGTGGTGCTACCTGGCCGAGGACGGCGCCGCCTACGGGCTGAGCCGGGAGCAACTTGCCGAGTCCCTTGCCCAAGCAGATCTGTTTCTCAACTTGAGCCACGGCAACTGGATCCCGGAACTGGAGGCCTGTCGGCGCCGTGCCTTAGTGGACACCGACCCCGTGTTCACCCAGATTGCGGCCGCGGGGGCGGGTACACAGGCCTTCACGCAATATCACGCGCTGTTCACCTACGGTGAGAACGTGCACAAAGCGGGTTGTACCATGCCGACGGCCGGGGCCCGCTGGATGCCCACGCGGCAGCCGATCGTGCTCGATCTGTGGGAACCCGCACCGGTGGAGCGGACAGCGTCGTTCACCACCGTGCTCAATTGGACCCCGGTACGCGATCAGGTCTTCGAGGGCCGAATGTATGGCCAGAAAGACCGCGCCTTCGAGCCGTTCTATGATCTGCCGCGGCGCTGCGGCGAGCCGATGGAAATCGCCGTCAACGGGCCCGGCGAAGTGAAGCAGCGGCTCGCCGATGGCGGATGGCGGCTGGTCGATCCGCACCTGGTCACCTGGAACCCCCGGACCTACCAGCGGTATCTGCGCGACTCGCGCGCGGAGTTCTGCGTGGCCAAGCACGGCTACGTCGCCTCGCGCTGTGGATGGTTCAGCGATCGCACATCCGGGTATCTGGCGACGGGACGGCCAGCCGTCGTGGAGGACACTGGATTCAGCGAGTTCCTGCCCTGCGGCGAAGGGCTGATCGCCTTCCGCACACCTGAAGAAGCCATGGAAGGCATGAAACGCGTATCGGAAGATCCGCAGTCTCACGGCCGGGCGGCCCGTGCCGTCATCGAGGAGCATTTCGATGCCCGTGGCGTGCTGACACACCTGCTGGAGCGGTGCCTGTGATGTCCGCGCAAGCTGAATAGCACACCGGTAATGGGTAATTCGCATGGCGCCATTTCCACACCGGACGAGGGCTCTGCGGCCGGCGATGGCCGGGCTGCTCTTGTTCTTCCTCGCCCATGGCGCCGAAGCCGTGGGCGGGGCCGCACCCGAGTTGAGGCAGGCGCGCCCCAATATCATTTTCCTTCTCGCTGACGATCATCGCTGCGATGCCCTGGGCTGCATGGGCAACCGGGAAATCGAGACGCCGAATCTCGACCGGCTCGCGGCGGATGGGATGCTTTTTCTACGGCACTACAACTCCAGCCCCATCTGCATGGCCAGCCGGGCGACACTGATGACTGGCTTGTATGAGTACCGGCATGGCTGCAATTTCGATCGCGGATCGATGGGCCTCCGGATGTTCCGAAACTCGTATCCGGTTCTGCTGCGGCAGTCCGGCTATCGGGTCGGTTTCGCGGGTAAGTTCGGTTTCGCGGTGACGCCGCAGCCCACCGCCTCGAGCCGGGAATCCGAGACGCACCAGCCGATCGCCGAGTTTGACTGGTGGGCCGGCTGGGTGGGCCAGGGATTCTACGAGACAGCGCGAAACCCACACCTGCGGAAGTACGCCCAGCGTTACCCCCATGTCTCGCGGGCGCTGGGCGCGGCCGCCTGCGACTTCATCCGGGAATCGGCGGCCATGGGCAAGCCGTTCTGCCTTTCAGTGAGCTTCAAGGCCCCACACCATCCGTACACCCCGGACCCGCAGGATGAGCAGGCGTACCAGGGCAGAACGCTTGCGCGGCCGGCCAACTGGGGACGTGAGCAAGGCGCTCTTCTGCCCGAGCAGGCCCGGCGCAGCCGCATGTACCTCGAGGAATTCGTGGAATGGTCCACGGACGACCAGTTCCAGCGCAGCCAGCGTCTCTATTACCAACTCGTCAACGGCAACGATGCGGCCGTGGGCATGATCCGCCAGGCGGTGAACGAGCTGGGCCTCGCGGATGAGACCGTCATCGTCTACACCTCGGACAACGGCTGGATGTGCGGGGACCATGGCTTGGGAGGCAAGGTATTCCCCTACGAGGGTTCGGCCCGCGCCCCGCTCATCCTGCTGCACCCGGGCCGGCCGGAATCCGCCGGGCGGCGGACGGATGCGCTGACCGGGGGCGTGGACCTGCCGGCCACCCTCCTCGATCTGGCCGGCGCTTCGACGGCGGCCGATCTGGACGGCGTCAGCCTGCTGCCGCTGCTGCGCAGACCCGACGTCACCGTGCGCGACAGCCTGCCGCTGATGAATGCCTGGCCCTGGTCGGCGGAGCAACTGACGCTGGCCGTGGTCACCGACCAGTGGAAGTACATCTTCTGGTTCTACGGCGATACGGGGCTGGAGCCCGCCGAGGAGCAACTGCGGGCCACCGGCGCCGAGATCCTGTCCA
>BTUC01000473.1:0-5629 GCA_045863575.1 Phycisphaerae bacterium
CCGGCCGAGGCCATCGCCAAAGCCCAGAAAAAGCTGGAGGACAGCGGGATCAGGCTGGTGAGCTACTACGTATCCAACTTCGGCAAGGACGAGGCCGAGGCCGCCAAGGTGTTCGAATTCGCCAAGAAGATGCGCATCGAGTTCTTCGTGGCGGAGCCCAAGGCCGATCAGCTGAAGATGCTGGACAAGCTGGCCCAGGAGCATGGCGTCAAAATCGCCATCCACAATCATCCCAAGAAAGCCGGGGACGACGAATACAAGAACTGGGATCCCGCCGGGGTCATGAAGATGATCGAGCCCTACAGCAAGGCCATCGGCGTCTGCGCCGATACCGGCCACTGGATTCGCTCCGGCCTGGACCCGGTCGAGTCGCTCAAGAAATACGAAGGCCGCCTGATTGGGCTTCACCTGAAGGACGTGCACGAGAAAGGTGCGGCCGGCCACGATGTGCCCTTCGGTACCGGCGTCGGCAACTTCAAGGCCCAGCTCGAAGAGCTCAAGCGTCAGAACTTCCGCGGCGTTGTCGCTATTGAGTACGAGCACAACATGGGCAACAACACGGAAGACGTTCGCCAGTGCGCCCAGGCCTTCCGCCGCACCGCCCGCGAACTGGGTCTGCTGGCCTCGCGCCGCCCCGGCGCGGGTGCCGGCGAAGGCGCCGGTCGAGAGGGCGGCGCCCGTCAAGGCAACCGCGAAAACCGCGCCAGGAACCGACCCAACCAGTAAGCCGCACCCGCGACCGGCGCAACCAGTAGTCCGCGCCCGCGACCGGCGCGGATCGGTAGGACCGTGGCCTCTCCCTCCCCTGGTACTCCGGGGGAGGGCCGGGGTGGGGGCTTGGCAGGCAAACCGACTTCCGGCCGGTGTGTGCGCGCGACTGCCTGAACGCGCTCGAGGAGTTCTATTCGGGAGCAGCTCCAGCCAGCTCGATTTTCGACGCGTTCCGCAGCATCGACCGAGAAGTTATCTGCCCGCAGGCGACTTCCCAGATCCCATCTTCCGCTGCCAGCGACAGATCAGGTAATAAGCCGGCCAGGGTGCCAGCATCAGCAGGTCCAGCAGGATTGCTCCGCTCTGTGGTCCCTGTGCGGCCTTGGCCGCCTGGGCCACCCGGGGCTCCACCGGATCGAGCTGGGTCAGATCACTGATCGTGAACTCGCGCTGGCGAGGCGGGTGGTACTGGTTCTGGGTTGGGTTCGGATCGGTGATGAGCTGAAACTGCCGGCCCTGGGCATCCTCGACGACGATCTCGGAGAAGTTGATGTCGTCCATGTCGTAGCGGATCCGGACGCTCTGGCCGTTCTCCAGCGGATAGCCGCCCGCCCGTAGAGTCGCCAGCGCCGGAAACGGGAGCATGACGGTGGGCAGCGGGCGCTTCCAGCCCTGCTCGCCGGCGGTGCCCACCGGCGTGACGGTGATTGTCTGACCGGTACGGTTCTCGACGGTGAAGTCGGTGATGAAAACTCCCGCGAACCCCATCCCCAGAAACAAGAGCATCGATAACGCCAGGAACGGATAGGTCACCCAGCGCAAAATGCGAAGAGCAAGCCTCATGCCAGCATCCTTGAGCGGGTCATAGGCGTGAATTCTCGGCAACGCAGGGGGAACTGTCCACTCGGGGGGACAAGTTCATGATGCGGTGGGTCGAGATGATTCGAGAGGTCCGTTGCCTGCCAGGCCCCCACCCCGGCCCTGATATGATAACCGACGTTAGTCACAGGCGTGCGCAGCGGCCCAGGAACCGCAAGCGCAGCACGCCTGTGAGTAACTCGGCGGAGACCCGTCGCGCAGTTTGCCTCCGGGACTGTCTGGCAGCGACGCGCTGGGCCGGCCGATAGCGGACGTTTTCAATCGGCGCAGCTTGGATCTGCCGGCTCATTTGGCCCGCCGTAGCAGCGCTGAAACCGGCCGAAATCCTCCTGGTCCACATCACCGTCGTCATCCACGTCGGCCGCCTGGCAGATGGCCGTATTGGGGCGGGGTAGCCCTGGCCCTGAAGCGCACTGCTGCCAAAGGCCCAGGTCGTCGAGGTCCACATCCCGGTCGCCATCGAAATCCATGGGGGCGGCCGGCGGCAGTATGGTCGAGTTGAACAGTATCCCCACGCTGGCGTGGCGTTCAGTCAGGCCGTGGCTGTCATTGGCCGTGGCGATGTCCCAGTCGCCGTCGCCGTCGAAGTCGCCGGCGGCTACGGCATCCGCCCCGCCGCCGGTGAGATACTGCTCCTGGACAGGGAAGCCTCCCTGTCCATCGTTCAAAAGAACGGTCAGCTCGTTGCTGGCGTCGCTGGCCACGACCAGATCCAGATCGGAGTCGGCGTCGATTTGCGCGGCGGCGGCACGAACGGGATTCGTTCCCACCACGTACTGGACGGCATTGCCCAGGGCACCCCCGCCTAAGTTCGGAAGTACCCACAGATAGCCGGTTTCGTCGAGCTCCATCGACCCGGGAGCGGTGAGCAGGACGACGTCAGGCAGATCGTCGCCGGTAAGATCGGCGGTGATGACATCTGTGCTCTCACCGCCTGGGACGTGGAATTCGCCCACCAGCCAGAAGTTCAGCTCACCCAGGTGCCGGATAACGGTAACCTTGCGATGCCAGGATTCGAAGATGTTGAGGCTGACGGCGACGATATCCTCGAACCCGTCCCCGTCCATGTCGTCAGAGGTTATGACCTCTGGAAACCTGGAATCGTAGTCGAGCAGGTCATCGCTGCCGAGCAGGAGGTCGCCCAGGTAGGTGAGCCCGCCGGCCGCGCTGACCTGGACGATGCTGATCCCCGCGGCAAATCCTTCCTCTGTGCGGAACCTGAGGACGGCGAGGTCCTGGACCTCGTCGCCGGTGACTTCCAGGGCGGTCAGGTCGCTGGGCATGTCTGGCAGCACCGCGAACTGCATGAGTGCCGGGGGTTGCGACCCCAGCCCGAAGGTCAAGCCGACACCCATGGGCTCACCGAACAACGCGTCGCCCAGGAAGACTGCGCCGAGATCGGCGGCGGGGCTTCCACCTATCGGCTCGGCATGCAAGCGCCAGGGGTTCTCGCCGATGTCCAGCCAGCCGGTGACGGCCAGCGGGCCGAGCGGTCCGCCAGGCAGGAACGCCACGACGTCGTCAGGATCCTGCCCGAGGCTGCCGCTCAGCGTGGCCAGGGCGGCCAGATCTCCGTATCCATCGTTGTTGAAATCGCCTGCGGCAATGTCGGCCGCTTCATTGCCGACTGCCGGGTGCCGCGGGTCGTCGATGGAAATCATCCGTGGCGTTGGATACCAGCCGCCGCGGTTGTAGTCCACTGTCAGACGGTTGTCGTTGCTGGCGATGGTCAATGCCTCCGGGCCGTTCGCACCATCGAGATCAGCGAACGCCAGGTCCAGGATGTCAGCGCCGGTGGGATGCGGTTCGGGTACTGTAAAACTGCCACTCCCGTCATTGCGCAGCAGTGCCCAACGGTCGGCGGGCGGATCGCTGGTATCACCCGACGCGATACCGCTCAACAGAACGCCCGCATCCAGATCCCCGTCGCCGTCGACGTCTCCGACCACCGCTCCCCACACGGGATCCAGCCCGCCGCCGGTGGCGAACCACTGCGGTTCGGCAAACTGCGCATTCCCCGTATTCCTGAGCAGGAGCAGCTTGTAAATCCCGGAGCCGCCGGGCACGGCCGCCCCCACGCTGACGATGTCCAGATCCGCATCGGCGTCGATATCACCGATGCCCAGGCGGTCACCACCCCAGTCCAGCAGCGGCTGGTACGGGCCCAGCACGCCTGTGCCGTCATTCAACAGCAGGACAATGTCCGTGGCGTAGATCACGGCTCCGCTGTTGCTCATCCGCCGTTGGATGGCATTCGTCACCACCAGATCGCGGCTTCCGTCACCGTTCATGTCCGCACAGGCGCAGTCGCGCAGCGTGACCGGCGCCTGTTCGTCGGGAGCACCATCACCGTTGACGTCACGGAAGGGATCCTCGACCTGGTAACTGGGGCCCAGTGTGTAGCCGTCCTGTCCGTCGGCCAGCAGCACGTATACGCGCGGCCCCGGAAGATCATCGCCGACCACCAGGTCGGGTCCGTTCTGGCCGTCCAACTCGCCGATGCACGCCTTGCTGGCCGGGAAGGGCAGAGGTTGAGATCGCGAGCTGAACACAAACGACCCCGTACGCCGAAGCACCAGCAGCGTGCCGGTCAGGCCGTCGGGGGAGTAGACCTGCACGAGGTCCTGCCGGTTGTCCCCGTTCAGGTCGGCGGCCGCCAGCCGTGTATCACTTCCCAGCGGCACCTGCCCAGCGGGCGTCAGTGTGCCGTCTCCGGGATTCTCGAAGAGCTGAAGGTGCGGGTCGCCCAACACGGGTGCGCTGAGCACGGCCGCGTCCACATCCCCGTCGTCATCGAGGTCCATGGGGAGAACCTGAAGGGGGAAGGGGTCAGTGACGTAGGCGCGTGGAGCGTTAAAACGGCTGGGCACAGCGCCGATGGCCGTGGCGTGAAGAATAAGACCGCACAGACCGGTGGTGGTGAGTGTCCTGACAGGCATGCGAAACCTCCTGAGGTGAGATACCAGATGGTGTCGATGTAGCTTGAAGGTGACTGAAGAAAGGCCGCCGCGACGCCCAGGTTGACGGCGGGATAACAGGGTGACCGGTATAACTGGGTGGAGACCATGCGGGCCCTCCATTCCGCTGAGTGCTTCCTGATGCTACGACCCCTGCGCGCAGGAAGGCAAGGCGAACCGATCGCTTTTGGTGGAAACCTGAGTAGTACAGGACCCCGGGGCCGTGCGATCCGTTCAGGCATCGGCGCTCTCGCTCGGGGAGGACCGGTTTCGAGTATGTCATTGAAGTCCATGTGCCTTGACGTTAAAATGAGACACGGATTTGATGACATGACCACTGTTGCCCCTCATCCTCGACCCTTGCCCGAGGACAACGTTCCACCGCTACACAACGGCGACCGGCTGACGCGCGCGGAGTTCGAGCGCCGCTACCAGGCTATGCCCCACGTCAACAAGGCGGAACTCATCGAGGGAATCGTCTACATGCCATCGCCCGTCCGCTTGACTCGCCATGCCCAGCCGCATGCCACCCTGATCGGTTGGCTGGCTTACTACGTCAGCAAGACCCCGGGTCTTGTCCTTGCCGACAACGGCACCAATCGTCTCGACGAGGATAACGAGCCGCAGCCGGATGTGATGCTGCTGATCCCGCCAACGGCCGGGGGGGCGGCCCGGATCGATCGGGATGATTACGTGACCGGCCCACCGGAACTGGTGGGTGAGGTGGCCGCCAGCAGCGTGAGCATCGATCTGCACGCCAAGTTGAACGCTTATCGCCGCAACGGCGTTCGCGAGTACCTGGTCTGGCGTACAGAAGACGGTGCCATCGATTGGTTCATCCTGCGCCAGGGGCAGTACGTTCCCATTCCTGTCGGCGCCGACGGCCTGATCCGAAGCGAAACCTTTCCAGGCCTCTGGCTGGATCCGGCGGCGCTGCTTCAGGGCGATCTGCAGAGACTCTTCGCAGCACTCGAGTCCGGCGCCTGTAGCGACGACCGTGCCGCGTTCCTCCGGCGACTGCACGGCGACTAGGCCCTGTCTCAAAACTCCGGTTTTTGCCGATAAGGCTCCATGACGACATG
>BTUC01000474.1:0-5627 GCA_045863575.1 Phycisphaerae bacterium
CAGTGACTCTCCATCGCTTCCCAACCCCACTGCCGTATCAATGACAATGGCCGTCCGCCGCACTACACTGCCCCCATGGACAGCCTGCAGGTCACCATCCTCGGAAGCGGCACGTCGCACGGCGTGCCGATGATCGCTTGCGACTGTCCCGTCTGCACGTCCTCTGACCCGCGGGACAAGCGAACGCGCTCCAGCATCGTGGTGAGCCTCGGTGGCCACAGCGTGCTCGTCGACACGACGCCGGAATTGCGCCTGCAATGCCTGGCCTGCGACATCCGGCACATCGACACGGTGCTCTACACGCACGCTCATGCCGACCATGTGACCGGACTGGACGACCTGCGACGGTTCAACCATCTGCTCGGCGCGGCCCTGCGCTGCTATGGCAACGCTCCCACCCTGGACACCATCGAGCGGATGTTTCCATATGCCTTCCATCACGATCCGAGCTACCCCAGCGCCAAACCGCAGCTCGAGCTGGCCCTGGCCGATGGCCCATTCGAGGTCGGCGGCATGCAGATCGTTCCCATTCCGCTATACCACGGGCCCCTGCCGATCCTCGGCTATCGATTCGGCAACTTCGCCTATTGCACCGACTGCAACCGCATTCCCGATGAGTCCATGGCTCTGCTGAAGGGCCTGGACGTGCTGGTCCTCGACGCCTTGCGCCACCGCCCCCACCCGACACACTTCAACCTGGAGCAAGCTGTTGACGCTGCCCGCCGGATCGGGGCCCAACAGACCTACTTCACCCATATCGCCCACGAGCTGGGCCACGAGGCGACCAACGCCACCCTGCCGCCAGGCATGGCGCTGGCCTACGACGGGCAGCGGATTGAGCTGAACAGCCTGCGGTGAGCGTACCGGGGTAAGATGGCCTCGACTCGACGGCAATAACACGCATGAAGAGCATACAGCCGCCCCACCCTGAAGCACCGGTGGGCGCGCGTGAGCGAGCCGAGCTGAGCCTTCCGCCGGAGGCCTGCTGCTGGACGTGCGGGTATAACCTGCGCGGACTGCGGGATGCGCGCTGCCCCGAATGCGGCCGGCCGTTCACCGCCGAGCAGTTTGCCGCTGTCGACGCCCGCTGGCCCGGAATGCTGGCATGGGTGTTAACGGCCATCTTCCTGCCCGCGGTTCTCATCGGTCCGGCCGTCTGGCCCCAGCTGCACTGGTCCATCCAGAGCGGAGGCTTTTTAGGCCATTACCTCGCCAGCACGTTTCTCCTGCCCGGCTGGGACTGGTGGATAAAGGCATATGTGGCGCACGGGCTTCTTGCCGTTTCGCTTGGCCTGCCGGCCATTGTCGGCCTCGTCCGGCGAAGGGATTGGGGACGCCGGCTCGCGCTGGCTGCCCTGTCGGGGGTTGCTCTCATCTGTTTTCTCATGGCCGTTGTGGCCCTGGCCGACGTGCCCATGCTCCGCGCGCAGGTCGCCGGTGATGCGCAGGCGGCGGCGACATACTCGGCTGGCGTCCAGGCGACGTGCACCGAGTGGGTCCAGAACGCATTCCCGCAGATGCTGCTCTGCATCGCTCTCGTCTGGTTTCTGCTCACCGGGCAACGGCCGCAAGCACTGCCCCGCCGGGCCAATCGGCGGTCGCAGGACAAGCCGGCGGCCGAGCAGGAGCGGGAGGTGCTCCTGGTGATTCTGCTGTCGTGGGTCGTTCTGATCGAGGCTGGGTTTGCTTTCCAGCAGATCGTCGGGCTCGTCGTGAACCCCCAGTTGTTCGCATTCGCCGCCCATCCCCGAACCTGGGTGACGCATTCAGCACTGCGTCAGCTTGGCGGTCTCATTGCCTTGGGCACAGTGATCTGGGGTTCTCACGCTGTGTGGCGCCTGTGGCGAGAGCCCGGTCGGGAGCGGTCAACGGTTCTCTGGCTATGCGGGCTGGCACTGGCCGCCCAGGCGCTGGCTTTGCCGTCCGCCTTGGCGCTGCCAGCCAGCACAGCGTGGTGGTACGCCGCAGCCCACTGCGCCCTGCAGCAGCGCTCCATGCTCTATGTGGTGGCGGTGCTGGCGGCGGCGCTGCGCCGGCGTACGATGGGCAGCGGATCGAGATGAAGCCTTCAGCCCTGGACTGATGCGCACTTGCATGGTCTGGGCCAGCAGAGCCAGGTGCGCGTCTACCATTGGCGCGACAAGAGTCTGGAAGTCGATCTGGTCTATGATCACCCTGAACTTCCGCTGGCATTCGAAATCGCGTCATCCGCAGCGCATCACCGGGAAGGACTGTGCGCGTTCGCGACCCGATACCCGCGCTTCCAGGGAAGATGCTTCCTGGTCGCGCCTGTTCCCCGGCCTCTGGCCCCGGCAGCCAGTTCTGACGGCGTCGGAATCGTGCCCCTGGATCTCTTTCTCCTGGCCGTCGGCGCCCAGGCGGAGAGAGAGTTGACGATGAGGCTGGGCGTCGGATGATAGAGCCTGTCCGGGAGTGCATCCATGATCCGCCTCTGTCGCGACAGCGAGTTTGACACCATCTGGGACATCATCAACGACGCGGCCGGCGCTTACCGGGGCGTGATTCCGGCCGACTGCTGGCACGAACCGTACATGAGCCGGGAGTACCTGCGCCACGAAATGGACGCGGGCGTGGCCTTCTGGGGTATAGAGGAAGCCGGCGAGCTGGTCGGGGTCATGGGTATCCAGGACGTCCAGGACATCACGCTGATCCGCCACGCGTACGTACGAACAGAGCGTCGCGGCCAAGGCATCGGCAGTGCGCTCCTGGCCCACCTGCGCACGCTGACCACACGTCCCACGCTCATCGGCACCTGGGCCGCCGCCACCTGGGCGATCCGCTTTTACCAGAAGCACGGGTACAGGCTGGTGACGCCGGAAGAGAAGGACCGGCTGCTGCGCAAGTACTGGGACATCCCCGATCGGCAGATCGAGACGTCGGTGGTGCTGGTGGAGACAACATCACCGCCGATCGATATGTTCCAGGCATGAAGTGGAGCCATTTCCCAAAGGCCCGAGGAGACTGCTTGGCCGACGATCAATCCAGTCAGGTGCACGGATCACTTCCCACACCTCCGACGGAGCTCAGGCTTCCCGGCCATGCTTCATGTGCGGTGTGCGGCTACTCACTTCGGGGGCTATCCACTCCCCGGTGTCCGGAATGCGGCACGTCGTTTGATCCCGATGTGTGGAAGCACGGCAGGTTGGCACAGTGGCCGAAACTGCTGGCCATGATCGCCGCTTCGCAATTGTTGGCTTGGCTTCCGGCCGCATACCTTGTTATGGAGCTAACCACGTGGGATTCTTCCATCACGGCAGTCGCACTCTACCGAACCTTCGTTACCGCGGCCGCAATCGCAGGCACGAGCTGGGCGGCATGGGCTCTCTGGAAGGGTCGAGACGCGGGGCGGGTCGCCTGCATCATACTCCTGTTTGGGTCGATTCTCCTGGCGGAGATCACGCTCGTCGGAGCCATTTCGGAGCACACGGCCGCCCGGGTGCTGCACAGGTATCAGAGACATTGGGCAGACGACGTACATGAGGCCCGGCTGCGCATTCTATCCATCGTTGCAGGAGAGATCGTTGCACCCACACTGCTGATGGTCTTTCTGGCCACCGGCCTGCGCAAACGATCGCTCTCTCGCCCGCGGGCGAACCATTTCCAACCCATCCCGGACAGCGCGTATTCCATTCGACGCGACTGGCTTCTACTGATTCTGGTGCTTGGCGGAATGCTGGGGCTCAAAACTTTGGGGCCTGTCACCTGGGTACTCCAACTAAGCTATTCGAGAAGCGAGTCACTGCTGGTTGGCTTCTGGCAAACGGGCGAGATGTCTACCGTGGTGTCGTTCTTCAGCGCTCTCATCATTCCGGGTTTTCTCTGGTGGCGTCCACATTTTGCGCGGTTTGTTATGGGCGTTATGGTGCTTGTCCTTTTGATCAGCCTGACTGATCTCCTTCTGCCTCACGAGATGCCGCTGGGTGGGGCTGGCATTTATTGGAGCAGAAGAATCAGCGCGATGGGCACCACCGTGTTCCCTTGGCTGGCCATGTTTTTGTTCGTCCTGGGACGCGACTTATGCGATGACACGGCAGTCAGGCGCCGAAGCCCTCCATGCCGCGCGGGCTCGTGGAGAGGACTGTCGAACCGCGAAGAGACCCACAGAGATGCTTGATGAGATCGTAGGCGCGCGGCGCAGCGGCGTTACCAGCCCCTCTCAGGCGCTGCTCGATCGCTTGCCGGATGATGCTCGACTTGGAGACGCGCTCCCGGCGGGCGAGAGCCTCCAGCTTCGCATCCAAATTGACAGGGATCTTACAAGTGATCATGGTCATGCGGGAACTGTAATACGCGATGAAGCAGAAGGCAATACCGACCCCGCCCCGAACCAAGCTCCCTCTGGGCCGGTACAGTCACTGGCGGAATTCTCAACCCATTCACGACTGTTTCCGCCAGCGTCGGAACCACCGCTGTGTGCAGGGCGGGACTTGGATGTGGGTCGAAGCGGTTGGCGTGAAAGCGCCGGTGGTTCACGTCAACCAAGAGGCTGACATCGATCGTGGGCACTGCCGAGCCGGCCAGCACCGCGGCCACGCGATCCAGGGCATATCGCTGCGGACCGTCGCGTACTGGAGCGTTCAAGTACGGATACAGCACCACCACGGGCGCGGCTCCCACCTCCCGGATCGTGCCTATAAGCGCCAGCAGGTCCTCGGACTGGCGACCGAACAAGCCCGGGTCTTGATACACGGCCATCCCGGGCAGGTCCGTCACGTTCGCATAGGCGCCGGAGCAGCGAATCGCCGCGTGCCAGAAGACCAGCTCAAGAAAGTCACTGTTGTCGGTCAGCGGCGACCAAGTCAACGAACCGTTTCCTACGAACGGCGGCGCCGGCAACAGATTATCCGCATCATTCAAGTGGTAGGTCAGCACGACCACGCGCGGCCGAAGCGGAATGCCGTCGGCCTTGAACATGGCGATTTCTCGGCGCGTGTCGATTCCGCCTGCTGCCAGCGTGAACACGCGCGGTGGAGGCGTCACCCGGCCGCTCAGCTCCCGCTCAAGCTGCGGGCCCAGCATGTCCTCATCATTGTCGATTCCCCATCCGTATGCGAACGAATCGCCCAACAACACGATGCGGGACAAGCCATCGAGTTCCGCCGCAGGGGGAACCTCCCGATCGCGATAGCCAGCACTGTTGAAGCGTACGTGCCGTTCCGCCCAACGACGAGACGTGCGCAATCCTCCATTGGAATCGGACGCATCGAACACGTAGCGGAAATACGATTCACCGATCAGCAGAGTCAGCAGCATTCCGGTCATCAGACCGCAGAGCAACCCTATGGTCCGGTACAATCGTGGTTGGGGTGCATCCCGCCGGGCGCGCCAACAGAAGAACTGTAGCCCCACCCATCCCACCAAACCCGTCAGCAGCAGTGCGACAAAAGTGCTCCTGGTCGGCTCCGGGATCGACCAGTACAGCGGGAATGCCGCGATCGAGCACAGACCGACTCGCCTCCAGAAGTCACCGCCAGTATGAACAGGTCCGCTGATCGGTTCGGAGCTGGAACGCGGACGAGCCAGAAGCAGGCTTGACGTCAGGAAGAACAATACCGCGTAAAGAACGAGCGCCACTGGCCCCAGATGAACGGCCAGGAGCGTCAGAC
>BTUC01000475.1:0-5586 GCA_045863575.1 Phycisphaerae bacterium
TGACCAGGAGAACGATCGGAAGGTCCGACCAGGGGGGCTGCTCGGCCAGGACCTGCACGAGCTCATCGACGCCCTCCGAAGCGATCGCCTCCTCGGTGAGCAGCGCCGCTTCGGCTCCGAGCTTCACTTTACGTGCCAGTTCGCGAATGTCGGCACAGAGGATACAGGTCAGGCCAACCTGCCCCAGGAGAGCCTCGGTTGTCCTGGCGTCCTTGGCTGTCGGGGCCAGCACGAGCACGCGATTGCGATCAGGTGTACTCCCGCTCACTTTGGGTCCCCTTATCCCGGGTTCAAGCCGGCCTTGCCTGGACCCGTCCGCGAGGGAACCCCGGTCAAGACGCCCTGGAAGTCGTGGAGCGGTTCGCCCACGTGAATGCCCTGGGCATCGAAGCGAAGCTGCCGGATGGTCTCCTCGTGGGGTCCGCTTCGTTTCTTGACTACCGAGATGGCTCTCGACACGCGGCCGGCATGCTCGAAGAACCGGAGCAGGACCACGGAATCGGTCAGGTAGCTCGTGTCCACAGGCGTCTGGAGGGCCTCTCCGATAACCCCGTGCTGGGCGACTACCAGGAACGTGGTGAGGCCTCTGCCCCCAACGTAACTCAGGAGCTCGTGGAGTTGCAGCATCAGAAACCGCTCCTCCGGCATGGCGTTCAGATAGCCGTTGAGGCTATCGATCAGGATGGTGGTGGCTTTCCGGTTCTCGATCTCTTCCTTGACGCGATGGGCAAACTCGCCAGGTGAAAGCTCGGCGGGGTCAACCTGATGCACACTGATCTCTCCCGGTCCCGAACCTTCCCGATAGCCGATGCCCAGACCCTCCATGCGTCGCCTGAGGGTCAAGCCGCTCTCGTCAAAAATGAAGCTGGTGGCATGCTCGCCGCGCTGGGCCGCTGCCACCGCATATTGAAAAGCCAGCGTCGATTTGCCGGAGCCTGCCGGGCCCATCAGGACCGTGCTGGTGCCGCGTTCCGGGCCTCCGCCCAGCAGCGCGTCGAGGGCGGCGATGCCACTCGTTATCTGCCCGTCGGAAAAATCATTGCGGTGCTCTGCGGCGATCAGACGTGGAAACACCGCTAATCCGCCGGTTTGAATGGTAAAGTCATGATAACCGCCGCGGTACTTCGCCCCTCGCATCTTCACGACCCGAAGCCGCCTGCGTTCCGCGCCGTACAAGGGGGCGAGCTGCTCCAGCGAAATTACTCCGTGGGCGATGCTCTGGAGCTGCATGTCGGAGCCTTCGGAGGTCCGATCGTCGAGCAAAAGCACGGTGCACTTTCTGCCGATGAAGAACTGTTTGAGCGCGAGAATCTGACGCCGGTAGCGCAGCGAACTCTGGGCCAGCAGCCGCATCTCGGAAAGCGAGTCAAACACCACCCGTGCCGGGTCGGCCCGCTCCACCGCTTCCAGCACTCGCTTCGTTGTCTCGGTGAGTTCCACCTCGGCCGGGTGGTACATGGTGAGCTGCGTGTCCGCCGCGAGTTCCTGTTCGCCTCGGATCAGCTCGACGATCTCAATCGTATTCGGGTCGAGCGACCAACCGTGAGACGCAGCACCGGCCACCAGCTCGGCCTGGGTCTCCGAGAGGGTGACGTAAAGCCCTTTTTCCCCGCGTTTCGTTCCTTCGATCAGGAACTGAAGCGCGAGCGTCGTCTTTCCCGAGCCGGGGTCCCCGTCAACCAGGTAAAGCTGATTGGTAATCAGTCCACCGGCCAGGACTTCATCCAGGCCGGGAACGCCCATCCGGGAGCGGGGGTGTTCTGCCGTCATGTGTCGGTTCCTTGTCCCTGGCAACCGAGTGGCCGCCACCTTGGGCCAGTGTCAGATGCACCCTCGTGCGCCAAGGTATTGCACCTGCCCAGCCGCGCACAACATCTTGACTCAAGGCGCGAAAAGCCGCTCGGCCATCGCCGGCTCAATTCCGTTCCGTTGCGCATCAAGACGTTCGCGAAACGCTCTTGCGAGCAGATCGGGGAGCCAAGAAGCAACGACAGCATTTACCGCAGTGGGGGCGAACTTTCCAATGCCGGCGACTTCTGAGCGAAGCGACCTGTTGCGCTGGAATTGTCTTCCGCATCCGGCACCTGACTGATGAGATTGGGTGCCGGCGTTTTCCCCCCGAGCTTTCTTAAACGATATCGACGCCACCAGGCGTCTTAGACAGGTAGATACTTGGGCCGTGACCGTCGTTGCGCGATTGCCCCTCTCCAATACACTTGTACCCCACAAGGTTATATTGTACCCAGGTTAGTCTAATGGATTTGAGTTGGCCTGTCAAAGCTCCAGGCCATGCAAGGATTTGGGTAATGGAGCCGAAGGGGGTCGAACCCTCGACCTTCTGGATGCCATCCAGACGCTCTCCCAACTGAGCTACGGCCCCTGCGTTCATGTCGGCGTGGTCCGCACGCCCTCCGCCCGCTGCCGGGCTGGAGATTCTAGCATTAAAACCGGAGCCGGGCCGGGCGTCAAGGCGCGATTTACAGAAGCCGCTGGGCGGGTCGGTGACAGCTTGGGCGGACTGGTTCTTGGCTGTCGCTCGAAGAGGCCCTTGAAACGGGCTCATCGGGCGATAGGAGAATCCGGGTAGCACCGCCGAACCCGCCCTAAAAAGGGCTGGCCTGCCGGCCTCGGTGGAAGGCCTCGTGAAAACAGGGCTCGGCACGAGCAGGGCCACATCGGATGTGGGAACCCAGCCGGGGTTTGGGTACACGGGGGCTATGGGGCCTCATACAGGGCCCGATCGCGAATCGTGGTCGCATCCTTGATCAGGGCTTCCCGGTCGATCGGCTTCTCCGGCTCCAGGGCGAAACTCAACTCGTGCTGATCGTGGATCGTGACCGGGACCAGCGTCTCGGCCACAAAATCGATGGGCGGGATCTGGTACCAGGGGGCGTCCAGCCGGTAGTGGGTCTTGAGCGTTTCGTAGCCTTCCTTGCGCAGGATCACGTCGTAGTCGCCGTACCAGGTGAAATCGACACTGACCGGCGAGGTGCCCACGACCTCGTCGTTGAGCGTGACCACAGCACCTTGCGGATCGGTGTTGATGGTCACCGTCCGGCGGACGCAGCCGGCTGTCAGGAGCAGCCCCGCGCCCAGACTTACTGCCCATAACGCGGCTCGCCAGCTCATCATGAAGGCACCTCGAGAACCTCGGCGGTCAACGTGGCCGTGTCCAGAACGGCCACCGTACACCGCCCGTTGACCCAGCCGCAACACTCCCCCGGATTGAGGAACAGCCTGCCGCCGCGCTGTTCGTTGACCACTTCATGCGTATGGCCGGTGACCACCACCTCCGCCCGCTCGATGTCCGCCGGTGAGCACCAGTCCACAAAGTGATGGACGAGAATCCGTCGACCATCCAACTCAACCCACAGAGGGCCGTCCTGGATCTGGGGAAGGACCTTTTTGAGCCCGGCCCGTTCGCCATCATTGTTGCCGTAGGTCACATGAAGCGGCCCCGTCCAGGCGAGCAGCCGTTTGGCAGCAAACGGGGCGATCAGATCGCCCGGGTGGATGACGGCCTGGACACCGCGGGCGCGCAGCAACTCCAGCCCGCGGTCCAATGTCGGCAACCGGTCATGGGTATCGGAGATCACGCCGATGAGCATTTCTTGCACTCGCGAAGCGCTGCGCCAATTGAGAGGCAGTGTAACCCCGGCTGTCAGGGGCCACAAGCCGCCGCTCTGGCTGGACCCCGAAGGTCCGTGGCAGGCCAGGCGGACTGGCGCCTGGCTGAAGCCGGCGAAACAAGCCGGTTTCCATGAAAGGGGCTCCTCATGGACGATGAGGAAGAAGATTCTGCGTAGCGTTGCCCAACCAGCCCTCCAAGGGCCGGCCTGAAAGCCAGCCTCCGTTGAGCGGGGTTCAAACGCGAGCGCCGATCCCCCCCCTCGCTGGCGCTCAGGAGTCCGATACGCGGCGATCTTGTTACGGGCCTGCGACAAGGCCGCACATGCGCACAGGGCACGCCGCGGGGAGCCTAACACTTGAGGCTCCGGGCGTGTCAGGTATCATGGAGCGGCCGCGTTCGAGCGTACTTCCCCGAAAGGAGTTGGCAGAAGATGTCTTTATTTCGCAACTGGGCTTTACTGCTCATGCTGTTGCTGGCCGCGTCGATGTCGGCCGGCGGCGACTGTGACCTGGATTTCGAAATCGACGATGATGGCGTGTTCTTCCAGGTCGACGACGATGACGACGATTTCGAGTTCTTCGGTTTCGATTTCGAAGTTGATGATTGAGGGCTGAGTCCTCCTCCGAGGCCGGCCCCCGGGTGGCCTCTTCGCGTACACGGCCGGGGTGGATCTGATGACCCAGACGCTGACGCTCCCCGGGCCCGTGCGGCGGCATCGCCTCCTGCGCAAGTGGTGGTGGCGCGGGCTGGCGGCGTTGGTGGTTGTGCTCGCGCTGGCGTATGCATCCCTGCCGTGGTGGCTGCCCGGAGAATGGCTGGCCGCGCGGATCAGCCGCCAGCTCTCCAATGAGCTGGGAGTGGCCGTCCGCGTCGGCTCGCTGAGCGCCGGCTGGGCGCAGGGACTGGTCATCGAAGATGTGACCCTCGCCGACCCGGTTGGCTCGGTGAATCCGTTCGTGGCCCGGATCGCCCGAATCCAATCCGACTTCACGCCGCTGAGCACGCTCTTCACGGACCGGCTGTCCCACCTGGAAGTGATCCGGCCGGAAGTCTGGCTGGTGCGAGGGGTGGACGATCGGCTGAATGTCGAGCGGCTCACGCCCAGCAGGCACGGGCGGTTACCCACCTGGCGGTTTGTCGTACGCGATGCCACCTGCCACGTCTGGACGCCGACTCAACGCCAGAGCCTCCACATCGACCAACTGGACTGCCGGCTCGATCCGGACCAGGCCCTGATGATGCTGAGCGCGTCTGCCTGGGTGCCTGATGTTGCCCCCGCCAATCGCGTCCGTAGCGGCCGGCTTCCGAGCGGGCCGCTGAGCCATACGCAGACGGCCGGCACCGAGGCCGGTAGCCGGCAAATGAAAGCAATACCAGGCAGAAGTTTCACCCTGAATGCGCGGCTGGTCGTGCCCCAGCTCCGGCGCGAACTGGATCTGAAACTGGGTGGCCAGATTAAACTGGAGTGGTCCCACCTGGCGCTGAACGACCTGCCATTGGCGCTGATTCCCAGGCTGCCGTTTGAACAGGTTGGTGGCAGCACGTCGGGCGGAGTGACGCTCCGCACGCATCCGGACCTGAGCATCGAGTTTGAGCAGCACATCGTGCTGGAGGGCGTCCGGCTGGTCTGGCATGGCGTGACAGAAACCGCGGCCGTGCCGGATGCAGAACTGCGTTGCGGCGGCCGTTGGGACCCGACGACGGACGTCCTCGAGCTCCGTCACTTCGATTACTCAACCCAGGCGATTCGGTTGCACAACCGGTACGAAGACCTGCCGGCGGTGCGCATCGACTCTCATGGCCGGGTGCCGCTTGAGCTGCAACTGGCCGGCAGAACCCTGAGCTGGCAGCACCTCCTCTCTGAGCTTCCACCTCTGGCGCAAGCCATGAGTGCGGCAGGCGTGGATGTGCGGGGGGAAGCGGACTTTCAGGTGGGTCTGCGCCGCAAGGTCACC
>BTUC01000476.1:0-5583 GCA_045863575.1 Phycisphaerae bacterium
TGAGCGACTCAGGGCGAATCTGCTTCCAGGTACATGCCGGCGACCAGTTTGCCCGAATGAAGATCATGATCCGCGAGTCCCGACTTCAGCAACTGACGGATTGACCACGGAGATTAGATCAAATATGGATCGACACATCTATCAGGATCTTGCAGCTTCCGGCCTCAGGATGCCCATCGGAACGGACCTTGTGCTGCGCGAGACGGACGACCCCGAAGCGGCGCTTCTGGACGGCGCGCAACTGGCCGAGGTGATCATTACGGCCGCCCGGCGGTATCAGACGCCGCTGGCCCTGCCGGTGATGGACCTCTCCCTGGAGAAGACGGCCATGCTCATGCGGTTGGGCGTGGCCGAGGAGGAAGCGCCGCAGTACCACTTCGCGGAACCGCCGCCTGACGAGGCGATCCACGTCGCCGGTGGCGAGTGGCAGCGTCCGTTCCATCCGCGCCTGCAAGCACAGCTCGACGCCCTGGCCATCGTGGACAACCAGTCGGACCTGTTGGCTGTCGGCATGGTCATCGGTCCGTTTTCGTTGATGACCAAGCTGATGGTCGATCCGATCGTTCCCGTGTACCTGGCCGGCAGCGGGAGCCGGGCCCAGGATGAGCCGGAAATCCTCACGGTCGAACGTTGCCTGGAGATGGCCGTCCGGTTCATCAGCCATTCTATCCGCGAGCAGGTGGCCGCCGGGGCCCGGGCCGTGCTCATTGCCGAGCCGGCCGCTAACATCTTCTATGTCTCGCCGCGCCAGATGGCCGCGGGCTCGGACATCTTCGAGCGCTGCGTCATGGGCCCCAATCGGCGGATCCGCAGTTTGCTGAGCGAACTGGGCGCGGATCTGTTCTTCCACTGCTGCGGTGAACTGACCGACGACATGGTCCGACACTTCGCCAGCCTCGACCCGGCCATCCTGAGCCTGGGCAGCTCGAGGAAGCTCTGGGCGGATGCGGCCATCGTGCCATCGTCCACGGTCCTGTTCGGCAATCTTCCCTCAAAAAGATTCTATTCCGATCGCGAGATGACCCGCGACGACGTCGCGCGGGCGGCCGGGGAAATACTCGCCCGCATGCGCGAAATCCGCCGCCCGTTCATTCTGGGCAGCGAGTGCGACGTGCTCAGCGTGCCGGGGTGCCATGAGATCATCACGGCCAAGGTACAGGCGATGCTCGAGGCGACGCCCGACGGGGACGCCGCTCCGCCGCACACGCACTCCACATGCGGCCCGGCCTGCTGCTCGTGAGGAGCCCTGCAGCCCCGTTCTACGTCGCCAAACGTGTGCCACTGCCGTGTCGGCAGTGCCGGTCGCCGGGGGATCTTCATATTCTCGAGATCAGCCGCGGCAAAGGATCAAGCATCCGCACTGCTCACAGTCACAGAGCAGGGGCACACCTGCTGGCCGCGTTGATCTTGCCGCGCTGGTCCCCTACCGTAAATCACCATGAATACGCATGCGCGCAAGATCCTGCTCGAACTCCTGGCCGTGCCCACGTCACCGTTCAATGAGCAGTACGTGGCCGGCTACATCCGACGCTGGGTGGACGGACGCCGCGGCCTGGCCCTGGCTGCCGACGTGTTTGGCAATCTGATTGTGAGGCTCCGCCGCGGCCGGACGGCCAGGCGGCCATTGGTGTTCTCCGCGCACATGGATCACCCGGGCTTCGAAGCCGAAGGCATGGTTCGCAGCCGTCTCCGGGCGATCTGGCGCGGCGGAGTAGCCCCGGAGTACTTCCGGCAGGCGCCAGTGCGGTTTTACTCCGAGAATCGCTGGGTCCGCGGCACGGTCGTGTCCACGCGTGTTCGCAAAGACGAGCGCGGCCGTCGTCGGGTCAGTTCGGCCATGATTGAAGTGGACCGACCGGTGGCACCCGGCTCCATCGGCATGTGGGATTTTCCCGACCCGGTCATCCGCGGCCAGCGGGTGCATGCCCGTGCGTGCGACGACATCGCCGGACTGGCTGCTGTCCTGTCGGCGTTCGATCGACTTTGGGATGGACGGGGTGCTGTAGACATTTACGCCACATTTACCCGTGCTGAGGAGGTGGGATTCGCCGGCGCGATCGCCCTTTCGCGCAACGGCCTTCTGCCGCGTGGTGCGAGGATCGTGGCCGTCGAGATCAGTTCGGAGATACCCGGCGTCAATATGGGCGCAGGGCCCATCCTGCGCGTCGGGGATCGGACGGCCATCTTCACACCTGGCCTGACCGCCTTCTGCCGGCACGTGGCCGAGGACCTCGCCAATCAGGACCGGACATTCACGTTCCAGCGCAAGCTGATGGACGGCGGCACGTGCGAGTCAGCGGCCTTCTGCGAGTACGGCTTGGAGGCCACCGGCCTGTGCCTCGCTCTGGGCAACTACCACAACATGGATGTCCAGCGTCGCCGCCTGGCGCCGGAGTACATCGACCTGAATGACTATGAGAAGCTGGTGCAGTGGTTCGCCGCCCTGGCCACGTCGAAGCGCCCGTACAAGTCCGAAGGTGACCCGGCGTTCCGCGAGACGCTCGACAAGCTGGATGCCGAATACACCCCCCTGCTGCGCGAGACGGCCGGACGGGTGCTGAACGCTGGTGCCTCAGGGGCTCTCACGCGACGCGGTAAAGCAGAGCGTCCTCGATGAATCGTCCATTGACGACAGCTCAGCAATAGCTGTGCCAAGTTGAGCGCCGATGAGGGGTCACTAAGGGCGCGATGACCCCGCGCACCATCTGGCGCCCCTGCGGGGCTCTCGGGAGCACAGCCCCACCCTATACCCAGGGCCTACGCGTTGGCTTGTGACTTCCCGCCACTTCAGAGCCGGCCCTTTATCAGGCATCACTCAGCACTGGTTTCCATTGCTTCCACGCTTGCCAGTTCGCCTACAGACTTGCCTCGATAGTCATGGACCACCAAAACGATCCGATGGGCGCCGGCTTCCGCCGGGAGCGTCATGGCGACGCGAAACTCCCGTCGCGGGTCGATGATCTCGGGCTCTCCTGCGAACAGAACGGCCCCGGCCTCATCCAGCAGGTTCAGCCGCGCGCTGCCCTGATGGAACACGCCGAATCGTCCGGAGACGTCGAAGTAGTTGCCGTCGCGGGTGGCTTTCAGCGGCTCGCAGACCAGTCCCGCCGGGGTTACGGCCAGCACGGGGCCTTTGCAGATGGTCGCATACCAGTGCTCGCGCTGCTCGATCGATTCGCCGGAAGCCTTGCGGACAAAACCGGTCAACAGCTCCAGCTCCAAAAACGCCATGCCTCCGGCGGGATCGTGAGCCGAGCCGTACACCTCGACGGGGCCATTTCCGTCCACGTACCGGGCGCCCGGTTGAGGTTCGAACGATTTGACGTATGTCCATCCCGTGTCGTGATCGACGGCCGCCACCCACCAGTCCACCGCCTGAGAGGCAATCTTGAACTCGATCCCGCGGTAATGGATCGCCAGCACGTCGCCCGGCAACCGCTCGTCAAACTGCTCGGCCGGCCGCGATTGAGTAGTGGGAAATACATGATACAGCTTCCGTCGCGTCCCCGGCGGCGATGGCGGCACCGGAACGTAGACACTGATGTTCCGCAACGGGCGCTGCGGGAGACGGCGATTGACGCCGTCCAGTTGCGTGAAGTCCCAGAGATAGAAGTCCAGCGGCCCGGGCCCGCGGTTCGTCAATTGCTCGTCCAGCGTGACGTGCGTGGTGCCCCGGCGCACCGTGATGGTGCGGGCGGCGGCGATGGTAGCCCCCTTCCAGGTATCCGGCCGGCTGACCAGGCGGAGTTCGTGCTGGTCCCGCGATGGCGTCCGGCCGGCCATCTGGAAGGGACCGCTGTGGGGGTTAAAGGGTTGCTCGTTCACGTTCCAGATCCGCTCAGGACCGATGGCGATGTAGTGCCCCCCGAAGTGCACGCCGGTGTCACGGCTGTGGGCCGGGTAGCGGTTACCCGCCTGTTGGGGCATGACCAGGAAGGCATCGTCGCCCCCAATCTCCAGCGAGAGCGTGCGCCCTCCAGCGTCCGGCACGTGTCGCAGCGTGATGAGCCCATTCGACTGCTCGATGGTCGACCAGCCTCGCCAGGCCACATCGCGGGTGCTCACCGGCTCGGCCCGGATTTCGACGCGCTGCTCGCGCGGTCCTGTGAACACGCTGCCGATCCGCTCGAAATTGCAGCCGACGGCCGCCAGGCCCGTGACCGCGCCGCTCAGGGCTGCCCATCGTGCCAGAAACTTCATATGTGCCGCTCACTCCTGGTGGCCTGATGTGTCTAAGATAGGGGGCTGTTATACTCGGTCTGGCAGGAGATACAACGTCTCACAGGGGTACGCATGGTCCACTTACCGAACGACAGGCAACTCCGGATGACTCTGATGGCACTGGCCGGCACACTGGCGATCGCTGGGCCGACGGCGGCGCAGACCCGTTCACCACGCGACCTGCGACGCACGCCGGTGGTTGACGTCTTCGAACGGACCCGCGACGCGGTGGTCAGCATCGCGGCCACACAGGTCGTCGAGCGCACTGTGCCCCAGAGCATGTTTGACGAGATGTTCGGCTTCCCCAGCCGGGGGCGCACGCGCCGCTACGAGACCACCAGCCTGGGCAGCGGGTTTGTCATCCACCCCGATGGATACGTGGTCACCAATGCCCACGTCATCGTCCGGGCTGCCGCCCAGAAGGTTATTTTCGCCGATCACAAGGAATACGAAGCCGAACGCGTGGCCATCGACGAGAAGCACGATCTGGCGGTCCTGAAGGTCAAAGCGGACAAGCCCCTGCCGGCTATCACGCTCGGGCGCAGCGATGATCTCATGATCGGCGAAACGGTGGTGGCCATCGGTAACCCATTGGGCTACGACCACACCGTCACCACCGGCATCGTCAGTGCCGTGAATCGCAAGCTGGAGTTCGGCGGGGAAGTCAGCTACGAGGGGCTGATCCAGACGGACGCCAGCATCAACCGCGGCAATTCCGGAGGCCCGCTGCTGAATGTGCTCGGCGAGCTCATCGGTATCAACACGGCCATCCGCGGCGACGCCCAGAACATCGGCTTCGCCATCCCGGTCGACTCACTCCGCAAGCTCCTTCCGGAGATGCTGTCGATCGAACGGATGAAGCGGCTGGAGGTGGGCATGCGACTCGGATGGCGCAACCGCGTGCACGTCAGCGCGGTGTACGGCCCCGCGGCGGCCGCCGGCATCCAGGCCGGCGACGTTGTGGAAAGCATCAACGGTGTTTCCGTCAAGCAGGACCTGGACTACTACATCTATTTGCTCCGGATCCGTTCGGGCGATCGGCTCTCGATGCAGTGCGTCCGTGACGGGCGGCGCTTCACGGCCACGATCGTTCCCAAGGCGATCCCCATCCCGGATGGCGGCAGGCTGCTGCGCGAGAGGTTTGGGCTCTCCGTCAAGCTGCTCACGCGGTCGCAGGCGCAGGAGTTCAGCCTGCCCGGCGGCCTGATCATCACCGACGTGGAACCCGGCAGTCCGGCCGCCCGAGCCGGCTTCGTGGCCGGCCTTATCGTAGTGCAGATCGGTAACAACTACACGGCCGACCAGGAAGAAGTGGGTAAGCTGCTCGAGGATGTCGGGAGCGGCGACAAGATGCTCTTCCGC
>BTUC01000477.1:0-5572 GCA_045863575.1 Phycisphaerae bacterium
ATGTTCGGGTTGACGTTCTTGAACATCTCGTAGGCATGCTTGGCGTTGTTGAACAGGTTGACGTTGACGAAGTGCAGCGCCTTGGTCGGCGTGGGCATGTGCGTCTGGCCGGTGAAGACCTTGCGGCCTTGCGGTGTCTCCACAATCAGCGGCCGGTCGCCGTGGTTCCAGTACGCCGGCTCTTCATCTTTCGTATAGGCGTGGGCGTGGATGTCTTTGCCCGAGGTCTTCTCATCGAGCGACATCTCGAAGGGATCCTCGGCCACCCAGCCCTTGAAGCCCGGTCCGGTGATCTTGGAGCCCTGGAACAGGGCGGCCTTGTAGTTGCCCGCCCAGCCGTGGACGCCCGTGCCTTTCTTGCCGATGTTGCCGGTGAGCATCATGGGCAGGTAGGCCGCCCGGTTCGCTTCCGTGGCGTGGAACCAGTGATTGATGCCTTCACCCTGGTGGATGGCTACCGGCCCGCCGGACCGGGTTACCTCCCAGATGTCCCTGGCCAGCCGCTCGATCAACTCTTTCGGGCAGTGCGTGATCTCGGCCACGGTGTCCAGGTCGTAGTCTTTCAGGTGCACCTGGTACAGGGACCAGAGCGTCTGCACCTCGACCTCGCTGCCTTCGACCAGTTTAACCCTCCAGGTGCCAGTCAGGGCCGGATCGATGCCCTTCTCAATCATGCGCTGGCCGACGTCGTCGCGGGTGAGGGCCACGGGCGTGGCCGTCTTGGCATCCCACACCACGCGGTCGCCCAGCTTGACGTGTTGTTCAGCGGTCAGCCCCTGGACCTTGGTGCTCGGACCTTCCTTGGATAGCTCGCTGCGGTAGTCCGCGAAGATTTCATCCGCCCGCAGACGCTTGAGCGTGTCGGTCCGCACCAGCAGCGGGAAATCGGTATAGCCCTTGATGAAAGCCTCATCGTACCAGGCGTTATCCACCATCAGGCGTGTGACCCCCAGCCAGAGCGCCGCGTCGGTGGCGGGGCGGATGGGGATCCAGTAATCGGCCTTCGTGCTGGGCGCACCATACTCCGGCGCGATGACCACTATGCGCCCGCCGCGCTCCATGCACTCGATGAACCAGTGCGAGTCGGGCAGCTTGTTCTCGACCAGGTTCTTGCCGTCCATGATGATCAGCTTGCTGTAGCGCAGATCGTTGAAGTCGCAGTCGGAGTTCTGCAGGCCGTGCACCCAGGGCTGGCCCGGGGTCTGGTCGCCGTGCCAGGTGTAGTTGCTCCAGTTTCGCCCAGCTTTCGCCTCTTCGGGCTTGACGCCGCGGATGTGCACGTCCAGCAGGGCCATGGAGTTGTTCAGCCGGTACATGCCGTACTTGCCGATCACGCCGAGCAGCCCCATGCCGCCGCGCATCTTGAAGGTGCGCGTGCCGGCTTGGCCCATCTCGGCGATCATCTCCTCGGGGTAGCCCTGGTCGCGGAGACGCTGGGCGCCCTCCGGGCCGCTGTAGCGCTTGGCGATGGCCACATAGGCCTTGGCGATGTACCGCAGGGCTTCTTTCCAGGCGATGCGCACGTGCGTGTCCGTGCCCCGGCTGTCGAACTTGTATTTGGTCTTGTTCTCCGGCGTCAGCTCCGGGAAGCCGTCATCGGCCCACTGCTTCCAGCCGGCCCGAATGATGGGGTGCTTGAGCCGGTAGGGACCGTAGACGATGCGGTGGAAGGTGTAGCCTTTTGCGCACTGACGCGGATTCCAGTTGACGGTCGCCTTGTTGCCGTAGATATCGCTGTAGTTCTGATAATCGTACTGCGAACCCATGCGCGTGATAACGCCGTTGCGCACGAACGCCAGTACGCGGCAGGCATGCGTATCGTTGGGAGAGCACACCCAACTGAACGTGGAATCGTAGCGGTACTGGTCGCGGTAGATCTTTTCCCAGTCTCTGGCCGGGTAATGGGCCAGCGGATTACTGACATCCGGCCGGACCGCCAGCGCCTTGAGCGGCAGTCCCAGCATGCCGGCCAGCGTGCCGCCCGATTTCAGAACGTCGCGCCGCGTCATCCCGTTATTCATCTGCGCCATGTGCGAACTCCCGCAGCGTGTGGCACCGGTCTTAACCGGTGGATTTACTCGATCACCAGCTTCTGCCAGATACTGATGTTCTTCTTGCCATCGCGATCACCGGCCGAGCCGTTCCAGATCGCAAACGAGACCGGAAGGTAGTCGCCGGGCTTGAACACGCGCTCGCCGCCCGAATCCGCGCCGTGCGCATGGGCATGGGGCAGGTCGAGTGTGCGTTGCATCTGCACGTACCACACGCCGCGCTCGAAAGCTGCCTGACCTGCGACGATCTGCATGTTGGCCGGCGCGCCCGACAGCGTGCCCGGTCCGCGCGCCGTCAGGCATTCGACGGCCGTCTTCAGCGTCGGATTGGCCACTAGGTTTTCGGCCGCCCACGCGGTGATGAACTGCATGTAGGGCAGAAGGCCCTTCGGATCCGAACCCAGTTCGCCACTGGACGGCGAGGGCGTTTCAACATACGGCTGGTACAGATCGACGGCCTTGTTCGGATAGGCCTCCGGTATGTCCTGCCGTCCTTCCGCCAGATCGCGGTGCCGGTCGGCTTTCCAGTACCAGATGTTGACGCCGCCGTGCTTGCCCGCGTCGCCCATGTAGAACGGCGGATCCGGCGTCAGCGAGAACTGGACGGCCACGCCGTCGCGGAACTCGTGCTGACCGACGGCCCGGGTGTCCTGTGTCGGGTCAATCCACGAGAGCCGCAGGGCCAGTTCCTTCTCGTTGTGCAGCGCCTGAACCATGAGGCCTTCAATGCGCTCTTCGGTCCACCAGAGCGGTGTCAGGCCCACGTAGACCGGCCGGGCCTGGTCCCAACTTGCTTCGGTCGGGCCGGCGGGGAGCGGGCCCGTGATGTTGGAGGCCGCGATGGTGTTCATGCGGAGCTGGGCCCGCTCCTGCGCGCCGGCCCGGGAGAGGGACTGCACGTAGTGAATCAGATCCCAGATGTCCTCTTCGCCGTAGGCGCCTTCGAAGGCGGGCATGGGTGTGCCGCGAAGACCCCTAACGATGCGGGCATAAAGCTGGTGCCCCTCGCTGCCGCCTTTAAAGATGCCGTCGACGAAGGAGCGTGGAGGAACGGGATAGCCCTGCTCGTCGAACTTGACGGCCGAGGCTACCGGACGGCCGTCCTCGCCGTGGCAGCTTGCGCAGGACTCCAGATACACCTTGCGGCCGTTGAACCAGCGCAAGTGGTCAAACGTCGGTTCTGGCGGTACCACGATGGCGGCTCCGGGCTTCGTGCGGTCGGCCAGCATCGACTCGACTTCGTCCTCCTCCAGGTCCCCGTCGTCCACCATCTGTCGCAGGCCGGCACTCACTGCCTGCACCTTGACGCTGCGTACGAACGCGACCAGCGCCTGCAGGTCGGATACGGGCAGGTGCCCCCAGGGCGGCATGGCTGATCCGGGCATGCCCCGGCTGATGGTGCGATACAGATCGGCGTCGCTGGGAATCTGGTTCTGCGTTGTGTACAGCTTGAAGTGCTCGTCCTGGAAGTTGCGTGGCCGCGGGTTCATCAGGTAGGCAAATTTGCCCTGGCCGTTCCCGTCGGCTCCGTGACAGACGGAGCAATGCTTGGCAAAGAGCTGTTGACCGCGGAGCAGTTGCGGGTCCGTTGCCGCGATCGATTGATCCTGCCCGGCCGCGGTGGCTGGGCCATCTTCCGCGGACGCAGCAGTCGTTTCGTCCAGCTCGGCCGCGCTGTTGCTGATCACTGTCCCAGGTTCGTCGGCGGCATCAGCCGCATCGACGTGGTCCGTCGCATCGGCATGCTCTTCCTTCGCCTCATGCTCGTGAGCGGAGGATGCGGCGTCTGCATGAGCCTCCGGCACTTGAGCTTGAGCGGCTGTTGTCCCGGCCGATCCGCCGCTCAGCTCGCATGCCGCTGCAAAGATGAGTGCCGCTGTCAGGCAGCCTCCGGCCGCTGTGACCAGGAAGAGCGCCGGCCGCTTGTCGGGTTGAGGTCGCATGTGTCGGTTCCTTGGAAAAAGCCGCTGAAACTCAGGTCCGCCACATAGTGGATATCAGGGTTCCGAAATCCATATTGGATCCATAGTCATGCCTTTCTCATCGCGCTGCTTTGGTCAAAAGAGCATGTGGTACAGGAAATCCAGTCGCCCGCCGGAGACCAGCCCCCACCCGGCAACCCTCATCACTTCGCGCATCTGCGCCCGATACGCCGGGTGATAGCAGTGGCTGGGACAGTGCTTGCAGGCCGGCTTGGGCTGCAGGGGACAGTGGATTCTCTTCACCGCGGCGTGGGCCAGCAGCTTGCGGCACGGGGCACACACCTGCAATGAACCCGGATGGGCTTCCCGCCACTCGGGAAGTTCCAGCTCGAAAGGAGCCTTGGTCTCATCTGGGTGGCATTTCTGGCAGTAGTAATCTACGAACAGCGCCACCGTCCGCAAATCCCGCTGCAGCAGACGTTCCTCGCGTCGGGTCTCATCCTGGAGCTGCATTAACCGCACTGCTCGACTCCAACAGCCTGGGGTTGTGTCACCTGGCAGGACCCCGCACACGAACAGGAGGGCAACATGGCCGCTACTGTCGTTTTCTCCAGGGTCTGGTTCATCTCGCTGGTCACCAGGCTCATCTGCCGCTGCACCAACGCCACGCACGGATCAGGGGGCTTATCGCCGTTTCGGGTCGACACGGCCCGTGGGTCGTAGCCCACGGCTCGGACGACCTCCAGCAGGCTGAGTCCCTCAGGGCAACGGGCCAAGAGGTACCCGCCCCGAATCCCCCGCTGCGAGGTAACCAGCCCGGCTCCGCCCAGCGCGCGCATGACTTTGGACAGGTAGCGTCGCGGCATCTGCGTGTCGTCCGCGATCTCGCCCGCGGTCCAGGCCCGCTCCGGATGCTCCGCGAGGTACACCACTGCTCGAAGTGCATACTCGGCTGTCAGTGAAAGCATGACCATGTGCCCGAACACGACAGGAAAACCACGACCTCGGGAAGTCTACAACAAGATTGCCATCAGGTCAACAGGATACATATGTACTTTTATCTAAATATTGAGCTCGCCGTCGGCATATCTGTCCTGAAATCAAGGCGCGCGAGCAAGATCGGCTACACATTGGCGTATCGAACGGCCGCGAGGGCACTGGTGAGCCGCCGCCACCAGAAATAGATCGCCAGCAGCAGGAGTGCGAACAGCAGCAGGTTGACGAACTCGAACAAGCCGAACCAGTACGGCAGGAACGCAAAGACGTGTTGCCACGTCCGAAACGGGGAGGGTTCGACGAGGATCAGAACTACCAGCCAGAGCATGAGCACCGCCGCTACGGGCCAGATGAAGGGAGAGCCGTAATAGCACACCACGGCCGAGCTGCGGTAGTCGCGAATGCCGTGGCGCATCTGGCCCCACAGGCAGGCCGCGAACATCATCAGCGATTGCAGGACGAGCGTGACGCCGATCATGCCCATCGCGGCCGGGGCCGTTCTCGTCGTTACCCGGTCGGTGGTATCCAGCATCGACCAGGCCTGCAGAATGGCCAGCGTGGCCAGGACGATCAGGCACCAGGTTCCCCACCAGAAGTGCCGTG
>BTUC01000478.1:0-4228 GCA_045863575.1 Phycisphaerae bacterium
CGTTCATGACCGCCTTGATCCGCTCCTCGAACTGGCCGCGGTACTTCGTGCCGGCCACCATCATGGCCAGGTCGAGCACGACGATGCGCCGGTCGGCCAGGATCTCGGGGATCTCCCCGCTGACGATCTTCTGGGCCAGGCCCTCGACGATGGCCGTCTTACCGACGCCGGCTTCGCCCAGGAGCACCGGGTTGTTCTTCTGCCGGCGGCAGAGGATCTGAATAACCCGCTCAATCTCGCGCTGACGGCCGATGACCGGGTCGAGCTTGCCCTCGCGGGCCATCTCGGTGAGGTCGCGGCCGAACGAGTCGAGGGCGGGGGTCTTGCTCTTGCCCTTCTTGGGCTCCGCGCCGCCGCCGCCGCCGCCGCTGGGCTGCTCGGCGGTCTCCTCGCTCTCGTTGACGGCGCCCAGGAGGTTGAGCACCTCCTCGCGCACGTCCTCGAGCTTGAGGCCGAGGTTCATGAGCACCTGGGCGGCCACGCCGTCCTGCTCGCGGAGCAGGCCCAGCAGCAGATGTTCGGTGCCCACGTAGTTGTGGTTCAGGTTGCGAGCTTCCTCGATGGCGTACTCGATGACCTTCTTGGCTCGGGGGGTCTGGGGCAGCTTGCCCATAGTGACCATGTCGGGGCCCCGCTTGACGAGCTTCTCGACCTCGAGGCGGACCTTGCGCAGATCCACGTCCAGGTTCTTGAGCACGTTGGCGCCGACGCCCGAGCCTTCCTTGACCAGGCCGAGGAGGATGTGCTCCGTGCCGATGTATTCGTGATTGAAACGCTGCGCCTCCTGGTTGGCCAAGGCCATGACCTTGCGGGCGCGATCCGTGAACCTCTCAAACATTGTCCTCTCCTGTCAGCCACCCCGTGCTCTGACGTAAGCTTATGTTCTGGCCAGTTTTACGGGCGACCGCTGGGTAGGTTGGAGCTCTCACTGCCAAGCGGTAAATTCTAGCACTCGATGAAGACTCCTTCAAGCAATGCACGACGGTCAACCCTTCGCGGGGTCCGTGACGCGATCGGCGGCCGCCAGAGCCCTGAGCGCAAGCGAAGGGGGGATCGCCTGCTGCGGGCCCACTGGCCATTCGGCCCCCTCGCTTGCGCTGCGGGGCTCTGAAGAGCGTCATCGCCCCAACCGTCACGCACCTCTACCCGCTCGGGCGTCGCTCTGGAAAGGGCAACTCTACTATCGGCCATCGGCGACGTGCAGTTGTGGCTCGCGGGCACTGACGTTAAGCCGTCTCGAGCCGCTGTAGCTCGGATCGGATCTCGGTGGCGAAGGCGTGTTCCCGGTCGAGGCGTTGGGCCAGGCGCCAGGCGCGGCGCGCCTTGGTGGTCCGCCCGTCCAGGGACAACAGCCGAGCCCATAATATCCTTATCCGCAGATCGGCGTCGTCAACCGCCAGCGCGACCCGCAAAGCGGAACGGGCGGCCGCCAGATCGCCGCGGGAGATGGCCGTCTCGGCCAGGCGCCGCAGCGCGTCCATCTCCTCCGGAAGATTGGGATCGCGCAGGAACCGTATACGACTGGTCAACTGGGCCTGGGCCACAAGCCACGAGAGGGCGGCGAGCGCCAGTGCCGTACCGCTGATCCA
This sequence comes from Phycisphaerae bacterium, assembly GCA_045863575.1. Classification (GTDB taxonomy): domain Bacteria; phylum Planctomycetota; class Phycisphaerae; order UBA1845; family PWPN01; genus JAAXZI01. The sequence continues at coordinate 1,590 of BTUC01000478.1, forward strand.
GAATGGCACACTGGCCGGCGCAATGAGCAGCCCGAAAGCCCCCACCTGGGCCCCCAGCGCGAACCAGACGGCCAGGGCGATCCCCAGCCAGGTTCGCCCGAGCAGGATCAGCCCCGTGCCCGGTACCAGCAGATTCAGAATCCCCGCGACCATGAACCGCTTCATGGGTGGCATTATAGACGCCGTCCCAAGGCCCGCCATCCTGTCTGGGGCTTTCAAGGGCTTTGCTGCGTTCAGCGCCTCGCCTGAGGTCAGTGCACGCCGAGCGCTGTTCGCTTACCGCGCCTCCCGACCCAGAAATGCCCTCTCGGCGACAGTCATCAACGCAGTCATACAAGTGTAGAACAGCAGCATGAGGATCATCACAGCGTAGGTGGCTATGGCGTATGCGGAGTGTGGCACCGGTTTCCAACCGGTGTACACCGGTTGGAAACCGGTGCCACAATACGACGCGCGATCAGGGCTCGGGCTTGCCGTTGGCCGAACTGCACTCTGGTAGATATAAATTCCGGTATAACTGCCCGCCAGCAAAGGCGCTGCGAAGATAATGATCGCCTTTGGGGGCCAGTCACTGAAGATCCAGTTCAGCGCCAGACAGCCCGTGGCAGCTACGAGCGTACCCATCACCACAGCGATTCCCGTAACCACCGTTCGCTGGACCATGCGCGGAATCATCTTGCTTCATCCTGTACACAGGCGACGGTCGCGGACGATTGCCGACCCTTTATCAGCATCTGTTCAGCACGTTATACACGACGCTGGCGGAAGCCGCACGAAGGCTTCCACGCAGCCTCGGACGCGACGAGATTCGGTTCCTGGCACCTTTTCCGCGCCGTTCGCTGGAGCATCTGCGGGATCATCCTGCTTCATCCTTGTATTCCGGCCGGGCGACAGTCGCCCAGGATTGCCGACCCCTTTTTCAGCACCGGTTCTGCACGTGATACGCCACGCGGGCGGAAGCCGCACGAGGCCTCCCCAGAGCCCCGCACGCTAATCAGCCAGGCGAGTCGGTTAAGTTCGGTTCCTGGAGCTGTTCCCGGCACCATTTCACTTCCGTGAACCGAGAATCGATGGCGGTTATGATGTTATCCGTCCTCCGTTGGAGACAGGAAGTGAAGACATGACCATCCGATACGCTCATTGGGTGCCCAAGATCGGATCCGCCGTCTTCCTGTCGCTCTTAGCACCTCTGTTCATTGCTGTCCTGTACTCGATATGCCTGGGTGGATCGGGAGATCAGGGACTTCTATTCGCTGCGCTATTCCTGGGCGTGATTGTTATTCTACTGACGTACGAAGTGACCTACCAGAGAACGTATCGGTTTGGCCCCGGGTCCATGATCAGAACCATCCAGCGATTCCTCGTGTTTCGAAGCCGCACGTCTTATGCCGGTGAGGCCATCGCCGCCGTCGGAGTCCAGGCTCGCAAGACTGGCGTCTTCGTCTCCTTCTGGGTGTACGACGTGGTCGTGACGCTTTCCGATGGGAGAAAAGAGCCTATCAGGACCTATCAGGAGCCCGCAGAAGCGGACGCGGTGTGCGACTCAGTGGAACTGCTGCTGCGCCGCAATGAATCGAATCGCGCGGCGAGATAAGCTTCTCCGTTGGATCACTCTGGGACAAACTCAAGATTCGGTTCCTGGCACCTTTTCTGATCACTTATTAGATGGAGCGAGATTGGCGGGCTTCATATGAGATACCGATCAGCATGTCGGCTTCGAAACTGCTGCTCTGGCCAGTGCCGAGCGAGTTGCGTAATCGAATACGATGCATTTGACGATTTCCACTGGGACATAGGCTGGATGCTAAGCTATAGGTGGCATGTGCTCTTCGTGGGAGGTGGCAGTTTTGAGATGAATTGTTGGGGTGGAGACTAAAGGACTGTGCGAGCTCTTGGCTGGACATGTTACTGGGCAGTCTTGCTCGTGGCAGTACTTGCCCTGGTAGTCCTTATGGGCTCAGGCTATAGTATCACCATTGACAAAGATTACGAGTTGCTTTCTCAGCCTGAGGTCAAGAATGGTTCACCAATCCTTTACAAGCATGGCAAGGCGATAGTTGCTGCAGTGGAAGGTTACACAGTGTTGGCCGATATCGTCGTTGGGGAGGCATCAGAGGGGTTCTTCCTGGCATCGCGAGAAGGGGAGATCATGATTTGGCAGTCAAAGGAAGACTGGAGTGCCTATATCAGGAGAGAGTATCCAGGATTCAGCGGTAATATGCTCCATCCAGGTGTCATGCAAAGTGACCAATCTGCTTGGCTGCTTGGAGCCGTAGCCTTCTTGATAATGTGGGCTCTTCTTGGTGTGCTTGTCAGCATACGACGGGAAAGGGGGACGTGAAAAGATGTTCTCTGTGTCTGCAAGGGCCTTTTCGTCGTTTCTTTTGCCATGTTATCCACTCTACCAGTGAGTTGTTGACCGGCCTGTGAGTTTTCAGGTCGACTCTGTGTCCGGGCTCTTGGAATCGGTCGGCAGCAGCGCGATGACCCACGATCCATGAGTCACCTGGTTGCGCATGTGCAGGGCTTCGTCGTAGCTGACGCCATCCTGCCACATCCGCCACAGGATCTTCAGCCATCGATGGGTGCAGAAAAGGTGTCAGGAACCATTTGTTTGCTTTCTTGGGCGTCCTCTGGGT
>BTUC01000478.1:4328-5523 GCA_045863575.1 Phycisphaerae bacterium
GTCAGCCACCCGGTGAAGCGCGAAAGGTCGCCATCCTCCCGCGTACGCAGCACCAGGTGCCAGTGGTTGGGCATGACGCAGTAGGCCAGTAGCTCCAAGGGCACGCGATCGATCGCCTCGACCACGATCCGCAGGAAGGCCGCGTAGTCCGCGCGGTCATCAAAGATCCGGGCGCGCGCATTCGCGCGATTCAGCACGTGATACACCACGCCGCCACAAGCCGCACGCAAGGGCCTGCCCATAGCCTCACACGCTAATCACCCGACTGAGCTAAGTCAAGATTTGGTTCCTGACACCTTTTTATCCGGGAGCTTGCATCGGCTGCGGTGCGCTCATAGGCTCCTGTCGCCGGCAGCGCGGCCGTGGCGCGGCCAGGCGGGCGGAGGTTAGCACCTTTACGGGAGCGGATGCATGTCCTTTCTGAGCCGATGGGTGATCGGGTGCGGGATTTTGGTACTTATCCTGAGCGGTTGCGATCAGCAGAGCGGGTCCCTGGGCCGGGCCCCGCGGGGGCGTGGAGATTATGCCAGTCGGCGTATGGCCAACACGAGTCTGGGCGAGGCTCAAGCGTCGGCGGACCGCGTGTTCCGGCAGCACTTCCGCGTGGATCGGGATCAATCCTCGGCCAGCGTATGGATCGCCCGTCCGGCGGAAGTGGACGACGAGCGGGGCGAGCGCGTGCGGGATCTGCTGACCCCTTCGCCCAGCCGTCGGCGTCGGCTGGCCGAGCTGCGGCTCACCGACGAGGGCAACGGCGTTCTGGCCCGGGTACGCGTGGTGACGGAGCGGCTGGATACGACCGAGCGGGTGGCGTTTGCGGCCGAGCGGGGCGATGACCGGCCGGCCGAGACATCAATCGATCGCACGGGGCGGGTCCAGCGGCAGGAGGAGTGGGTCGAGGTCGGGCGCGACCGGGCCCTGGAACGGGAGATCCTTGAAGCCCTGATGGAAGAAACGAGCGAAACGCAGCCGGCGGCAGGCTGAGCATCTATAATGGCCGGTTCGGGCGCTGCTGATGGTTGGACCTTGTCCCGGCAGGGGTGTAGCAGCGGTTTCGAACCGGTGTACACAGGCTGGAAAACCTGTGCTACAGATTGGAGACCTGTGCCAAAGAGCCTGATGGCTCAATAGGTCTATACAACAGGTAAAGTACCGTTCTCCCAGTTCGAGCGGCCGCGCGGGCTGAAGCCCGCGG
>BTUC01000479.1:0-5519 GCA_045863575.1 Phycisphaerae bacterium
GCTTTGGCCAAACACTCCCTCCTTTCTGACCGTCGCCGACCTTTCGCCCAGATGCTCCAGCATGCGAAAGAGTGTGAAGGCCAGATTACTCTCCTGGCGCCCCTCCTCCCATCAACACTTTCGCTCTTGTCATACTGCCACTTTCACGCTCTTGCTAGACGTCCCGCTCGGTAATCAGACCCGTGGCCTTGCGGACCTGCCGCATGGTTTCGTTGGCCACCTCGCGGGCGCGGCGGCCGCCTTCTGCGAGAACTCTCTCAACTTCCTCGGGATGCGCGGACAACTCCGCGTAGCGTTTGCGAGCCGGGCCGAGCGTTTCGAGGTACAGCTCGAACACGCGCTTCTTCACGTCGCCGTAGCCCATGCCTCCGCGGCGGTGGCGCTCCTCCCAATCCTTACTCTCATCCGGTGACGCCATCAGCCGCAGCAGGGCCATGACGTTGTTGTTTATATCCTTGGGCTCCTCCACGGGCGTGGAGTCGGTCACGATGGACATGATCCGCTTGCGGACGGCCTTCTCCTCCCCGAACAGCTCGACCGTGTTGTCGTAGCTCTTGCTCATCTTCCGGCCGTCGATGCCCGGCACGACGGCCACCTCTTCGCGGATCAGCGGCTCGGGGCGCACGAAGATCTCACCGTAAACCTGGTTGAACTTGCCCTGGATATCCTGCGTGATCTCCACGTGCTGTTTCTGATCCTGGCCCACCGGCACACCATTCGGCTTGTAGATCAGAATGTCCGCCGCCTGCAAGACCGGGTAAGCGAACAGGCCATGGTTGGGCGAGAGGCCCTGGGCCACCTTGTCCTTGTACGAGTGGCAGCGCTGCAGCAGGCCCATCGGGGTCACGCATGAGAGGATCCAGGACAGCTCGGTAACCTCCGGGACGTCGGTCTGCCGGAAGAACACCGTCTTTTCCGGGTCCAGACCCAGCGAGAGGAAACCCAGGGCCACCTGGTTGGTGTACTCGGCCACCAGCGCCGGGTCGCTCAGGCTGGTGAGCGCGTGGTAGTTGGCGATGAAGTAGAAGCACTCATGCTGAGCCTGCATTTCCAGTTGCGGGCGCATGGCCCCGAAATAGTTGCCCAGGTGCAGACGGCCGGACGGTTGAATACCTGATAGAACGCGCATGGCACCCTCAGTTCCGAGGTTGTCAGGACTTACTCAAAGGGCTAACAGCGTACACGTCACCCGCCCATTGGCAAGCCGGCCACGTACTTGAGGATGAAATCCGCCGGCGGGTCAATCAACCGGGATAGCAGCCGGAGCCCCGGCGTGTTCCCCACCAGTACCAGTGCGAGGATGGCCACCGGTCCGAAGCGAGCGGTCTGGACGAAACGTTGCTGGGCCTCTGGGCGCATGAGCTGGAGCGTGATGTGGAAACCGTCCAAAGGAAAAACCGGCAGGCAGTTGAACACCGCCAGGGCCGTGTTGATGCCAATGGCCAAGTAGAACATTTCGCTGGCCACCCCGGCGAACTGCTGCATCTGGCCGCCGGGCGGCAACCGGTATCCCCATTCCAGCACCAGCCGCAGCAGCAGGGCCCAGAAGATCGCCTGGGCAAGGTTGCTCAGGGGGCCGGCGGCCGTCGAGACCAGGATCCCCTTCCGACGATCGTGAAAGTTCATCGGATTGATGGGCACCGGCTTGGCCCAGCCGATCGGCGCGAACATCAGGCAGATGGTGCCCAGCAGGTCCAGGTGCTTGATCGGGTTCAGTGTGCAGCGGCCCATCCGGTAGGCGGTCGGGTCGCCCATGCGCAAGGCGAAGTACGCATGGCAGAACTCGTGGACGGTGAGCGCCAGCAGGATCACGGGAATCCGGATCATCAGTGCGGTGGGATTGTCAAACAACGCAAGATTCCGTAAAAGGCGGAGCCGTTCGTTCGTCGGAGATCATAGTAGCTCCGCGGGCGCACGGCATTGAAGCGCGGAACTCATGGACACGGCCGACAGTATACCGCAAAGCAGATCGTCGAGGGTGGATCCCCGGGCCTGGGCCCTGGGGCTCTGGATCGTGCTGGCGATCGCGGCCTCAATCAAGACGCTCGCGGCCCCCGAAGTGCACACCGTGTTCCCCAAGTTCATCGCCGGGGCGGTTCACTGGTGGGCAGGCGAGCCTCTATACGCGGAATACGAGGGTTTGGGCGATTTCCGATATTCTCCCACGTTCGCGCTGCTCATGACGCCCTTTGCGGTGCTGGGGCTGCGGCTCGGGGGTGTGATATGGTCGCTGGTCAATATCGGCGCCTATGTGTGGGGCATCCGTCGGCTGGCCCGGGATGTGCTGCCCGGTGAGTGGCCGCCGGCGCGCGAGGCCGCCCTGCTGCTTCTGGCCATGCCAGGCGCGGTCCGCAGCTTGTGGAGCGCGCAGAGCAACATGCTGGTGGCCGGCTGCTTCATGCTGGCCGCAGCCGCGGTCGTCCGCCGTGGCTGGTGGCGTGCGGCCGTGCCGCTGGCGCTGGCGTTCTACCTCAAGCTTTCGCCCATCGCTGTGGCGTTGCTCTTTGCCGCGATTTATCCCCGCGGGCTGGGGGGACCGCTGCTCGTTGCGCTCGCCGTCGGCGCTCTGCTGCCCTTGTTCACCCGGCCACCTGCTTACTCCTGGGATCAGTACGTCGGGTGGGTGCACTACCTCGCCGACACGGCCGGCAAGCGCTGGCCGAGCTTCCGCGACGCCCGCACCTTATGGGAATTGCTGGCCGACGCACCCGCGCCGTTGACCTACGCCGCACTTCAGGTCACGACCGGCCTGGGCGTCTTGGCGTGGTGTCTATGGCAGCAGCGGCGACTATCTCCGCTTCGAGAGCTGACACAACTGCCGCCTTCCGGGGACTACCAGCGGTATCTGACGACGCTGACCCTGGTGATCGGCGTGGCCTACCTGATTCTGTTCGGGCCGGCCGTGGAGTTCCAGACCTACGCAGTACTCGCCCCGCTCTCCGCCTGGGCCATCCTCGAAGCCTTCGCCCCCTCTCCCTCCCCCGGTACTCCGGGGGAGGGTCGGGGTGGGGGCTTGGCAGGCAACGGACCGTACGTCAGTCGTCAGTCGTTGGGTCAGTAGACCTGTGGCTGCGGTGCAACGGCGATTCGTTCGAGCTCATGCGCTGGCGGGGGTCACGCACATGCGACACCGGGCAGTTCGACGCGGCCGATCTCGAGGCGGCAGGGGGCCGGGAGCCGGGCATAATCCGCGCCGAGGAGCAGTGAGAAAGGACCACTGGGGTGTTACAATGCCGTCGGAGCAGGTTTCTCGCGTCCAGGATCGGCGGAGTTGGACCAAATCCAGGAGCAGGTCAGATGAACTCAAACGAGACTCCGTCTGAACGAAGCATATCGAGCCTCCTGGAGGATGACGAACTCATCGATGCGGCCCTTTTGCGCGCCGTGCGGAACGCCTTGCGCGAACACAAGCGGGCCGGTGCGTCCATCGTGGAATGGCGTCAGCGCTGGCGGGACCACTTCACGGTGCGCGGCGTCCTCATCCTCGGCCGGACGGCCATCGGCCGCGCAACGGTGGAATTGCTTCCTACGCGATGTTGATGTTGTTGACCAAGCCGCTCTCGCCCGCGCGTCGCAGCAGGGCGAGCAAATGTGCGCATTCTGCCTGACGCGTGCGGCGGCGAACCAGAACGACCAGCCCGGGGAACGATCGCGACGGCTGGGCCGCGAACGTTCTCCTTGCCAGGTCAAGGAAATGATCTCGATTGCAGGTAACGATGACCAGCCTGTGCTTCTGCGCAAAGCTGAAGATTTCCGCATCTTCCGATGTGGCGGAGAGTGCCTCCCTAACAAGGCTCACCTCGTGGCCGATGTGCTTGAGAACTTGTGCGACCTCGTCGGGCACGTCGTGGTCGAGCAGGAATCTCACCCGAGTTCCTCGGCCATTTGCTGGGCGATCAGCACGTCGATCGCCGCGCGGTGGTCCTCATAGTAGGCCAGGCACTCGTATACCTGCGCCCGCGTGAGGCTCGGAAAACTGCGCTGCACCTCGTCTACCGTGGCCCCGTTGACGAAAAGGCCGACTACGTCATGCACGCCGATCCGCGTTCCCTCCACGATGATCTTTCCCCCGCATATGTTGGGGTGACTCACCAGATAGCGATAGGAGGTGCTTGGCATGACTTCACTATAAGCGGCTGTCGGCTCAAAAGGAAACCGCCTATCCGACCGGAGCCGCACGGCCGACGACCATGCACATGGCCTCACACAAACGCGCCGCCAGCGGCCTGCCGCAATCGTAAAGCCCGCTCCGCGCAGCTCCCCCTGCCCAAGGCACGGCCGTCTAGCGAGCTCCGTCTCCGCGGGTCACCCCCGCTGCCGACCAAATCCCGCTCCCCCACGCCCCCACCCCGTCCCTCCCCCGGAGTACCGGAGGAGGGAGTCAACGAGCCGCACCCCATCGGCTGGCTTCCCGCCCGAACTCCCGGCCGGGCCCATCCGTAAACCCTCTTGAACAGCCCGCTTGCGACCGGGTACATTATGGCCGTCCGCGGAAGCCCGGGCGGAGTGTATCCTCTTTGACTGCACGAGGTTAGGGACATGGCAGCTGACGTTAAACGCATCGGCGACCTGGTGGCGGCGGAGAGCGCGCCGGTCAGGGCGCTCATCGATGAGGTGGGCAAGGTCATTGTGGGCCAGCGGTACATGGTCGAGCGGCTGGTGATCGGCCTGCTGGCGAACGGCCATGTGCTGTTGGAGGGGGTGCCCGGACTGGCCAAAAGCCTGACCGTCACCACGCTGGCCCGGGCCATCCAGGCCAGGTCCCGCCGCATCCAGTTCACGCCCGACCTGCTGCCGGCCGACCTGATCGGAACGCAGATCTACAACCAGCGGACCGGCGAGTTCACCGTCCGCAAGGGGCCGGTGTTCGCCAACATCATCCTGGCCGACGAGGTCAACCGCGCGCCCGCCAAGGTGCAGTCCGCCCTGCTGGAGGCCATGCAGGAGCGCCAGGTGTCCATCGGCGAGGAGACCTTCCGGCTGGAGGAGCCGTTCCTGGTCCTGGCCACGCAGAACCCTCTGGAGCAGGAGGGCACCTATCCCCTGCCGGAGGCCCAGGTGGACCGCTTCCTGCTGAAGCTCAAGATCGAGTACCCCAGCAAGGAGGAGGAGCGGCGGATCGTGGACCGCATGTCGGTCACGCACGTCGACGGCCAGGTGCAGCCCGTGATCGGGCCGGCGGACATCCTGCGGCTCCGCGAGATCGTGGATGAGATCTATGTCGACGACAAGATCCGCGACTACATCATCGAGATCGTCTTCGCCACGCGCGAACCGGAAGCCCATGGCCTCAAGGAGCTGGCCAACCTGATCGAGTACGGTGCATCGCCGCGGGCTTCCATCGCGCTGACCCTGGCCGCCAAGGCCCACGCGTTCATGCAGGGCCGGGGCTACGTCACGCCCCAGGACGTCAAGAGCATCGGGATGGACGTGTTGCGGCACCGTGTGATCCTGACCTATGAGGCTGAAGCGGAGGAAAAAGGGCCGGAGGACGTGCTGCGGCAGGTGTTTGATTCGAT
>BTUC01000480.1:0-5519 GCA_045863575.1 Phycisphaerae bacterium
CGAGCGCAAGCGAGCGGGCCGGAGCACAAGGGACGAGCGATGAGTCATGGGTGGTCATTGGGGTCGACTCCCAGTCGTTCCTCCGAACCCAGTGGTACCGTGGTCCAGGTCTGCGCTTCACCGCCGATCGCAGCTTCCCACAACTGTACCGTCGTCCAGGTGTCTCCCGCACCGTCCGCCTGGAAACGTCCTGCCCCGCGGTAAGCAAGCCCGCGCAAGGCGCCCTCCAGCGTGCCGTGCACAACCAGCCCCACCTGCCCGCCGTCAGCCATCTGCATCATTATCTCGATTCTCTCGACCACCGCCGGAGCCAGCGCGTTGGCGGCCGTCAGCGTCACCTGCGTGCCGACGCCGGCATGCGTGTCCACACCTAACGAATGAAGGAACGCGATCACGTCTCGCAACCGCTGGGCCCCTTCCTCGCCGCTCCCGAAGTCGAACACCCCCAGATCGAAAAAGTCCTCCAGCGTGCCGAAAGAGCCGTCGTGGGCGAAGCCGAAACCGCTGTGATTCGAAGTTGAGCCCCTGTCGAACCCGGCCTTCTCGTGTATGTTGCGCAGTTGTGGAACCTTGATGGCCTGTTCCGAGAGCAGATCCACCTTGCTGATGATCAGCCCATTAGTGCCGGAGGGAAGGTGATGGCAGCGGTTGCAGGTGAGGATGGGGCCGATCCGCTCCACGGTGTCGCGGACCAGCGGTGCGGCGCCGTGCAATCGACCGGTGGCCGTATCGATCGGCTCACGCAGGTAAATCTCCCGGCCTCGCTGTGGATTGCCTCCGTCGAGTTCCCGCTTGAGCGAGTTGTCCCGGCTGCGGTTAGGATTGGGGGGAAACGTGACGGTGGCTAGAAACGCCTCAAATGCGGCCATTTCCTCGGGCGCCAGCTCTCGATCATTTCCGTTCAAGGTCACGAACGCCGGATTGAACGCGGCCAGATCGGCCCGATCGCCACGCCAGTGCAGCGGCTCGGTGCCGATAATCCCCTGGAGCGTCTGGGTCACCATAGGACCTTTGATGGGATGGAAATCGTTGCACGGCGGTGCGTCCGGGAGCAGACCTTCCGTGATGTCATCACAGACCTGGTCGAATGCCTTGACCGGCTCGTGCGGAGCACCCAGATCCCAGGCCAGTTGATCCATGCGGCCATCCACGTGACACGCGCCGCACGCGGTCACCCCCAGACCACTGGTCTGGCGGGCGTTGTACAAGAACGGCCGTCCGCTACGGATGACTTGCGGGGTGGGATCGTAGATGGCTGTGACCTGCGTGGTGGTGAACGTCTGGGTGTCGATCGTCTGGATGGTCGCATCAAACCGGTTGAACACGTACAGCAGCCCGCGCGGTTCGTCGAGTGCCAACCCGGTCGGTCCCTGGCCCACGTCGAAGGTGGCCAGGCGGGCGCCGGCCGGGTCGATGACCGCCACGTTGTTGCTGCCCATCCCCGCCACGTAGCCATAACCTCCGTCACTCGACCAGGCCAGGGCGCGGGGATCGGCGATGGACAAGGCCCGCACTTCGGGCGCGACGACCTTGACCGCAGTGTCGTAAACGCCCAGCAGGTGCGGGTTCAGCTCCAGCACCTGTGGGGCGCCGGAGCCGTCCGGAACGATGGCCAACCGGCTGCGCACGAATTGGCCGGTCAGGTTCGGTTCAAATCGGATCTGATTGAACGCTTCCGTGCCCACGACGATGAGCGCCCCGTCAGGGCGCACGGCCAACTGCATGTTGAGGTTCATCAGGCCGGGGATATAGCGAATGCTCAGCGTCTGCGTGTCGATGGCGGCCACGTCGTGCCCGTGTGGGGCCCAGGTTACGAAGCGACTCCAATCCGCGTTGCGCTCATCCAGCCACCGGCCCGTGGCCGGGTCCCGCCGCACGATGAGGCCGGTCGGGGGGCCGGTCGGCGCGTCCTCGGGAGTCGAAGGGGTAAACCCTTCCGGACGGTTCGGTATTGGATTCTCTCCGCCGTACGGCCCGGAGGGATCGGAGACATCGGCGCGTTTCAGAATGGTGGTCTCGTTGCCCGATTCGAAGATGGCGACGTACACCGTTTTTCCGTCAGGCGATAGCGCGGCCGCTCGCGGGTGCAGACCGGCGATGGCCAGGTTTTGTGGCGGCGCAGAGAGTTCCACCAGGTCGAACACCTGCACCAGGTTGCGTTGGCGGCAGACGACAAACGCCCGGCCGTTGGAGAAAATCAGATCCGTCGGCTCGTCATCCGTCTGGAGCGTCTGAATGACCACGCCGCGCGAAACATCCACGACACTGACGCTATCCGAGATGGAGTTCACTACCCATGCTTCGTTCGCGGTGCGTGCCCGTACTGACACCGGATCGAGTCCGACTGGCACCGCCTTCTCAGCGCTGAGCCCGGTGTCGGTGATCTGGAACACTTCCAGGCGGGCCGCCGGCGTGTTCACCGCAAACAACCGAGTACCGTCGGGCGAGAGCGCCAGCGGGTGTACATGGGGTGACTCCCAATTCACGAATGCCTGCGGAGTATACGTCGGCGGGCCGGGGTCCGGGCCGACCCGGTCGATGCCGGAGAGAACATCGTCGATGGTCGGCTGGAGCAGCAGATCACCCAGCCATCCGCAGGCCGGAATCGCCAGCAGCATCAGGAGCGGCCCAAATCGCAGGAGACCCCTGGCGGCCCTGAAACGGTAGTCCCCGATCGGCATGGCAGTCCTCGCTTTCGGCCCGTGGTGGGGGGGTGTACGGGGATTCTACCACGGGAAACGCCGGCTGTGCATCGTCTGCACCGCTCCAGGCGCCGGCGGTCGGCGTGGTTGCGGTTGATCTGCCGGCCCGGCGCGGTTAAAACCGCCCTTTGGTCGTGAACTCCGGACTTGAACTCTGCGCGTGGAGGAGGCTCATTCATGCAACCGCTGCAAATCGGCGTCTGCACCTGGTCACTGCAGAATCCCAACCTGCATGAGACGTTGACCACGATCAAGGATAAGCTCGCTCTAAACCTCATCCATTTGGGGTTCTTTGATGAGAGCTACAAGGATCCCGGCTCCATTCTCAAAGCGGTGGATGACAGCCGGCTGGAGGTCAGTGCGACCTGTGTGGGGTTCGCGGGCGAAGATTACTCGACGATCCAGCGCATCGCCGAGACGGGCGGCTACAAGCCCGATCACGACTGGGATCAACGGTATGCCAAGACGGTGGCCGTCGCCGATATCACGAAGCAGCTCGGCGTCGGGCTGCTCACCGTGCACATCGGTTTCGTGCCCCACGACAGCGCCGATCCGAAGTACCAGGTCATGGTCGACCGGACCCGCAAGGTGGCCGATGCCCTCGGTGAACGCGGTCTCAAGTTGATCATGGAAACCGGCCAGGAGAAGGCCGAGGATCTGCTCAAGTTCATGGAAGCGGTGGCCCGGCCGAACCTGGCGGTCAACTTCGACCCCGCCAACATGATCCTCTATGGCGTGGGCGAGCCGGTCGAGGCCGTCGGTCTGCTCAAGGATCGGATCATCCACGTGCACATGAAAGACGCCAACTGGGCGCCGCGACCGATGCAGGAGTGGGGCGAAGAGGTCGTCCTCGGCTCCGGCGAGGCGGATATCCCCCGCGTGGTCAGCAAGCTCCGCTCCACCGGCTATCGCGGACCGCTCATCATCGAGCGCGAAGCGGGCAATCAGCGGGTGGCCGATATCCAGGAGGGGATCGATCTGCTGAAGTCGCTGCTGGGTTGAAAGCCGCCCCAGAGAGCCGCGTGGCTTCAGCCCGCGCGGTCCTTGTGCCCGCGGTCCTTATGCCCGCGCGGCTTGCACGTCCGTAGCCGCCGGCCGCTACGTTGTGTAGCCGCGCGCCAGGGCGCGACGCAGGGAAATAAAACGGCTCACCGGGAACCGGTCTACCGCCCGGGTGTCTAACCCCCTATAGAAAGGTGCGGACGGTACGCCCATGCGCGGGCAGATCGGCCGCGATAAAAAGGAGATCCCCATGCGCTCCCGCTATTGGTTCTCGTCCTCTGAAGTGTCTCGTCCGGCAGGGTTCCTGTTGCTGTTCGCCGTCTCCGGCCTTCTGCTGAACGCCAGCCGGGTACCGGCTCAGGAGGCAGCTGGCCAGGCCGCGGACAACGGTTCGGGCACCGGCCTGACCATCTACAGCACCGCCACGCCCGGAGCGATCCCGCCGGAGCTCTACCGCCCGACTCCGGATGCTCAGCAGTATGGCCGTGGCCGACAGCAGGGCATCCCCGGTTACGCCGTCGTTCGCCAGGAGCGTGAGATCAAGATTAACGGTCAACGTGACACGATCCGCTTTACCGATGTGGCCGCCCTGATCGACCCGACCACCGTTTCATTTACGTCGCTGACGGCCCCGGCCGCCACGCACGTACTGGAGCAGAACTACCAGTTCGACCTGGTCAGCACGGCCAAGCTCATGGAACGCTATCTCGACAAGGAGATCACCGTCGAGCAGGTCCAGGGCGATAAGGTCCGGACCATCGACGGAACGCTGCTGAGCACTTCAGGCGGGCTGGTCCTCCAGAACTCCCAGGGCGTACAGGTGATCAGCAACTACTCCAACATTCAGTTTCCCCAGCTTCCCGGCGGGCTGATCACCAGGCCGACACTCGTCTGGGACGTGGCCACGCGGCAGCCGGGCACCCACCGCATGCGGGTCAGCTACCAGACCTCCGGCATGACCTGGTGGGCCGACTACAATGTCGTCTATACCGAGGGGGAGGACGCGAACAGCGCCAAACTCGACGTCGGCGCCTGGGTCAGCATCATCAATCAGTCCGGCGCCGGCTACCCCGACGCGAAGCTCAAGCTCATCGCCGGCGATGTACATCGTGCCGAGCAGCCGCAGAAGGTCTTTCCGATGATGGCGCGGGCCAGAATGGCTGACGCCGCGGAAGCCGCCCCCGGCTTCGAAGAGAAGGCCTTCTTCGAGTATCACCTCTACACCCTCGGTCGTCCGACGACGCTGCCGGACAACTCCACGAAGCAGATCGAACTCTTCCCCACCGCCCGCAACGTGCCGGCCGAGAAGGTGATGGTCTACTACGGCCTGCCCCAGCAGTATCGCGGCTTCTTCCCCAACCCAATGGTCGACCGCAACTACGGCACGGAATCGAACAAGAAGGTGGACATCTATCTACGCTTCAAGAACGAGAAGGAGCGCGGCATGGGCATGCCGCTGCCGTCCGGCCGTATCCGCGTGAGCAAGCTGGACCCGGCCGACAAGAGCCTCGAGTTCATCGGCGAGGACACCATCGACCACACGCCCAAAGACGAGCAGGTGCTCATCAAGCTCGGCTCGGCCTTTGACGTGGTGGGCGAGCGCAAACAGACGGACTTCAAGGTGGACAGCCGCGCTCACTGGATGGAGGAGAGCTTCGAAATCAAGCTCCGCAACCACAAGGAAGAGCCGGTCAAGGTGATCGTCAAGGAAAACCTCTTTCGCTGGGTGAACTGGGAGATTACCTCCAAGACCCACGATTTCGAGAAGCAGGACGCCCGCACGATCCACTTCCCCGTCACGGTGGAGAAGGACGG
>BTUC01000481.1:0-5495 GCA_045863575.1 Phycisphaerae bacterium
CCTTGGATGACGAGATCGTCGGCCTGCCCATTGCCGACGCCGCCTTCAGCCGCACCGAGGATGACGTGGTCTATGTCACGCCGGTACTGCTGAATCCCTCCTGGGCCCAGTGCCCGTACAAGGCCGCGGCCAAGCTGCAACTCGACGGCACCGGCGGTTACACCGTGCTGGCCACCTACGGCGCCAATCCCGCCGCGGATCCGCGGCTGACAGTCGCGCCGCCGCTGCCGCCCGACTGCGAAGGCGTGCTTGAGCCCGATTTCCAGGGTCTCCGCGAGATCGAGACGGACGCCGATGGGAACCTCTTCGTCCTGGCGGCGCAAGCGACCAATGACAACGATCGGATTCTCATCTACGACGAGTCCGACCCGGCCAGCGAGATTGAGATTCTGCTCTCGGACCTGTTTGTGGGCGCACTGCCGGCTCCGGAAGGTCCGCTGGCAATGCTGGTCTCCACCTTCGACCCGGATAAGCTTTACCTGAGCAGTTCCGTTTCCCACGACGGCACGGGGCGCACGCGGATCTATCGCTTGACCATCAACCGCCTCCCGAACGGCGCGGCGACCGGCCTGACGCTCGACGGGGCGGTAGACGTACTGCATCCCATGAACGTGTCACCGTCCGGCGTACCCGATGTGATCGAGCTTTCCGCAATCAGTTCATCCGGCCTTCCCGGAGAAATTCAACTCGCCTGGCTGTCGCCGGGGCCTTATACGATCCACGTGCGCCGGCAGACCGGCACCTGGCCGCTGGGCCCCCTCGACGGCACGGCCGTCTATTCCGGACCGGCTGCCGGCGTCAGCGATGCCGGCCTGGTACCCGGCACGACTTACTACTACGCCGCTTATGTCGAGTCCGCAGGTGTTTATTCCGACGGGGTTTTCACTCGGGCGACGGCGGGCCTGCCACCTGGCGGCAGCAGTGGTTGCCTGGCTACGGTGACGGGCCTGACCGAGGATTATGACGGTACCTTGCGGGTCACCGGTTTCACGGCCCCGCGCTCCCCGGCCGAGCTCCCGACATCGCACCCGCTGTACGCGCAGCGGTTCGGCGGCACCTCCGTGCTGTTCACCTCCGCCACGCTGGCGGCGGTCACGCGGTGCGCAACATGGTCGACCGTGCCCGCCTCTGTCGAAACGGTCGCGGCTACGCTGATCACGGATGCCGGCTGTGATTTGGCCCTGCCGGTCGGGGCGGTGATACCTGGTGAAGGGTTGAAGCTGATCAGCGCCGCCTCGCGCAAGATACACGGCGCTGCGGGAACCTACGACATCGTCCTGCCCATCGATCCACCCTCGGCCGCCGGCATCGAGTGCCGCGCGAACGGACCGACGCAGGTCGTACTGACCTTCAGCGCTGATATCCAGGTGCTCGACGGCACACCGGACGCCAGCGAAATCAGTCTGTCCTGCGGCTGCTCGGGACCTTGCGGCATCGTGAACAGTGTCTCCGTCAGCGCCGACAGCATGACCGTAAACCTGAGCGGCGTGCCGGACGAAACCTGCCTGGCCCTCTCAGTGACTGGGATTGCAGATCTGGCCAACGTGCCGCTCGCGGGCGACAACACCGTGCACATTTGCGCGCTGCATGGGGACACCAATGCCGACCGACAGGTGGCCAGCGGTGATATTACCCAGGTCAAATCCCGCAGCGGCCAGACCTGCAACATCACCAACTATCGGTACGATCTGAACGCGGACGGCGTCGTGGCCAGCGGCGACATCACCCAGGTCAAATCCCGCTCCGGCAACAGCACTCAATGCCCGTGACTGCGTCCTCCATCGCAGCAAAGGGATACCACTCGGACTCCCGCGCCTGGTTGCCGCCGGAGAACTCCAACCCAATCCCCTTCCCCGGTCCGCCGAGGGAGAACTCCACTCTGGTCCCCTCCCCCGGCATTCCCGGGCGGAGCGGTCCACTCTGATTCCCTCCCCTGGTCCTCCAGGGGAGGGTCAGAGTGGTGGATTGACGACCAACGGAGCTCCGACGGCCAGCGGATCCCGCACCCGCCGCGTGTTGCTCATCCGTGCCGCTCTCCTTCCGGCCCGCTCGCTGGCGCTCGAGGCTCCGACCGTTTAATCACTTCTTGGGTCTGGACGCGTACTCCGCGATAGACATGGCCAGATCCGCGTCTTCGAGCCTTTTGCCGTCCACATAGGCTTCGCCGGGCAGGTCCTCGTTCACCCGCCAGATGTTGAATCCGGGAGATGTCCACTCGAGGTAATACATCTGTCCTGGCTTGAGCGGCGCTTCGTTGGGCGCCCAGAGGGCCGCTGCCCGACCCTGAAAGGCCAACGAGATGGCGATGCAGGTCCGGGGCGGCCCGATGGGCTTGCCGCCCGGCTTATCATAAAGTTGGAACGTCACCGGCAGTTGCGGCGGATTCGCCGCGCCGGTGGCATAGATCATGTCCACACCGGCCAGCCCCACACCGGTGGCCTTGAAGGTCTGGCCGTGACGCTTGGCCGTGCCCACCAGCTTGTCAAGCTTGAAACTGCCCACCGGTGCGTGGTTCACCACTGTTCCGTTGTCCCCACCGCTCACGAACGCATAAACGTCGAGGTCCTTGCGCTCCTTTCCGTCAGCCCACAGGTGGCCCTCTCTGTAGCCATCACCCGAGTCCGGACGCGTCACCATGGCGAATGTGTCCGACTGGGAAACTTCGTTGCGCCAGAACCGCGCGGCATACCGTTTGCCCGGCTCCAGAGTCACTTCCTGGCTCTGGAACGGCACCCAGTGGATGTGGATGATCGGATCGGTGCCCTCGGAGAGAAAAACGCTCCGCGTCGGCGAGATCTGCTTCCATTCCGAAGGTGGACCGTCGGTAGTGGAATAGATCGCGTAGTTGAGAGTCAAGTGGAAGTGATCGCCCGACTTGCCGGCCAGCTTGGTGGCGATGCGGGTCACATGGGGTCCGGTGGCCGTGAAGGTCTGATAAAAGTCCGCCCCCCACAGCCAGGGCTTCTGGCCCCACTCTTCCCATTTCGTCGCATACATGACCGAGTAGTGCGCCGGTGTCACCAACTCGCCCGCCTTGACCGGCTCGTCGGCGGCGGCCAGCCTGAGCACGTCTCCGAAGAAGAACGGCAGCGTTCCGTCATAGCACAGGCTGAATACCCGGCCGGACCCGGCTGCGAATGGTCCCTTTTCCTCAGGCGGCGCAATGGAGAAAGCGCCCGGCGGCTGCGCCGCCGTCATTCCGCCCGCACCGAAACTCCGTTCGGAGTCGTCCGCTGCGGACGTCCCTCGGCCCACGTACACCTTCTGCTCCACCCAGCCGTGGGGCTGCGCCTTCCCGCCGGTCACGCCCTCGGTCTGCAATACGCCCTTCACGGGACCAGCCGCTGAAACCATCGTCGCGCCCCACCCCGTCGCTGCCACCACCCAGAAGCTGACACTCTTGCATCGCATGCCCACAACATTCCTTTCAAGTCAGGAGTCATCGCCGGGCACACTCCGCGCGAGGCCCGGTTCGCCGCGCGCATGCTAAACCAAAGCCGCTCCCGTGGAAAGCGCACCCGGGGCGGGACGAACGCCGCATGTTCAGATTCTGGAAAAGTCAGCAGTTATGGAAACGCAGAGCACACGGAGACAGCGGAGAACGAGGAGCGCCACCCTGTGCTCCGCGGCCTTTACGGCCGGACGGACACCGGACCTGGTGCGCGCGCGTCTCGGGGTACCCGGCGTTGAGGATTACTGCTCCCGGCGAGCGGCACGTTTGCGGTCAGGTTCCTTGAGCAGCCGCTTGCGCAGGCGGATCGCATCGGGCGTCACTTCCACCAGCTCATCGTCTTCAATGTACTCGAGGGCGATCTCCAGGGTCAGCTCGCGCGGCGGCTTGAGCACGACCGTCTTATCCGCCGAAGCCGCCCGCATGTTGGTCAGCTTCTTGAGCCGGCAGACGTTCACCTCGATGTCGTTCTCCCGGCAATGCTCGCCCACGATCTGCCCCTCGTAGACGGGGTCGGTGGGCTTGACAAACATCGTACCCCGATCGCCCAGCCCGTCGAGGGCGTAGGCCGTGACCTGCCCGCCCTCGCTGGCGATGAGCACACCGATGTTGCGGCTGGGGATACTGCCGCGCAGGTGCTCGTACTCGTAGAAGTTGTGGTGCATGATGGCCGTGCCGTTGGTCGCATTGAGCAGGCGGTTGCGCACGCCGATCAGACCGCGGGCCGGCACCGTAAACTCGATGTGGGCGTACTCGCCCTTTGAATCCATTTTTGTACAGATTCCCCGCCGAGCCCCCATCAGCTCCATGACCGCGCCCACGTGCTGGGCGGGCACGTCGATGACGCAGAATTCGATGGGCTCGGTCTTCTTGCCGTTGAGCTCGCGGTAAATCACCTTGGGCTTGCCGACGGCCAGTTCATACCCTTCCCGGCGCATGTTCTCGATCAATACCGAGAGGTGCAGCAGGCCACGGCCGGAGACGTGAAACTCCTCCGGCGTCGGACCCGGCTCGACGCGCAGAGCCACGTTCTTCTGCAACTCGCGCTCCAGGCGATCGCGCAGGTGCCGGCTGGTCAGGTACTTGCCCGAGCGCCCGACGAACGGCGAGTCATTGACCCGGAAGGTCATGTGCAGCGTGGGCTCGTCGACTCGAATGATCGGCATCGGCACCGGGTTCTCGGGATCTGTGATCGTGTTGCCGATATCGGCGGAGTCGAGCCCCACCACCGCGCAGATGTCGCCGGCCGTTGCCTGCTCGACCTTCGTTCGGCCGAGCCGATCAAAGACGAAAAGCTCACTGACCTGCTCCGCCGTCTGCGTCCCATCGCGCCGGATGACGATGACCTGCTGGCCCGCCTTGAGCACGCCGCCGAAGACGCGCCCGATGCCGATCCGCCCCACGTAATCGCTGTAGTCCAGCGATGTGATCAGCATCTGCAGTGTGGCGTTCTCGTCGGCCTCCGGGGGCGGCACGTGCTTGATGATGGTCTCGAAGAGGACGTGCACGTTGTCCGGGCGTTCTTTGGGATCCAGTGAAGCATACCCCTGCGTGGCCGAGGCATAGACCACGGGAAACTCCAGCGCCTCCTCGTCGGCGCCCAGCTCGATGAACAGATCCAGAACTTCATCGAGCACCTCGGCCGGGCGGGCATCGAGGCGGTCGACCTTGTTGATCACCACCACCGGGCGCAGCCCGTATTCGAACGCCTTGCGCAGCACGAAGCGCGTCTGGGGCATGGGCCCCTCGAACGCATCGACCAACAGCAGGCAGCCGTCGGCCATCTTGAGCACGCGTTCGACTTCGCCTCCGAAATCCGCGTGGCCGGGCGTGTCGATGAGGTTGATTTTCACCGATCCGCAGCGGATGGCCACGTTCTTGGCCAGGATGGTGATGCCCCGCTCGCGCTCCAGGTCATTGGAGTCGAGGATCCGCTCACCCTTGAGCTCCGCGTCGCGGAACTGCCCGCATTGGCGCAGCATCTGGTCCACCAGCGTCGTCTTGCCGTGGTCGACGTGGGCGATGATGGCGACGTTGCGGATGT
>BTUC01000482.1:0-5485 GCA_045863575.1 Phycisphaerae bacterium
GCATCGGTGATACCATCGGCCCGGGCGGCCTGTTCAAGGCGCTGCGCACCGTGCCGGTTTTCCTCGACGTGCTGCGCGACGCCCAGGAACTCTGCCCGCGCGTGCTGGTGCTCAACTACACGAATCCCATGAGCATCATGTGCCTGGCGGCCGGTCGGACCAGCGCCGTGCCCGTTGTCGGCTTGTGCCATTCCGTCCAGGGCACCAGCCACAAACTGGCCGAGGATGCGGGGGTGCCCTTTGAGGAAATACGCTGGCAGTGCGCCGGCATCAATCATCTCTCCTGGTTCACAAAGCTGGAACACAACGGCCGGGATCTCTATCCGGTTCTCATCGAGAAAGTCCGCGAACATGCCGGGCCGGTCTACGAGTCGGACCCGGTGCGCTATGACATGATGCTGCATTTCGGCGCTTTCATCACCGAGTCCAGCGGCCATCTCAGCGAGTACCTGCCCTACTACCGCAAGCGCCCCGAGCTCATCCAGCAGTACTGCCGCGACGGCTATCGCGGCGCATCAAGCTTCTATGCCGACAACTGGCCCACCTGGCGGTGCGATGCCGACAACGAGCGACAGGCCATGCTGCGCGGCGAGAAGGAGATGGGCTGGGAGCGCACCTGGGAGTACGCCTCCTGGATCATCGAGGCCCGCGAGAAGAACGTCCCCTACTGCTTCCACGGCAATGTCATGAATGGAACGGCCAGTGATGGCGGTTACGGCGGTCAGCTCATCGCCAACCTGCCGGCCGATGGCGCCGTGGAGGTCGCCTGCATGGTGGATGGCAACGGCGTGCACCCGACGCGCTTCGGGCGGCTGCCCGCGCAGATGGCCCACATCTGCGCCTCGAACATGGCCATGTACGACCTGGCGGCCACGGCCTGCATCGAGCGATCCAAGGAAGCGGCCATCCATGCGCTGCTGCTCGACCCGCTCACGGCGGCCGTGTGTGCCCCGGCACAGATCAAATCCATGGTGCTGGAGCTGTTCGACGCCGAGGCGGAGTTCCTGCCGGGCTATCGATAGCCAGGACATTTGCCCGCGTACCGACGCCCAGGGATCAAGCCCCCAGCCATTTCACTGCGTATTGCTGGATCCGTTCATCGCGGGTGATCAGCGTCAGGTCTTCGAGCTGCGCCTGGACAACCTGCATCCGATCGAAAGGGTCATGGTGCAGGACGGGCAAATCCGCGACGCCCAATGCGTGGTCGAGGGATAGGCCCAGCACCTTAATGTTGTCGGCAGCAAGTACTTCAGAGAGGTTGCCCGGAATATCCAGTCGGCCCGAGGCTTTCTTAATGGCCATCTCCCAGGCCGCGACCACGCTCATATAAACCGAATTCGCACCGTTACCGATCACCGTCCGGGCGGCTTCAGTCAGCAGCTTCGGATCGGCGAGCCACCAGAGAACCACGTGCGTATCGAGAAGGTATCCGTTCATGGATCTTCACCCAAGAACCCCCTCTCCACCTCGACCGGCAACGGGTCGTCGAAGTCGTCCCGAATCCGCACCAGGCCTTGCCACTGGCCGCCGCGACGGGGCGCACAGGATGCACTGTACCGAGTGAGCCGGGCCACGGGGCGGCCAGCTTTGCCGATTATGATTTCCTCTCCCTGCTCAACCCGCTCGAGCAGGCGGGAAAGGTGCGTCTTGGCCTCATGAATGTTGACGATAACCATATCTCTAGTCTACCGGACCAAGTCCACTTGGTCAAGATGTTGGTAGCGGATAACTACGTCGGTCTGAAGATCTTTTCCCGTCACCCGGCGCAGCTCAAAGTCAGCATAGGAGCACGTGTTGCGCTGCGTGGTACCGAATACGACCGGGCGCCCGTCAACCTGGACGGCCGTCGCCTGGGTCCCGGAGGGCAGGAGTACGTGACCTGTGATCGTGCGCGGGTTGCCGCTGATGCTCAGCTCGATGCGGTTCTTGTCCGGCTGCCAGCCGTAGCGATAGCCGACGGTGGCACCTGAAGGCCCATAACGTGCGGTGAATTGGACCTGACGGCAGTCGGCAGCCGGCCAGCGCGGGCTGAGGCGGATTGAATTAAACAGCTTGCCTTCGTCCACGACACCCGCAAGGCCCTCCACGATGGCCGAGTAGAACGCAGCCGCACCCCAGCCACGTGGGCCGCCGCCCTGAACCTCGCCCTCAGGTGAGAGGGCGAACGGCAGCGTGTTGTGCCGTTTGATCAGGCTCATGCACTGGTGGAGGGCTTCCATGGCATACGCGGGCATCTCATGCTCGAAGGCCGCCTTGCACAGCTCCCCGCCCACCAGCGGGAACAGGGCCCCGTTAGCGTATTGACCCGGGCCGTAAGTGAAGAACATCGGATACGGCGGATGAATCGTAAACCATTCGCAGATGTACTCACCGGCGAGATTATCGCGGCGGGCGCGGTACTCCCTCAGGATGCTGACGGCCTGTGCATGGTCGGGCAGACCACGGTTGATGTTGTAGGCATTGGACAGGCTGAGGATTTTCGTCTCGTCCACACCCGGCACGCCCTGACTGGGCGGCAGATGAACCTGGTGGGTGTAGAACCGGCCGTTCCAGCAGACGCGGTGGGTCGTTTCGCGAAAGTGCTCGGCCTGGCGTGTCCATTCGGTGGCCCGGTCGTCCTGCCCCAGGGCCGTGTTCAGTCGCGCGAGCTGCCGACAGGCGGCGTACATCCCGCTGTTGTCGCCATGCATGATGGCCATGGGAGTGGAGGGCTCGACGCGGCGGTTCTGGTCGGAAACGCCATAGGTGAAGTCCCAGGTGTCGATGGTGAACGGGCGCTTGACGAGTTGATGGCGCTCGTCCCAGCGCATGGGATCGGACATCGCCCAGCGCATGCCCTTCTCCAGAGCCGGCAGGTATTTGCGCAGCCAATCGTCGTCGCCACTCGCCTGCCAGGCCTGGTAAGCGCCCTCGACCATGAGGTACTCGATGTCGGCCTCCAACTCCAGGCGGACGTAGTTGTAACCATCAGCGGTGTTGCGATGAACAAATTCCGGCCGCACCTTGGTGGCATGCGGATCGCGCTGCCGGACGATCATCTCGTGAAAAGCCCCCGACTTCATCTGATGCTTGAACAGCAGCTCGAGATAGCTGGTCAGGTCGGATGCCCAGAACTTGAACGCTTTCAGCTCGTGGATGTGGTCGCGCACCCAGGTCGGGTTGGTGCGGACCCGTCCGCCCTCCAGGGTAAACACGTGCTCGTCGCGGGCCACGACCTCGCGTAGCCGCTGGAAGAGCATGTTCAGCTCTTCGTTGTCGGTCACCAGCCGGGTGATGCTTTCAGGGCCCGTGGCTGGTGTCTGGCCCGGAATGGGCGTCGAGAGTGCAAGCAGGATCATGGCACCGTTGGTCATCATGACTGTCTCCCGGACAGGATGATACCCGAACATCGCGGCAGGCGAAGGAGGGGGGGAGTCAGGAAACGAAGGACCGGCCGCGCTCCTGTTTCTCGTGAGCAGGAGCGTAGCCGGCCTGATTGCTCTGAAATAGCGTGGAAGCGGTGAGGCGCCCGGGTCAGGTCTACGAGTCACCCAAGGTGCCCGCGACGGCCTCCTCCTCGGGCTGGATGGTCAGGAAGAAGGCGTCAACAAATGTCACGGCCAGATCCTGGAAGCCGGACAGGACCACGCCCTGAACCTCGGGATCGCAACCGCTCAGCAGGTACATCGACCCGCCGCTGGCGGTCAGCGACATCACTGCCCAACGACCGATCCGCTGCCAGATGGGGCTGCGTGTCATACCTTGCTCCTCAAATAAGCCATACTCAGGACAGACGTTATGGGCGAGCGCCTGGATCGGGGAGGACCGCCGGGCGAATCCCGATAACTTATACCGACAGTCCGATCATCGGTTGATCGGGCGGCCAAGTTGAGGATCGAACCGACAATTACCCGTCACGCCAGGAGGGGGCTCAAGGAGCCATGGGACGCGTTCCGCCGCTCTGGTCGGCCAGGCCGAAAGCACCGATCCGACGGAGGTAGGCTACCGAGTCCCCTATATACGCGAGTTGCTGGGCCTCGTTTCGCTCGACCCCCTTGGTTCCCTCCAGTTCCATGGTGAACGGGCCGTGGAAGCCACGATAGTTCAACAGGCCGAATACCTCGGGAAACTCCACCACGCCGGTACCCAGGGCCGGAAAGTTCCAGTCCTGGTAACCGCCGGTGGTATCCTTCAAGTGCACCGCCGCGACGAAGGCCAGCGTTTTCCGCAACTCGCCCACGGCCGTCACGTTCTGGTTATAGAAATAGACGTTCGCCGTGTCGAAATTGATACGAATATTGGGGTGATTTACGGCTTCCATGGTGGCCACGGCCTCATCCCCGTTGGTCACCAGGTCGGGATGGGTTTCCAAGGCCACGGTGACGCCCAACGCTTGGGCGGCATCGCCGATCTGACGGAGCCGGTCCCAAACAACCGACCGGTCGGTATCTTTTGCCTTGACACTGAGGAAGCAGATCCCCGCGCCCAGCTCTCGGCATGCTTCAAGCTGTGGCTGCATGATGCCTGGCGCGTCCGGCTGGGTGATATCGCACGTGCCTTGGAGTGAGGAGGCCTGCAACCCATGCTCTTTCAGTCGGCGGCGGATGGTTTCCCGCTCGGTCGGCGCAGGAACCGGCAGCTCCATGTGCAGAATCCCGATCTCGGGCAGATGCGTCCAGGCGCGGTCCTGGTAGGCCCCATAGCTGGCCAGTCGACAGGCGATCAGATTACTCATTTCGGCAGCTCCTCGGTAACCAACCCGGCAGTTCCGCTTCGCAGGGCCGGCAGTCTACCATAGGCCTGCCGTTAAGCGAACACTCCTGCGCATTCGGAACCAACGGTTCAGGTGTTCGCGCAACCCGGATCAGCCGGATGATCCGATCCACTGAAACAACGCTGGAACACGCCGAAGTCGTCCTGGTCGACGTCCCCATCGCCATCAAGGTCGGCATTCAGGCACTCCGGCGCAGATTGCGGGATCTCCGCGCCGCTGCCGCATGCCTGGAAATGGCCAAAATCGTCGAGATCGACGTCGGCGTCGCAGTTGAAATCCGCGGGAACCGGTACGTGCGTCGCGAAGCGGAAAAGCAATGGCTCGGAGGTTTTGTAGCCGGTCGAACCGGTGTCCACGAGCTGGAAGACGGCCTCCCAGACGCAGTGGGTTGGGTCAAACGCCGGATCGGCCGAGTTGAGGTGCCAGGTTAAGTGCGTGTGCAGGTTCTGATCCCCGAGGTACGTGCGGTCGCCGGGTGTGTCGAGGAGTTGAAACCCGCTGTCAATTGCCCGGAAGGCCGCATCGATGCTCAGGACCTCGAGGTTGATTCTCGCGCCCGAGGCGAGGCTGTAGAGATCCTGGGCTGGTGAAGGCGTCACCAGCCGATCGAATCCGGGATTGCTTCCGCTCCAGCCGGAGAAGACGCCCGGATTGACGATGGGCGGGAGCACAACGAGGCTCGCTTGCGGGTCAAAGCCTCCGATCTTGAGCTGGCCGGCCGCGGAACGTCCC
>BTUC01000483.1:0-5451 GCA_045863575.1 Phycisphaerae bacterium
AGCCCGGGGATCATGCAGAACCACGAGATGTCGCTGTGGCTCCTGGGCGTGATGATTTCTCTGGCGATCGGCGCGTGGTCCACGTACCGTAGCGTGGAGGTGTCCTCGCGCGTGGCTTTCATCATGCTGGTCATTCAGTTTGTGGTCATGACCGCGCTGGCGCTGCACTTCACGGCCGTCGCCTGGGAGCAGGGGCGGCTGACGGTGGCTCCGTTTCTGCCGGGTGCTTCGGCCAATGGGTGGTCGGGCATCCTGCTGGCCCTGCCGCTGGCCATGCTCTCGCTGGTCTGTGACGCCGCCACGCCGGCCTCCGAGGAAACCCAGAATGCCCGGCGCACCATTCCACTGGCCATCTTGCTGACACTGCTGCTGGTTGGCGCATGGGACGTGCTGGCATTTGGCGCCTTGGCCATGTCCGCACCCGCCGATGAACTCATGGCCCTCAGCCAGGATCCCGTCGTCAATCCTGTGCCGCTGCTGGCCGGGCGGGTCTGGGGCCGATTCAAGGTCGTGGTTACCCTCATCGGCATGATCGCCATGCTGGGAGCGCTGGCGCCGTGCAGCATGGCGGCTTCCCGGCTAATCTATTCGCTGGGACGTGATGGCGTCCTTCCCGGTTGGTTGGGCTGGATCCATCCTCGACATCGTACCCCCTGGCACGGGCTGCACGTCGTCTTTGTGCTGACGCTGGCCGCCGTCGTGCTCCCGGCGCTGCTTGTGGGCCCCGCGCCGACCATCGCCTGGTGGGGGGGCGTGGTGGTCTGGTTCATTCTCGTGGTCTACTTCGCGGCCAATCTCTGCAACATCGTTTACTACCGCCGCCTGGCCCGGCACCGATTCAACCCGCTGTGGAACCTGTTCGTGCCGCTGTCGGCCATGACCATTCAGGTGCTGGTGCTCTGGCAAGTGGTGGTCAAAGAGGCCTGGGGCGCCGGGTGGATGGGAAGAACGCAGCAGATCGCCATCGCGATGGTATCCGGTGCTATTGCCCTCTATGTGTGGAGCCGCGGTCGGCGGAGTTCATCGTCGGGCGGTGGTCCGGTCGCCGGCATCCATTCAGATGAGAGCGGGGCGGAAGCTAACGAGTGGGTGGGTGAAAGTCGTTCGAACAGAGTCGCGGATCGCCATTCTTGAGCACATTCGATTCTCTGATCAGGGCCGGAGTTGTCGCCTTCCTGATTCTAAACCCGGCGGCGTTTTATACTCGCGTGGCCGGCTCTGATCGGTTATTCCTGTCTCGATAAGATCGAACCACCTCTTCTCTTGCGAAAGGAGTTGCCCATGTTTTCCGCGTTGATTGCGGCTTTGACCGTGCTGTTGCTAACCCCGGCGCAAGCCCCGCCGGCCAGGCCGGTGGGCAAGATCACGCTCACGCCGATCCGGGTGACGGAATCGCGCGTCAAGTACCTGGACGGCCAGGAGCCGGGGTTCGGCGACCGTGACGAACTCAATGTGCTCGTGCGTGTCGAAGGGGAGCAGGTGGCCCACGCATCCAGCTATGGGCACCTCAAGCTCACCGAGGCTGTTGATGACACCGGCGCGGATCTCAAGCCCAAGGAGAAGAAGAGCTTCTTCAGCGCCCGCGATGAGGGTTTCGAGTCGCTGCGGTCAGGCCGGTTGGGCATGCTGCAGGAGGAGGACGAGCCGGGTTTCCGGGTCGAATTGGAGATGGCCCCGGCGGCCCGCAAGGCCGCGAAAATCAAGGTGCTCAAGGGCGAGTTCCAGGTGCTGGCCGGGGGCAAGGAGGTGAAAGTGACGGCCAGCAAGCTCCCGGGGATGATCGGAAAATCGATCGAAGACCCGCAGCTCAAGGCTGCCGGCGTTGAAATCAGGGTGCTGGATCCCAAAAAGGCCCGAGGCGGCTTGTTCGGTCTTGGCGGCGGTGGAGGAGATAGGAAGATTCTGCCACTGGAGCTGAAAGGCAAGATCGCCGCTGTTCAGAAGATCGAGATCCTCGACGAAGACGGAGAGACAGCCACTCAGGGCCATATGAGTTCGGGTTCCGACGAGCAACAGAACCGCACTTACGATCTCAAGCGGCCACTGGATGACAAGATGGAATTGCAGATCGACCTGATCATCGGCCAGAAGACGGTGAAGGTGCCGTTCGACTTGAAGGACATTCCCCTGCCTTGACACGATCGTAGCAGGTTCGGCCGTCCCTCGAGATGGAATGTGCCTGATGGAACCGGCGCTCAAGGCTCGTCAGGAAAGACGATGTCGAGGACCTGGATCTCGACTGAGGTCCGGCCGTTGAAGGTGTTCAGGCAGGGCTCGAAGGCCACCCGGCAGCGCCGTTGCTCGGCGAGGCCGGGGAGCTGATGCGCCTGGCCGAAGGCGATAGCCTTTCGGCGCGTGGTGCCGTCGGAGACGCTGAACTGGAGGTGCTCGCCGTTGCGCCCGACGGTGCGGGGCTCGCCTTCGACGCACAGCATCCTGGAGGCGAACTTGGGCTTGGGGTTTCCCGGGCCGTGCGGAGAGAGCCGCTCGAGATCTTTGACCACCGCCTCGCTGAACTCCGCCAGGGATGATTCGGCATCGAGCCGCAGCGAAGGCTCGAGATCCTGAGGGGTTAGACGCATGTTGGCGCGGTGGGTGAAGGCTTCGGCAAAGGCGGGCACGCACTCGCGTTTGATGCGCAGGCCGCCGGCCATGGCATGTCCGCCGTAGGCCAGCAGGTGCTCCGCGCATTCGGCCAGCGCCTGGTGCATCTCGAAGTGCCGGATGCTTCGCGCCGAACCCTGCCCCTCGCCATTCTGCAGGGCGATGAGCACGGCGGGCCGGCCGTACCGTTCCACGACACGTGAGGCCACGATCCCCACCACTCCGGCATGCCAGCCGTCATGGGCCAGGACGATGCCCCGCCGCGACATGCAGGCCAGGTCGTCTTTTTCGATTCGCTCGCAAGCCGTCTTGAAGATCTCTCGCTCGGTGCTTTGCCTCTGGCGGTTGGCCTCTTCCAGGTAGAGGGCGATTTCCCTTGCCCGGTCTTCACTCGCGGAGGTGAGCAGCTCAGCGGCCAGGTCGGCGTGACCCATGCGCCCGGCAGCGTTGAGGCGGGGAGCGAGCCAGTAGCCGACGTGCTCGCAGTTGAGTTTCTGGTTCTCCAGGCGGGCGGCCTCGATGAGCGCTCGCAGGCCGGCCAGCTTCGATTCTCGCATGCCGGTCAGACCGAAGCGGGCCAGCACGTCAGCGGCACGACGTCAGCAATCGTGCCGAGGGCCACCAGGCCGGTGGCGCTGATGAGGTATTCCCGCAGCTCGGGGGTTACCCGGTCCGCTCCGCAGAGCGCCTTGGCCACCGCCCAGGCCAGCTTGAAGGCCACGCCGGCGCCGCAGAGATCACGGTTGGCATACGCCGGCTCGACGCAGGGGTGCACGAGGCAATCGGCCTCCGGCATGGCTGCACCGGGGCAGTGGTGATCGGTGATGATCAGCGTCAGGCCCAGATCGCGCGCGACCTGGGCCTCTCGAATGGCCGTGATGCCACAGTCCACGCTGATGACCGTGTCGACGCCGCGGGCGTGGATGGCCCGCAGTGCGTCCGCGTTGAGACCGTAGCCTTCATCAATGCGGTGGGGGATGTAGTAGGAGACTTCGGCCCCGGCCATCTTGAGCAGGTGCCAGAGGATGGCCGTCCCGGTAATGCCGTCCACGTCATAGTCGCCGTAGATCACGATGGGCCGCCGGTCGCGCACCTTGCGGCAGATGATTTCGGCGGCCTTCGCTGTCTCAGACAGCGACTCGGGTGGATGGAGCGTTTTCAGGGAAGGGCCCAGGAATGCCTCGGAGCCTGCTTCATCGATGCCGCGGTTGTGCAGGAGCTGGGCCGTCAGCGGCGTGATCCCCAGCCGACGGGCGGCATCATGACGGCCGGGCCAGGTTGGGGCAACGATCCAGCGCATGGACATCCTTGTAGTCGCTCGAAATGCCGGTATTCCTTTTCCGGCCGGTCAGTATATCGCCGGGGCACACGCGGGACAATCCAGCTCAAGGACGTTAGGCCGGCCGCTACAGATCGCCGAAGTCATCAAGTGGTGGGGCACACCGCTCAGTAATCCGGGTGCCACCAGAGCTGGCCGTTGGCTGACTCCCAGAGATCCGGACGGCCGTCGCCGTCGGTGTCCACCCTCCGCTCATCCTCGGCCACGATGAGGGGCGCCTTCCATTCGAGGTTGTTCTGCTCGCGGAACCAGGTCACGCCCTCGCGGACCAAGTCGTAGTAGACGTCGTATTCGCCAGGCTGCTCCGGCGCGGTGAGCTCAAACCTGAATGTCGTGGTCGCGCCCGGCCGGACAGTTGTCCGGCCCGCCAGGGGGTGATGGCCGATCACGTCGTAGTCTGCGTCGGTCGGCTGGCGGTCCTGCTCGACGATGGCGCATCCCAGCCGGTATTGCTCCTGCTCGCTCCAGGCATCCCAGCCGTCGTTGCGGACGGTCACACTGACGCGATACGACCGGCCGGCGGTCACGATCCGCGGGATCGTGTCGGCGATCCAGGTCGCGCGGTAGTCGTTGTGGCCGCCCAGATGGTGCCGCAGCAGGTAATAGAACGTGAACGCATCCAGGTAGCGCTGGTTGACCGCCCGATTGGCGGTCGCCTCCATCTCCGCGATCTGGCGGGGCCAGGCCACGATGGTGCGATACCACGCGAAGTGTACGCCGGATTCGTGGGCGATCGCCGGAGAAGGGCACGCGTCCGATGGGAAGCGTTCCAGCACGGGCACGTTTTCGACCAGCAGGGGACCGGGCGGCTGGCCGTTCTGGACGCCGATGCCGTCGCCGCTGAACGGCAGGTGGTGACGGTAATCGGCCTCCCGGATCTCACCGGCGCTGCCGTTGAGCAGCCAGCCGGAGATGGAGTAGTCAAACATGCGGTAGTAGTGCTTGCAGTGCTCCTGCCAGGCCTGCACCGCGCTGGGATAGCCGGAAGGCTCCCGTTTTCCGTGCAGTTGCGTCGGATTCACATAGCCCGCCCCCGAGTCCCAGGAGATGAAGAAGTCGCGCGGTGATTTGTGGCGGTAGAACCAGTCCATGGCCACCGACGCGCGGTCTACTGCGTTCGGGTCTATCCCCCAGTTGCAGGTGGCCTTGCCGCGGGCGGGGTCGGTGAACCGCTGGGCGCCGAGCAGGTAGAGGGTCCAGGAGGCTTGGTCGTAGTCACCCAGGCCGATCATCATGTAGTTGCCCGGCGGCACTTTGCCGTCGGGGCCGATCAGGCCGCGTTGCCGCATCTGGGCCGGCGTCGGTGGGGGGTTCTGAATGTACCGCCGCTCGCGCACGGCTGGCAGCAAGGCGTGATAGAAAGAGGCGTTGCTGATCCACTGCGGGCTGGCGGCATCCGCTTCCTTGTACGCGTTGTAGGCGGTGAGCAGGCGGGCGGTTTCCCACTCGGTCTCCACGTCCTCGTGCTTGCCGCCCTGACGTTTCGTGTATTTGAACGGCCAGTTCTC
>BTUC01000484.1:0-5437 GCA_045863575.1 Phycisphaerae bacterium
CGGCCATGGCGGCCAGCTCGAGTCGATCCAAGAACAGCCAGCAGTTCAGGTCCAGGGCTGCGGAGACCTTCTCGTCCCACCGGGGAGAAGTGTCCCAGGAATCCACCGTCGTCCAGGTGCACAGCCCGGAACCGGTCCGGGTGTTGGCCCAGAACCACCTGTGGTTGCTGGCCAGCTTGGGATAGAACTTCTCCATCGCCCCCAGAACGGCCGTGCGCTCCTCGCCGGGCTGGGCGGACGCGAGCAGGCGATTGGCAGCCAGCGTCATGATCCCGGGCGCCTGGATCCCATGGCGTCCGAAGGAGCGCGGCCCGGTTTTCCAGATTTCGCGCGCAATCTTTCCTGACTCCTGTTGGCCGCTGAGCATGACCTCGACCTGCCACAAGCCCAGCTTCCGGGCCTTCGGCCCGCCGTGGGCCAGGCCGAGGATATGAAAGGCCGCATCCCAGAGCCAGATGCCTCTCATGTAGTGGGCGCCCGGGCTGATGATGGGGCGGATCCAGGCGCCCTCGGCCGGCTGCGTGTTGATCCACAGCGTGGTCCAGGCCCGGTAGAAAGCCTCCCGGCGTTCCGGCGAAAGCCCCGCCGGCGGCTCGGGTGCTTCGGCCAGCCACTCCCTCAGGGGCAGGTACGGGTTGCGGTCGGGGTCGCTGATCTGGAGCTGCCTGACCAGCCGCGACGGATCGTACGCCGGCCGTGTGGCAGTGCTGCCCTCAGCGGACCAGCACGGAGCCGCAGGTCCGGCCAGGGCGACGAGGGCGGCAAGGAACACTTTGCGCGTGGTTGAGCTCATCGTTGCATTTCCTCATACGAAACCAGCGGGCGGGTGATTCACCCCCGATCGGAACCGCGCCGGTATCCTGCACCGGCACGGCGAACAGTCTAATCCGATTCTGGCGCCACTGCACGGCAGTTCGTTCACCGGCGACTGCTCCCGGGCGATTCTCGAACTCGACACGGTCATGAAGGAAACGCTGAGCGCACCGCCGGTGCGATGAGCGGCAGCCCGCGATTGAGTTTCTCGAGGCTCGACATACAATTAAAGCCTGCGTGCAGATCATCTCGACTGGCAAGGAGGCTGACACGTGCTCACGGACAAGCTTTCCGTTTTCTTTGACTCGGGTGTTCAGCAGCGCGGGCGGCGCGATCATCAGTGAAGCCAACAGCCTCATTCAGGATCTGACCCGCGAGGACCTTGAAATTCTGCTGTCGTAAGCAGCAGGGGGCAACCGATCGCTTCCGGTCATGAAGGCCACGCTGAGTGCCGCCGCAGTGCGGCAAAGTGCGGCCAAGCACGGTGATTGCGCTATCGCGTGTAGCCCCCGCCTCACATCCTGCGTGGCAGGCAAAGCCCCGCCCTGGGCTACGTTCCGGCGCCACGGCCGTGGCTCGAAGGCCCGGGATCATCCCTTCCGCCTGAGTCACGATTCAGCCACTCCGCAAGCTCGACCCATTGAGCGACCCCGAGTTGCTCCGGTCGGTCGCCTAGGTTCCATATCCCGGTTGATTCCAGTGCCTGGTACGGCTGCTGATCCAGGGCGGCGCGCAGGCTGGCGCGCATTGTTTTTCGGCGGTGATTGAAGCAGGCGTGCACGACTCGGGTGAGCTGAGCACGTACCGCGGCCGGGACCCGGCCCGGCTCCACGTCGATCCGCAGCATGGTCGAGTCGACTTTCGGCGACGGCCAGAACGCTTCCGGTGGCACACGGGTAATCCTTTCGAGGTCGCCCAGAGCCTGCGCGAAGATACTGATGGGACCAAATTCCTTGCTGCCCGGTCCGGCCAGGAAACGGTCGGCTACTTCCGCCTGGACGGTGAAGCACAAGGGCGAGATCACAGCGTCTCCCAGCAGCAGCTCGACGACCAGCGGGGTGGCTACCTGGTAGGGCAGGTTGGCCACGAGCATCATCCGTCCGCCGAGGGCTGCCCGGCGATTCTCCAGGGTGGCCAGCACCTCCGGGGCTATCTGGGACTTCCGCGCGAGCACGTCCCGATGCAGGAGCGTGAAATTCGACGCCGTCGCGAATCGCGACCGGCAAATGGCCTGCATGCCCTTGTCGATCTCAACGGCCACCACGTGGCCGGCCAGCGGCAGGAGCTCCTCCGTCAGGGTTCCGGTCCCCGGCCCGACCTCCAGCACCACGTCATCCGGCCGGATTTCCGCAGCGGCGACCAGCTTGCGCAGCAGGTTGCCGTCGATCAGGAAGTTCTGCCCAAAACGCTTCAGCGGGTTGATGCCCGCCGCCCGCAGCAGGGCCTGAATGTCGCGCTTCGTCTGAGCCATGGCAAGAAGAGCTTACCCGCGGCAGTTTCAGACGCAACGATCTGGCGCTCTTCGGGCCATGACGAATGACGAAGCCAGAATGACGAAAGAAACCAGAATGACGAAATCCGAAACGGGTGCGGGCAAGGCTCCCGGGATTCGGGCTTGGATCCTTCGGACTTCGTCATTCTGAATTGAACCCCGCGTTGCCCTCGCGATGAAACTCACCCCCCCGGCATCCTCGGAACGCCGAAGCCTGGCCGCGGTGTGCCACGGCTGTGTTCCCAGTGCTTACAGTCTCCGCGGGTACCCTGCGGGCGGCCTTGCGTTTACAATGCCGTCG
Source organism: Phycisphaerae bacterium (assembly GCA_045863575.1). GTDB lineage: Bacteria > Planctomycetota > Phycisphaerae > UBA1845 > PWPN01 > JAAXZI01. The sequence goes on from BTUC01000484.1 coordinate 2,607, forward strand.
CCTTCAACCCAGGGAGGACGGCCATGGAGCGTAGCGACGAAGTACTCAAGGTGGCGGCGGACAAGATCGGCGTGAAAGCACTGGCGGCACAGCTCAAGCTCTCTCCGGCATTGGTCTACAAGTGGTGCCAGCCGCACGAGGCGGACGATCCCGACGCCAGCGGGGCACGCAATCCTCTGGACCGGCTGGCCGAGATCATCAAGGCCACCGGCGATGTGGACGTGGTCAACTGGGTCTGCCATCAGGCGGATGGCTTCTTCGTGCCCAACCCGGAGGTCAACGTCTGCAAGATGACCGCAGACCTGTTGATGGGGGCCCAGCAACTGGTCAAAGAGTTCAGCGATATGCTCGAAGAGGTCAGCCGGGCCATTTCCAATGACGGGGCGGTTCAGCCGGATGAAGCGCATCGCATCCGCCGCGACTGGGAGACGCTCAAGCGCGTGGCCGAGAGCTTCGTCGTCTGCTGCGAGTCCGGGCTGTTCAAGCAGGGCCCCAGCGGAAGATAATCGGCGCGTTCGCGGAGCAAATCCACGGGCATGAGATGGGCATCATGGAATCGGCGATCAGCATCCGCGGGTTGACTCAATCCTATGGCAGCAAGCAGGTGCTCAAGGGCATCGATCTGGAGATCCCCCGTGGTCAGATCCTCGGTTACATCGGACCCAACGGTGCGGGCAAATCCACAACCGTCAAGGTGCTGGTCGGCATGCTGCCGGGCTTCGCTGGCGAGGTGCGGGTCCGCGGCATCGATGTGGCCCGCGATCCGCTGGAGGTGAAGCGCCGCATCGGCTACGTGCCGGAGTCGGCCGCCCTGTACGAGGTGCTCACCCCCATGGAGTACCTCCGCTTTGTGGGCCGGCTCTATGGCATGGCCGACGCGCACATCGAGCAACGCGCCGGCGAGCTGCTGGGCCTGTTCGATCTCGCCGGCGAGCTGGACAACCAGATGGGCACATTCTCCAAGGGCATGCGGCAGAAGGTGCTCATCACCGCCGGCATGCTGCACAACCCGGAGGTGCTGTTTCTCGATGAGCCGCTCTCCGGTCTGGACGCCAACTCGGTGGTCACCGTCAAGGAGATCATTGCCCGCCTGGCCGCCCGCGGAAAAACCATTTTCTACTGCTCGCACGTGATGGACGTGGTGGAGCGCCTGTGCGACCGCATCGTGATCATCTCCGATGGTCAGATCGTGGCCGATGGTCCGTTCGAGGAGCTGCAGGCGAGCAGCAAGGCGGAGTCACTGGAGCGGTTGTTCACGCAATTGACCAGCGCGGGCGGGCACGGAGCGGTGGCCGACCGGTTCATCCAGGCTATCGAAGGGGCCTCCGCGTGATGATTCGCTGGGTGTTGAGGCTGTTCGACCGCCTGGCCCCCCTGGTGCGAGCGCTCGACGTGGATTATGGCCAGTTTCGGGCCATCCTGGAAACCAAGCTGATTTTGGACAGCCGCCGGCGCGGCATGGGCTTCCAGGCTTATCGCCAGGGCAAAAAGCCCGGCAATGCCTTCGCCGGTACGCTCGTGTTCTATGGGTTCATGGGTCTGATGATGGCCATGGTGGTGGCTACGTCGCCTCCCTTGGTGGGGACGGCCATGCTGCACCTGTTTGTCATGGTCATGGTCGGGCTGTCGCTGATTGCGGATTTCAGCAGCGTCCTGCTGGATACCACCGACAACGCCATCCTGCTGCCACGGCCGGTCTCGGGCCGCACCTTCCTGGTGGCGCGGCTGGCCCACATCCTGGTGTATCTGGGCTCGCTGTCGCTGAGCCTTTCATTGGCGCCCATGATCGCCGGGGCCCTGGCCATCCATCCGCTCTTTCCGCTGGTGTACCTGCCGACTTTGGTGTGTGGCGTCGCACTGGTCGTGTTTCTGGCCAACCTGCTGTACCTGACCGCCATGCGCCTGGTTTCCGGTGAGCGGCTGCGTGACCTGATCCTCTATGTGCAGGTCGGCATGTCCATATTGATCCTCGGCGGTTACCAGATCGCGCCCCGGCTGATCGGCGTGAACCGGATGCGGGACTGGCGGCTCGAGGACCATGGGTGGGCTTACGTGCTGCCGCCGGTCTGGCTGGCAGCGCCGATCGATATCCTGGCCGGCAACTTCAGCGGCTGGCATCTGTTGTTGTGCGCTGCCGGGCTGGCGGTGCCCTTCGCGGGGCTGCTGGTGGTGGTGTTTCTGTTCGCGCCGCGCTTCGGCCATGCGCTGCTGGAGTTGGATGCGGCCCCTGCGGCGTCTGCTCGTCCGGCGGGTACCCCTGTGCACCGGCGGCGTGCCGGTGCCCGCTGGTCGCGCTGGCTGTGTCGTACGCCAGGCGAGCGGGGCGCCTTCGAGTTGACCTGGATCCTGTGCGGCCGGGATCGCAACTTCAAGCTACGCACATACCCCTCGCTGGGGATTGTGCTAGTGGTGGGTTTCAGCTTCATCATGAGCTTGGGCGTGGGCCAGGACTGGACGGAGGTGCTGGCGACGCTGCCGGACACCCGTCGTCATCTGTACCTGCTGTACATGGCCTGCCTGATGATTCCCTCCACACTCCTCCAGCTTCGCTTCAGCCCGAACTACGAGGCGGCCTGGGTCTACCAGGCCCTGCCGGTCCGCCTCCCCGGCGAAGTGATGATGGCCGCGCTTAAGGTAGTCGTTGTCCGCCTGGTACTGCCGGCGTATCTGCTCGTGTCGCTGCCGGTGTTGTTCATCTGGGGGTCGCGGAGTGTCTGGGACCTGGCATTCGTGTTGGTGGCCATTCTGTTCCTGAGCATCCTGCAAGCCGCCTTCCTGGCCCGTGCGCTGCCGTTTTCCGAGGCCTTTGGGGCTCTGGAAGGCTCCTCCCG
>BTUC01000485.1:0-5410 GCA_045863575.1 Phycisphaerae bacterium
CTCCCCATTAACCGCCTGGTTTTGCGTGAAGGCCAACGGATTGGGGTAGTTGGGGTTTGTACTGCGGATATCGGCCAGTTCAATGGCCAGACCGTTATCCTCGCCGGGGTTGCCCTCGATGATCAGCGTTCCCTCGGCCGGAGGCGCGGCGGTGCTGATCCGCACGCCCGGTGTGCCTGGAAGAGCCGGATCGGTGCTGATGGCGAATGCGTTCTGAAGGAACGCGGCGTAGTCGCCCAGCGTGCTGGCGGCGGTTACCGTGAATACGGCTTCCGGCACCTCGCGCCCGCCGCGAGTCGCCCCGCTGAGCGTGATCACGTCACCCTCGGCGAACAGCGGATTGCCCGGGACGGCCGGATCATACAGATCGGTCAGCAACGTGTCGGCCGTGGCCGGCGAGCCGGGCCCCTCTTCCAGGGGCTGCGAGTAGAGCACGGTACCCTGCGTCGAGATGGTGCCACTCGCGTTGAGGTTGCCGTCCAACCCCGCCTGGCCGGTGGCCCGGGCCGTGGTCAGCGTGCCGATGGGGATCTGGAGATCCTGCAACACCCCGGGCACGATGCTGAAACTGTCATCGATGCCGTAGCCTTGCACGGCGTAGCCCTGGGAGGTGACTAACATCTTGTCCGCATTGATCTTAAATGTACCGTCGCGCGTAAATGCCTGGTTCGCCGTGGGCGTACGCACGACAAAGAAGCCCTCTCCCTCGATGGCCATGTCCGTCGGTACGCCGGTGGTCTCGATGGGGCCGGGCTGGAGCAGCCGCTGAACGCCTCCGAGCTTGGAACCCAGGCCAAGCTGTGACGGGTTGGTTCCCCCGCTGACCTCGCCGGGCGCCGTCCCCGCGCTGAGCAGCAGCGAGAACTGGTTCTCGAAGGTAGCCCGGCTGCCCTTGAACGCGGTGGTGTTGACGTTGGCGATGTTGTCGCCAATGGTGTCGATGCGGAACTGGTTCGAATTCAGGCCGGACAGGCCTGTGAACATCGCGGTGGTGAGACCCATGGTCGTTCTCCTGTTCTTTGAACTGCGCGTCAGGCAGCCGGAATCATTGGATTGGTGACCTGCTGGACGCCCGAGAGCGGCAGCACATCGCCGCCCTCAAGTTCGAGGAGCACCTCTCCACTGGAGGAGAACACGACGCTGGCCACGATGCCTTCGAGTTCGAAGAGGTTACCCTCCTCGTCGGTCACCGCGCCTTTCACCTGCTTGCCGATCAGGGCGGCCGCCGAACCGAAGCGCTGCTGGTCGCTGAGTTGCTCCAGCCTTTGCGTCAATCGGGTGTTCATTTCCAGTTCACGGATGGTGGACATCTGCTTCATCATCTCCTCATTGCCCATGGGTTCGAGGGGATCCTGGTATTGAAGCTGCTTGATCAGCAGGTTCATGAAATCCTGGCCGCTGATGCCGGACATACCCCGCTGAGTGGTGGACTGCTGGCCCTGCGTACCGCTGGTTTGTGTCACTTGCATGCGAGTTCCTCTCACTGATCCTCGAGGCGCCCGCGGCGCCCCGCTCCGCCCGACCGTATCCCCGGCCGGGCGGTTCACCGAACGTTTAGACCCGCAAATCGACGCCCGACTCCGCCAGGCGCCCCACATAGTCGCTCTCTTCGCCGGCCGCCATGTCGCCAGTCGGATAATCGCTTCCTTCGTAGCCCCCAGCCGATTGAGGACGACCGTCCTGCCAGGCGCCTTCCTGCCGCTGCCCCTCCTGCATCAAGTTCCCCCACTGGCCGGTTCCAGGCTGCTGGGGGTTTTGCGGATCCTCTCTTGACGGGTTGGCCGGCGGCGGCGGCCGGTATTCGACCTCGAGACGGTCGAGGCGAATACCCTGGCCATCCAGCGCTTCACGGAGATCCCCGATGCGCGCGGCAAGAGCATCGTGACCGGCTTCGGTCTGAGCATGGAAGCGCACAATCATGAGCTGATCGTGCATGCGCACGTCCACGCGTACCTTGCCCAGTTCGGGCGGGTCGAGCTGGAGCGTGACGCTCGGGTTCCTCCCCCCTGCTCTCGCCCGCACGACGGCCGCCAATTCCTCCATAGCCTTGGGACTGTCGAGCCGAAGCGAAGCCACGCTGTCGCTCTTCGACGAAGCCGCCGACATGGTCGCTGACCGCTGGGCCGTTCCCGCTGATCGACGCGCGCTGGCCGCATTAAGCGCGCTGAGGAATTCCGTCGAGTGGCCGCCCGAGCGTCCCTGGGTTTCGCCATTAGCCGGGGGTTGCGCCTGCACGGCAGGCGCGGCTTCGGTGCTGGCTGTCGCACCTGGGAATCCCGCGGAAGAGGCGGCGGCGCGTGTCGATGAGACGCGTTGGACACCCACTGCGGATGTCAGGCCGGCCTCGAGCGGCTCACGGCCCGCGGCCGACATGGGAAGCGTCGGACCGGATGCGTCAGCAGGATTTGCGCCACCGCGCGTGGACGACGTAGTGACGAGGGGGGTGAGTCCGACGACGGCTTCAGGTGGTGGATGGTCCGACGCGGTGTTCTCCGACGCCGGTTCGGCTTGGGTACTCGTGTCATGGGCATGGCTCCCTGGACGTGCCGGGGTCGGCCGTTTGTCGCCTTTGCCACGGCGGTCCTGTATTTCCTGCCGCTCATTCACCGCTCGGGCGTCGGCCTGTTGGGCCGTGCCGATCTCGGCGCCGTCGTGCGGCCCGGACGCGTCCGATGCTTGCGCCGTTTTGAGCCGGTCCACGCGCGACGATTTGCCCCGCTCATCGACCCGTTTTTTCCGCGCGGAAGGGTCCACCTCCGTTGTCGGTTCACGCTCCTGAGTTGCGTGCCGCCGGTTCATTTCCTCGATCCGGTCGGCACGGCTGCTGTCCGCTTGGGCGGCACGATTCTGCTGGCGAGCGGCCTCGAAAATCGAGGCGAAGCTCTGCACCGCGCGGCTGGCTCCCGCTTCCGCCGGCCGTGCTGAAGGCAGGCCGGGGAGGGCTTTCGCCGCTTCCACGCCAGTCATGGGTTTCCTTACTGGGAGGCGGTCGGACCATCCACGCCGCTCGCCGTATCTCCGTTCAGGTTGTGAATCTGGGTCAGGATCCTCCCGGCCCACGCCAACTCCGCTTCCGTTTTGCACGCGTCCAGGATTTTCCTGGCGCGGTTGGACTCCATCTTCATCAGCAACTGCACGACGTCCGGATCCTTGCGGCCCATCAGCAGCTCCTTGGACTTCTTCGCATCCATTTTCTCGAACATCTCCAGCTCGCGAGCGAATCCAACCATCTCTGCCTGCTGGAAAGTCCGCTGACGCTCCTCCTCGAATGCCTTGCGCTTCGCCTCCAGCTCCTCGAGCTTGCGGGTCACGTCGAGCTGGAGCTGGCTGTTGAGGGCACTGCGCTGATCGAGCTCCTGCTGATGGCGATCCGCCAGCAACGCATAGTACTCCCGCTGCGCCTGAGCGCGGGCGATCTCGGCCTGGGAGGGTTGCGGCGGTGGAGCCGGGGCCGCCGGCTGGGTGGCAGGAGCATCCTCGACCGGCTGCGGCCATTCGCCGCGCAGCACCTTGGCGATCTGCTCGGCCCGCTCGGCATCAAGCCGTCCGCTGGCCACCAGGAACCCGACAAAGCCCAGCACGGCAAACAGGTTCACCAGGGCCATCAAAGCCAGGATGTGGTACAGACGCTTCATTGAGCGAAACGCCTCCTGAAAACCACAAACGAGACCGCCCATCGCAGACTGCAAACCGAGAACTGAGAACTGAGAACTGAGAACTGAGCGCTGCAAACCGATCGGTTCACCTGTGCTACTCCAGAACTCTTCCAGTGCTCAGCTCTCACGTCTCAGTTCTCACCGCCACCGGCGTCAGTTCTCACTCGCCGCATGATCAAATACGTACCTCACCGTGGTCAGATCGTCCGCCGCATTGACCTCGCGGCGCTCCTCGGCCGCGCGGTGGTGCTCATGCTGGCGCTCCTTGAGCTTGTCCAGAACGCGGCGGCGTTTCAACGCTTCCGCCAGCGCCGCACGATCCTGAGCGAGACGCGCTTCCAGTGCCCGCAGGGCACTTTCCGATTCCAGCACGCCCTTGTGCAGGTGCCCCAGCCAGTGGCGATGCCGCACGATCTGCTGCATGTCAATCATTCCGGGCGAACCCCCCTCCCGGATGGCCTGCTCCTCATCGACAATCTGGCCGTGCAGCGATGCCAGACGCTCGCGGACGGCCGTGATCTGCCGAAGCCGCTCGGCCACGATCCGTTTGTGGCGATCCTCATCCTGCTGCCGGATCTTCAGCAGCGTCTCAAACCGAAACTGAAACCGCCTGGCCATCCGTACTCCTCACGTCCTGAGCTTCAGGCCGCCCGCTGCCCCGTCTTGGTCAAGCGCGCCGTAGTCTCCTCGAGCTGTCCGGCCAGCTCCAGCAACCGCTGGCGGGCCTCCTCGAAAGTCACCTTGTCCTCGATGGCCTGCTGGAGGAACGCCAGCACCGCCGACCGGGTCTGAATGACCGCGTCGAACGCCGCGTTGGAGCCGGGGGCATACGCACCGATGTTGACCAGATCCTCGATTTCGTTCCAGGTGGCCAGCGCCCGCAGCACCGTCTGGGCGGCTTTCATGTGCTCGGGAGTGACCACGTCGGTCATGACGCGGCTGATGCTGTCCGTGACGCCGATGGCCGGGTAGTGGGCCTTGCTGGCCAGCGAGCGCGACAGCCAGAGGTGCCCGTCGAGAATTCCGCGGACCGCGTCGCCGATCGGGTCGTTGATGTCGTCCGCCTCCACGAGAACTGTGTAGAATCCGGTGATACTTCCCGCCTCTGTCCGCCCGGCCCGCTCCAGCAGCGTGGGCAGCAACCCGAAGACGCTGGGCGTATAGCCCTTGGTGGCGGGCGGCTCGCCGGCGGCCAGGCCGATCTGCCGCTGGGCCATGGCCAGGCGGGTCAGCGAATCCATCAGCAGCAGGACGTTCTTGCCGCGATCGCGGAAGTATTCGGCGATGGCGGTGGCCACGAACCCCGCACGGACGCGGAGCACGGGCGACTCGTCCGACGTGCTCAGGATCATGACCGTCTTGCGCCGCCCCTCGAGACCGACGTCCTTCTCCAGAAAGTCGTTCACCTCACGGCCGCGCTCGCCGATGAGGGCCACCACCGCCACGTCCGCGTCGGTGTAGCGCGTGATCATGCCCATCAGCACGCTCTTGCCCACGCCGGTACCGGCGAACAGCCCCAGCCGCTGCCCCTGTCCGGCAGTGAGCATGGCATCGATGGCCCGGACGCCGGTGGAGAGAGGCGTGGTGATGCGCGGACGCTGCAATGCCTTGGGCGCCGGCCGATAGATGGGATAGAAACCCTCGGCGTGCACCGGCGGGCCGTCGTCAATGACCCGGCCCAGCCCGTCCAGGGTGCGTCCGAGCAGGCGCTCGCTCACGGCCACTTTGGCCTCGCCCGGCAGCGAGACGACCTC
>BTUC01000486.1:0-5409 GCA_045863575.1 Phycisphaerae bacterium
CGTCCAGGATCGCATCGAGGAGAAGCGCGATTACCCCTGGTACACCCAGAATCTCGCCTGGGAGCTTTTCCAGAAGGACACCTGGAAGGGGTATCTGGGGGATCAGGTCGCGCAGTGGACGCAGTCCGTACCGCGCCCGGAGGGGCTCCGGGTGGCGACGGGCAGCACGGTCGCCCCCCTGCCCGGTGTAGGCGCGTACGTGGTAGAGGCCACCGTACCGGGCACCGACTCACTGGCCCGCGTACTCGTGTTGGTCTCGGATATGGCCATGATCCTGAAGTCCCTGCCCGGCAAAGGCATGATCTGGGTCGTCGATGCGCGCACGGGGCAGCCGCTGGCGGACAAGGCGGTACGCATCTACGAGCAATGGAGCGTGTACGACCACACCAAGAGCAAGAGCGAAGCGCATTACGCCCTGAGCACGCCGATCACCAACGCCGACGGGGTCGTTGAATATGCGCGCCAGAAGAAAGACGGCGGCTCGAACGTGCACGCCATCGTGCTCGGTGCGGGCGGCAGCATGGCGTTCTCCTTCTTCCAGCGATGGGAGCAGAATGATCCAGCCAATTACGGCGACAACGGCCCCCGCCACTACGTGGTTACGGATCGCCCGGTTTATCGACCGGGATCTACCGTCCGCTACCGCATCTGGCTGCGTAACCGCACCGATCGTAAATATGCAGAGCCGTCCGGCGGGCAGAATGCTTTCGTCGTGATCTACGACACGAAGAACAACAAGGTGCAACAGCTTTCGCTGACCGCCGATGAGCAGGGCTGCGTTTCGGGTGAGTTTCAGCTTGGCGAAGAACCTCCGCTGGGGATCTACCGGATTCACGTCAACGGCAGCGGCCCGGATGCACGCCGGCTGGCCGGGGGATTATTCCGGGTTGAGGAGTACCGCAAGCCCGAATTCGAAGTGAAGGTCAAGCCCGCCACCACGCAGGCCCGGCTCGGCGAAAAGATCAAGGCGCGGATAGAAGCCCGCTATTACTTTGGTGAACCAGTGAAGGATGCCCAGGTCACCTACAAGGTTTTCCGCGAGCCTTATCAGCACGTCTACTTCGGCGCCGGCGAGTACGACTGGCTCTATGGCAAAGGCTACGGGCGCTACTACTACGCTTATCCGTGGCTGCCTTGGTGGGGACGGTGGGGCTGCTACCTGTTTTACGATGGCTGGTGGCCAAGCCACGGTTGGGGACGTGCCTGGTATCCGGGCGGCTGGTACGGCGACGAGGACGGTTGGGGCCACTATCTGGAGACCGGCCGGCGCCAGGCGCTGCGCGATCTGGTCGCCCAGGGAACCGGCCAGATCGGTGCGGACGGCACCCACGACATCGAGATCGATACCACCGACGCGCTGCAGGAACAGCCGGATCGCGATCATCGCTACGTGGTAGAGGCCGAGGTGCGTGACGCCAGCCGGCGTACCATCGAGGGGTCCGGCAGCGTCCTGGCCACCCGGCAGGCTTTCTACGCCTTCGTTGAGACGGACGGGGGCTGGTACAACGTGCAGGACGAGGTGTTCGTGGATGTGCGGGCGCTCACACCGGACGATACGCCGGTCGCCACGAAGGGCGAGGTAATCGTTACCCGGATCCAGTACGGCGGCGCGGACAACAACGCCATTACCGAGGAGGAAGTCAAGCGCTGGAACGCAGCCACCGATACGGAAGGCCGGCTCTCCTTCAGTTTGCCGATCACGGCCGAGGGGCACTACCGCATCAGCTTCCGGACGCGTGACGCCTGGGACCAGGAGGTGCAGGGCAATACGGTCTTCTGGGCCCGCGGGCCGAAGTTCGACGGGCAGGTGTATCGCTTCAACGATCTGGAGGTCATTGCCGACAAACGCACCTATAAAACTGGCGACACGGCCCACCTGCTGATCAACAGCGCACGGTCCCATGCCCGCGTGCTGTTCAGCGACGACGTGCTGCGCTCCGTGCTGCGCAGCTACCGTTTTATTGATCTGCCCGGCAAGTCCCAGGTGATCGACATCCGCATCGAGGAGAAGCACGTCCCGAACTTCTTTGTGGAGGCCACGCTGGTCCGCGACGGCCGGGTTCATACCCAATCCCGCGAGCTTTATGTGCCCCCGGTGAAGGGTCTGCTCAACGTCGCGTTGCGCACCAACCAGCCCACTTACCAGCCCGGCGAGAAGGGCACGGTGAGCGTGCAGGTCACCGATTCCGCCGGCGAGCCGGTGAGGGGACAGGTAACGCTCACCGCCTATGACGAATCGGTAACCTATATCCAGGACGAATTCGGACCGCGTCCCAGTGTCTTTTTCCACGGCCAGCGGCGGCACCATCAGCCCTACGCGCAATCCTCCTTCGAATACACTTTCCATCCGTCCGGACGGTTTCAATCACCCGAGTACCCCTCCAGCCAACCCGAGGACTGGAGCGGCACCTGGGGGATCGAGCGCGGCGGTATGATCATTGCAAGAGACTTCCTCCGCGACGGCGAAGGATTCGGTGGCGGCGCGGGGTTTGAGGAGGACCGCAGAGCCGGTGCCCGCAGCCGGGGAGCCATGAACGCGGTTGGTCAACTCGAGTCCTCCGAATCGGTCAGCAAGCGAAGCGATTCGTTCAGCTCAACAATCGACGAGGCGTTCCCGTCGGCGGGACCTGCCCGGCCTGGGGAACCGGCACAGCCAGGCTCGGGCACCGAGCTGGTCGAGCCCGAGATGCGGACGTACTTCGCGGACACGGCCGTCTGGCTGCCGGACCTGAAGCTCGACGATCGGGGCCAGGCCACCGCGGAGATCACCTTCCCGCAGTCGCTGACCACGTGGCGCGTGCGGGGTTACGCGCTCACGAATGCCACCCAGGTCGGCGACGCTACAGCCAAGGCGGTGACGAGCAAGGACCTTCTCGTGCGTCTGCAAGCACCCCGCTTCTTCGTGGAGCGCGACGAGGTGGTCCTCTCCGCCAACGTCCACAACTATCTCAAGACAGACAAGCAGGTCGCGGCGGAGCTCATTCTGCCGGCAGATCTATTCGCCCTGCTGGGCAGCACGGAGGCCCCCCTGCGCCCGGACGAGGGCGGCAACCTTCACCTGAAAGCCACCGCTCAGGTCGAAGCCGGCCAGGAGCATCGTTTCGACTGGCCGGTCCGCGTGCTCAAGGACGGCATGGCCCGGATCGCGGTCAAGGCCATGACCGACGAAGAGAGCGACGGCATGCGCCTGGCGTTCCCCGTCCTCGTCCACGGCACGAACAAGACGTTGGCCTCCAGCGGCTCGTTCCGCGTGCCGCAGACCGGGGCCCGTCCGATGAAGCTCGACCTGCCCGAGCAGATCGATCCGGAGCAGACACGGCTGGAGATCACCTTATCGCCCAGCCTGGCCGGCGTCATGGTCGATGCGCTGCCCTACCTGGTCGGCTATCCTTACGGCTGCGTGGAGCAGACCATGAGCCGGTTTTATCCCACCGTGCTGGTGGCGGACGCGGTCAAAAAGATGGGCACCTCGCTGGAGGAGATCGGCCAACAGCGCAAGCAGATGAACGAGGGCGACCTCAAGAACCGTTTCGATCGCGACTGCTGTCGATCGCCCGTGTACAGCACCGCCGAGATGGAGGCCATGATCCGGGCCGGCCTGCAACGGATCTATGCTTTACAGCAGTCCGACGGCGGCTGGGGGTGGTGGCGGGAGGATCAGTCCTCACCCTACCAGACCGTTTACGTGCTACAGGGGCTCCACGCCGCCCGCAAGGCTGGTGTGGCGATGGACAGCGGCGTCTATGAACGCGGCCTTCAGTTCCTGCAGAACGCCTGCCGAAGCGAGCTGACCAAGCCGAAGAACGAGCAGCAGATCGGGGATATGCAGACGCAGGCCTACATGGCCTTCATCCTCGCGCTGGAGAATCGGTTGCAGGGCGATGCGCTGGTCAAGTGGCTGGATGCGCTCTACGAGAAACGGGGTGAACTCAACAACTACGGCAGATCACTGCTGGCCCTGGCCCTGCACCAGATGAAGAAGAGTGAGGAGGCGCGCACGCTGTTGCGGAACGTGCTGCAGTTTGTCGAGCGGGACGACGACAACGAAACGGCGTGGGTGCGGACGCCGGAGTCCTGCTGGTGGTTCTGGTGGAACAACGACATCGAGACGAACGCCTGGGCGCTCAAGGCCCTGGTGACGATCGAGCCGCAAAACGAGCTCGCGCCGCGGCTGGTCAAGTGGCTGCTCAACAACCGCAAGAACGGCTACTACTGGCGCAGTACACGCGACACCGCGCTGACCATCGCGGCCATGGTCGATTATATGCAGGCCAGCGGCGAGGCGGACCCCGACTGCACCGTCGTGGTGAGCCTCGACGGCAAACCGATGAAGGAGGTCCGGATTACGAAGCAGAACTTCTTCAGCTTTGATCATCGGCTGGCGCTTTACGGGCTGCAGATCGATCCCGGACCGCACGAAGTGGTCATTGAGAAGACCGGCCAGGGAGCGCTTTACTACTCGGCCTACCTGAGCTTCTTCACCAAGGAGGACGAGATCAAGGGCGCAGGCAACGAGATCTTCATCACCCGCGACTACTTCAAGCTGGTCCCGCGCACGGAGACGGTCCGCAAGCCGGCCCGGGGCATGATCCACGCCCTCGCGGCCGGACAGGCCGGATCGCTCGCCCAGACCGGCAGGGTCGAGCACCGGGCGGGATTTGAGCGCGTGCCCCTCACCATGGGAGATGCAGTAGCCAGCGGAGACCAGATTGAGGTGGTGCTGAACATCAAGGCGAAGAATACCTACGACTACCTCGCGTTTGAGGATTTCAAGCCCGCGGGCTGCGAACCGGTCGAGCTGCGCAGCGGCGGGCGGTGGGCCGGCGGACTGTGCGCCAACCTCGAACTCCGGGATGAGAAGGTGGTCTTCTTCATCGGGCTGCTCGAGCAAGGCGAGCATATCCTGCGCTACAGGATGCGGGCGGAGTCACCGGGTCTGTTCCATGCTCTGCCGACCAACGGCTTCGCCATGTATGCGCCTGAGGTACGGGCGATCAGCGACGAAATGCACCTGCGCATCCGGGACTGAGTCGCTGGGAATTGGCAGACGGCGCAGTCAAGGTATCTCCATATCATCTCAAGAGTTACGGAAGCACGGCACCGACCCCGCCATGTGCCGGCGCCCCGTTGTGCAAAACGGGGACACTCCAGTTTCCCCAAGAATTTCCTTTTATCGGACTGCCCCAGGAGATAAGATGCGGGGGGCAGGAGACCGACATGTCTGACGCGCCGAATACCACCCTCACGCCACCCGACGTCAAGAAGGCTCCTCGGCCGGACAGAGCCCGACCGCAGAAGCAGCCCCCTTACCACGTGGTGCTCATCGATGACGACGATCACACATACGAGTACGTGATCGAAATGCTGGGGAAGCTGTTCGGCTATGACCTGGCCAAGTCTTACCTCATG
>BTUC01000487.1:0-2835 GCA_045863575.1 Phycisphaerae bacterium
TTCAGGCCGTGGCGGATGTTGTCGCCGTCGAGCGTATACGCCAGGTGGCCGCGCTGCACGAGGGCATGTTCCACGGTGAAGGCGATCGTGCTCTTGCCGGAGCCGCTGAGGCCGGTGAACCAGATGGTCCCGCCGCGCTGCTTGAGCATGTTCTCCCGATGTTCGCGGGTCACGTGTCCTTCGTGCCAGGTGATGTTCGTCGCCCGAATCTCCGTCATTCCAGTCATCTCCCATCAGTTCGCAAGTGGAGTGTTGCCAGTTCCGCATCGGCCCGGACGCGGAGCGCCCACTATAGGGCAAGGCGGGCCAACGCTCAAACGCCTGCGGAATCAGCACGGAACCGCCAATCGGCACACCCTTGACAAGCCGCCACCCAGGCCCTCCCCCGGAGTTCCAGAGGAGGGAATCGAATCCGGTCGCACAGAGATTGTTCTGTGTTCCTGCTCAGTCCGCGCAGCTTGGCGAGCCTTCGACATTGGCTCCCGTCATGCATCGCTGGAACAGCTCAAAGTCCGCCTGGTCCACGTCCGGATCCCCATCCATTCGCGCCTTCCCGCAGGCGGGGTCGGTCTGCACCGCCCCGGGTCCGGAGAAGCATGCCTGGAACGCACCGAAATCATCCATGTCCACGTCCCGATCGCCGTCGAAATCACCCGGCACCGGCGGTTCCACCACGGTGATCTCGACAGACAGAGTCTGCGGCGAGTTGCTCGCTGCCGCGTCGCTGAGGGCGATGGTGGCCGTATGTGTTCCCAGGACCAGCCCGGCCGTGCTGTAATCGATCGTGATGGTATCCGGCTCGCCGGTACTGGTCCCCGCGGTCGGTGACACGCTCAGCCAGCTCGAGGATTCGCTGACCGAATAGCTCAGCGTGCCCCCGCCCGTGTTCTGGACCGTGAAGGTAACGTCGGGCAGGTTGTGACCCTGCGGGATGGTGTGGATAAAGCTGGTCGGGGTAAGCCCGATCTGCGGGATGCCGGGTGTGATTTCCGTGATGGAAACGTCGTCATACCAGGCATCGCCGTCGGTATGGCGAGTGAGCAGGGCGGCGACACGGTTGGCTCCCGGCGGGGCCACCGCCGCGTAGACGATCTCCTGCCAGTCGTGGTTGCATCCGTCGCTACGGGGACAGTTGCACCCGGCGGGCTGCGGCATCTTCGATTCACCGATCACCGCGTCGTTGTTGAACCACCATACGCCGAAGACGTACCAGCCGGCGCAGTTCACGATGTTCGTCGTCTTGACCCACGCGCGGATCTCGTACGACCGGCCCGGGGTCACCGTGTTGTAGCCGGAGACCTGTCGCAGCATGCCCAGGTCCCAGGTCGAATGGGCCTTCAGATACTGTGACCAGGCGCCCGAGTGCTTCGTGGCCGTGGTCAGGAAGTTCACCTCGGGATGGCCAAACCCGTCGTTGGTTTCCCAGTGGAGCCCAACGCCCGGAAAACTTCCTTGTCCCTCCTCAAACCCGCCATTGCGGATAAGGTTAGGGCCCGCCTGGAGGCAGGCTGCGCTGACGCTCAGGATCATCAGGGTTCGACTGACGCTCACATGCCACATGCCGTTGCCCTCGTCAGGGAACTGGATCAGCGCAGTCCGGATCGCTCACGATTCCCAGCCCGCTCATGCACCTTTGCAGAAACCCGAAGTCCGATTGGTCTACGTCGTTGTCACCGTCTACGTCCGCTTTGCTGCAGCCCGGGTCAGGCGGTCCGTTATTCGCACCGGTCATGCAGCCGATGAAGGTGGCCACGTCGTCGCTGTCCACGTCCCGATCATCATTCATGTCCCCGGGGATCGGCCGTTCCTCGATGATCAGGTCCACGGTGATGGTCTGGGGTGCGTTGGCCGCGTTGCTGGAGTCGATGGTGATGACGGCGGAATAGCTGCCGGGCGCAAGGGCCGACGTGCTGTAGTTGACCGTGATGCTATCGGTCTCGGTCGTGCTCGTGCCGCTGGTGACGCTGGTAGAGAGCCAGGCGGCGTTGTCGCTGATCGTGTAGTTCAGCGTCGCGTGGCCCGCATTGCGGATGGTGAAGGCATCCGGCGTCGGCGAGTTGCCCTGCACGGCATTCCGGGAAAAGCTCGCGGGGGCGCGTTCGATCAGCGGGGAGTCCGGCAGGCCGATCGCTCCGGCCGGGTAGCGGAGGTCCACCGTCTCCTGGAAGGCGGTGTACAGATCGCCGGGATGGCCCGCCGGATTGCCCTGGTTGCGCCAGTACTGGATGGAATAGCCATCCCAGCCATTGGATGCATAGACGAACCAGGCCATGCAGACGATGTTGTGCTTGCCGGGCGTCGTGTTCCATGCATGCACATCCGCGAAGGCATCCCGGCAGAACTGGGCGGCCGCGGCTTCCTGCGCCGCGTTGCCCGGCGCGGAATAGCGGTTCCACTCGGTCATGTAAACGGGTTTACTTTGCAGCCCCTTCGCGTCGATCACCGCGAGTTGCTGGCTGTAGCCGTTGCGGAAATCGGCCACACTCCCGCCGTAGGAGTGGATCGCGAACCCATCGATTTCCGCCGCGGGGATCTGATCGATGACCTGCCCGAGCCAATCCGTGCCGGCCATCCAGCGCACGCCGCTGATAATGCCGCCGGGACTCACCGGCGCGATCAGCAGCCGGTGCGGACCGGCCGGGCTGGACCCGGCCGAGTTGCGGATGGCGTTGCGTACGTTCCGGTAGATCGTCGCGTACCCGGCTGGCGTCACGTGGTTATCGGGCCAGTTGTTGCCTTCGCCGATCAGGTTCAGCTCGTTGCCCAGGATCCAGAGGTGGCACTGGTTCCGCAGCGTATTCACGGCGTTCACCACGCTGTTCGGCCAGTTCGCGT
>BTUC01000487.1:2845-5379 GCA_045863575.1 Phycisphaerae bacterium
AATCCGGGCTGTTGGGATTGGGAACGCCTTCACCCCACTTGTAATCGATGCGGGTGATCATGGTCATGTTCTTGTTCGTGTAGAGGTTCTGGTAGAGCGGCAGGAAGTGGCTGGCCGACCACCAGGAGTCCGAATGGGTGAGAATGGTCTCCACGTCCCATCCGCCGTACTGAGGGCAATCCAGCAGCGTGGCCGGCCCGGAGTCGTTGACGTCACCCCACCAATGGATGCCGTACAGGTAGGGCGAATCCGCCTGTACCGAAGCAGCCACCGCCGCGATGCAGGTAATGGCCGCGGCCCGGACCAGCCGCCGCGCAAGCCCGCGTTGTGCGCCCGAGCGCCCGATTTTTCGTGCTGTGCAGGTTGTCATGAGACCTCCGCGACTGCTCTGAACAAGTGCATGAGTATATCACAGGCGGCCGGCTCGCGCCGACCCGCCTCAAGGGTTGAGAAGCTCCGGGTCGCGATTGCTGGACAGGCCCACGTCTGATGAGCCCTCAGGGACAAAGCCTCATCATTGGCGCACCTCATCGTATCGTAGCGGCCCGCCTCTTGTCCGACCGTTGGGCCGACGTCGTCGGCCGCGACGATGATTTTGGGTGTCCTGCCCGTCCGGCCGCCCGATCAAAAGGGGCGGAGAGGCCGGCCGCTACGGAGGGACTGTCCGCAGAATCCGGATTACAATACGCCCATGCGACTCCTGTACCTGTGTGTTGCCCTGGCGGTTCTGTTTGCGCTGCCTTTACTCATTTTTCAGGACCGGTTCGATGCCGCCATCGAAAGCGTCGGTGGGGCAGCCTGGCTTCGCGGATACGGTTCGTGGGCCTGGGCGGCGGCGATCGGCCTGCAAGTAGCCGACCTCGTGCTGCCGGTGCCCGCCACCGTCATTATGGCCGGCCTGGGCGTCGTTTATGGTCCGGTTCTCGGCGGCCTCATTGGCGCGGCGGGGTCCATGTTGGCCGGCGCGCTCGCTTATGGGGCGGCACGGTTGCTGGGCAGGCCGGCTGCACGGTTCCTGGTGGGCGAGCGCGACCTGGAGCAGGCGCGCGGTTTCTTCGCTCGGGCAGGGGGATGGGCGGTGGCTGT
Organism: Phycisphaerae bacterium; assembly: GCA_045863575.1. Lineage (GTDB taxonomy): Bacteria > Planctomycetota > Phycisphaerae > UBA1845 > PWPN01 > JAAXZI01. The sequence goes on from BTUC01000487.1 coordinate 3,932, forward strand.
CTCCCGGCCGATGCCGCTGCTGGCCGAGGTGAGCGCCTGTCTGGCGGGTCTGGCCGGTATGCCCTCCGGGCGGTTCTTCCCCGCCCTGGCGTGTGGCGCACTGCCGCTGGGTCTGGCGTTCGCCACATTGGGCTACAGCGGCTCAGATCGTCCCGCGCTGGCAGTCGTCATCAGTGCCCTGGCACCCCTGGCGCTCTGGCCGGTGGCCCGATGGCTGGTGCGGCCCTCGTCGGCTGATTCGGGCGGTGATCGCGAGCACGTGTCGGCGATGGCGTCGACCCGTTCTTCCGAGCCGTCGCCCTGATCGCCCCATCCCGGCGGCCCCCAGTGGATCGTGTGCCGCCGCTCTGTGAGCTGTGCTGCAAGCAAGTGGATCGTCTGTGGTACTCAATCACTGCTGACCCGCCTTCGCGAAAAGCTTCCGCGTGGTAACTACAGCAGTGGTTTCCCCTTCAGTCAATCCGCGCACAGGACGTCGGCTTCCACGTTCGCCCCGCTCAGGCACACCTGGAATTTGCCGAAGTCGGCCAGATCCACGTCCTCGTCCTCATCCAGCCGGGCCCACTGGCAATCGGGCTGATTCTGAATCACGCCCGCGCCGCTGTAGCACACCTGAAACCGCCCAAAGTCGTCGAGATCGACGTCGCCGTCCTGATCCGCGTCCGCTGGGGCGAACGGCGGGGGAGTGACGCTGAGGTTGACCGTGACTGTCTGGGGCGACCCGGTCGCTCCCGGGGCGTCGATCGTGATCGTGCCGATGTAATCGCCGATGCTCAGCGCGGACGCGCTGTACGCAACCGAGATCGAATCTGCTTCTCCCATCGACGATCCGCTCGTCGGGTCGACTGAGAGCCAGTTGACGCTCTCGCTGATCGTGTAGCTCATCAGCCCGCCGCCGGTGTTGGTCACCGTGAAGTTGTCGTTGGGCAGGTTCTCGCCCCGGACCACGCTGCGGCTGAAGGAGGCGGGCGCTCGGCTCAGGGCCGGCGGCGTGACGTTGGCGTACTCGACCACCTGCATGTGCAGGTCCACGCCCTGGCGCAGGCCGAAGCTCTGGTACGCGTCGCCGTCCGGATACACGTTGGCCGCCGAGGTGAACCGGGCCGGATTGAAGCCGGTGGGATGACTGGCCTCGAGCCAGTAGATCTGGCCCGGTGTCAGCGCCACTTCTCCCGGGTTCCAGGCGACGCCGACGTGCCCGTTGCTACCCGCCTGGTAGGCGCCCCGGCCGGTCTTGGAGGGACCCACCTGAGGCCCGCTCGGTCCGCCGCTGCGCACCTTGAACGTGATGTCCTTCTCCCAGGTGTCGCCGCCGGCGAAGTAGAGGACCGCGCCGGCCATGCCATTGCCCTTGGCCCGGATGGCCTGTGACCAGACGCCCGCCCAGCCGGCGAGATCGCCGCCGTCGTAGAGCTGCGCGCACGAGGGGCTCACCGTCCCGTCGTTAT
>BTUC01000488.1:0-5373 GCA_045863575.1 Phycisphaerae bacterium
ATCCGAGCTACCGTTTCGTCGAGTATCTCCTGGGTTGCCCCCAGACAGAAGACCCGGTAGCCCTGCCGCGCTCCACGCGCCAGAATGCTCTCCATGAGATCGATACCCGCCACCCTCTCGGGAAGCCGGCGACGAAGAACGCGTCCGGCCCAGACGACAGCCATACCATCGGCCAGGATCATGTCCGCGGTCAGTACCGATCGACCCAGAATCTCATCACGGTGCATATTCACGATCTTGGCCGCGTTGACCACGCCAAGCAGCAGCCTGCCGCGCTGGCGGATGGCCTGATCGACGCAGTTCAGGACCTGCTCGGTGGTCAGCGCGTGAATCGGAATGCCGAAGAGCTGCTGGACGGAACCCACTCATGATTCTCCGGTCCGGGCCGCCACGCTGCCCCACAGGCGCTGCAGGCGGGCCGGATTCCAGGCGTAGAGCATCCAACCCATATGGTATGGCCGGGACTCGAAATCGATATAGCCGGGCGGAAAGAAAAGATTCGCAGCCGGAAGCCGGATGGCCGAATGAACGCCGCTCAGTCCCGCCTGGAGGTTGCGTACCAGCTTACCCGGCTCGTGTCGGGCCACCTTGCGCCAGATCACGTCGGCCTGCCGGTCAACGAGCGACCCCCCGATTTCCGGCGCGCGGGCGAGCCAGCCCATCGAGGCCCGGATGGCCTCCATGTGATCGGGCCCGCAGCACTCCTGGAGATCGAACAGTGCCATCGGCCCCATGGCGTCCTGATGGATCGCGTACACCGGGAATTTTTCGAGCATCCGGCCGGTGCGGACGTCATAGTGCCACCACCACTGTCCCTCAGGGCCCTGAAGCGCGCACATCCGCGATCCGCAACGGCGGGCGAGATCGGCGGCCTCGACGGCATCGGTGGCCCGGTGATAGAAGGACAGCGCCTGGATCGGGTAAACCAGGTCGGCGTAGCAGCAGACGTGCGCCCGCAGGCGGGAGACGGGTGCGTCAACCGGGTGATGACCGAAGAGGTCCGATTCGCGTCGGAACGTGCGCATGAGCCGGTGCGCTACCGCGTCGGCCAGTTTCGAATCCGTAGGCGCCTCCGACGGGACGACGAGGCTGCTCAGCGACCACGCCACCTCCACGGTGGGAAAGAAGGACCGCTCCGGCGCCATCGACTGGAGTCGTGCCAGCGCCCGCTGCGTCTCGGGGTGCCGGTGAACGCGCGCTGCCCACAGCGTCAGGGCCGCCTCACCGAGATCTTCCGTTCGCTGGGCATCATCGATGAGCCGACGGCAAAGAGCATTAACGGTCTCATCGCCCAGGATCGCCGCGGCCGCCTCGGGCGGCTCCTCGGCCAGGGCGATGAGCACGATGGCCGTGTACCGGTGACTGATCCCTTCGAGCACATCGCCCTGCGGTCCGCGTCGGAGACGAAACGCGAAAATGCGCTCCTGAGGCCGATACATGCGCCGCAACGCGCGAAGCGCCAGCGCCCGCAGGTCATCCACCTGCGCCTGTAAATCCATCACGCGTTGATTCCTGATGTGAACAGTTCGCTCAATGCACGACTTACGGAACCGCTGTCTGGAGGTTCTGGAGCGCCTGGTTCCTCAGCAGGAATCCGAACGGATCGAACGAATCCTGGAGGTTTCCGCCGCTGCCCGTGCCTCCGATCTGAGACTGCCGGGCAGCGGTGTTGAGGAAGTCCACGCCGGGCATGTTGTAATTGAGCCCATACGTGGCCGATGCCCCGGCTCGGATGAACAGATTCCGGTTCATCCAGTCCTGAATGCGGGTTTCGATCGTGTCCGGCACCCACAACACGTCGCCGGAGGCGAGCACGAGATTGGGATCCCGGCCGCTGCTGATGCGATCCAGATCCAGCTTGACCTGCACGTCGCGGCCACTGACACGCCGGATCAGCGTGCCCTCACGCGGAGTCACATCGGTGCGCAGCCCACCGGCGGCCGCGATCGCCTGAAGCACATTGACCTGCGTGCCCGGCGGATAACTCTGCGGGTGTGGGGCCATGACCAGGCCACCGACGAATACCGTATTGGGCGTCGCCGCCCGTACGCGGATGATGTCTCCGTGTTCTAAAGGAGCCAGCGCCAGTGCGGCCCGCAACTGCTCGGGCTCTGTCAGATTGAGGGTGACTTCTTCGCCCGGCCGCCTGATCCGGCGCAACGTCATTTCACCGGAAGCCAGTTCTGTGAAGCCGCCGGCCATGATCAAGGCGTAGAGTGCATTGCGCTCCGTCCGCCGGAGCTTGACCAGCCCCGGCAAGGTCACCGCGCCGGTGACCAGCACGTTCGTCGTTTCCGGCGAGACCACGGTCACATTCACGACCGCGTCACGCAGGTACTTGGGAACATAGGCGTCGTGGATCATGTCCTCGACGTCTTCCAGCTCCAGCCCAGCCACCTTGAGTGCACCCGCCTGGGGCAGTTGGATCTCGCCATTGCGATCCACGCGGACCTGAAGGGAGGGCAGTGATGCGGCCTGGTCGAGGCCACTGACCACCACCGTCAACACATCGCCCGCGCCTACCGCGTAAGGGCCCAGCTCGCGATCGAGGAGACTGACTTCCTGCTCCTGAAGAGGAGCGGGCTGCGTGGTGGCCGGTGGCAGCGGCTCCGCCTGCTGCATGGCGATGAACTCTTGCAGACTGATGCGATGCTCGCTGCAACCGGCGGAGGCGACCAGCGTCGCTCCCGCCAGAGCCGAGAAAAGCCAGAGCTCACCCCACACCCTCAGCAGATCACCGCGCCTGAACATCGCTGAGTTTCCTTGCCGACTGAATACATATTCTGACCCGTTCCAACGTCGAGCGAATCCTTATCTATCGACGCGCGACCACGGCGTCAACCAGTGAATTCGCCGAGCAGATGGGTTCTGGCGATCACCGGCCGATAATCACGCCGCGGAAACGGAGTATGGATGCTGATCGCGGGCGGGTGTGGCCCCCGGCAGGACCCAGGCGAGGGGTACACTCCAGCGTCCTCCCAGCGTGAACAAGGTCGCCAGCAGAATCTTGATATCCAGCCAGACGGAAAGATGACGGACATACGTCATGTCGTAAAAAATCCACTCGTGGAAGTCCCCCTTGAGCCGATCTTCGTCCCGGCAGACCTGCCAGAGCCCGGTGATGCCCGGTCGCACCGACAGCCGGGCCCGTCTCCAGGGCACGCAGATCTGGTTCTCTCGAAACGGCGAGGGCCGGGGCCCCACGAGGCTCATATGGCCCAGCAGCACGTTCAAAAGCTGGGGCAGTTCATCGATGTTTGTGCCGCGCAACCACCTTCCCACCCGGGTGATCCGAGGGTCGTTCTTCATCTTGAACTGGGGACCATCCACCTCGTTGTGCTTGTACAGTTGACGCTGGATCTGGTTGGCGTGGGCCACCATGGTTCTGAATTTCCAGCAAGGGAAGTCACGACCGCGCCGCCCCTCTCGATGGTGGGCGAAGAGAACCGGACCTCTCGAGTCCAGCTTCACGATGATGGCAACCAGGACGAGCAGCGGCCAGAGGGCCAGCAGGGCCGCGGCCGACAACACGATATCCATCGCGCGCTTCAGCACCAGGTTCACCCGCCGCACGCGAGGTGACCAGACTGATGCCCCCACGGCCTCATTGGATCCAGCGCGGGAGGACGGCAGGACACTGGCCACCGGGGAGCAGTCCTGGGCAGTGGAATCGAGTTGATCCTGAGTGCAGCGGTCAACCACCACCCGCTGACGCACGACCGACTCCGCCGATACGATGCTGTCCGCAGCCAGCGCCGACTGGGCCACTGTCGCCCCGCGCAGAATCTGGGTTCCCGCACCGAGAACCGCCGGCCCGATAATGGTCACGCCTTCCTCGATAGCCACCCGCGGCTGAATGAGGACCGGCCCCACGATGCGGACACTGGGGTGGATACTGCAACCGCGGCCAGCCAGCACCTCCGGACGGAACAGTTCATAGCCTTCCGGCGGCGGCTGCCGACAGAGATCAGAAACCGTACGCTCCATCAGGGCCAGGAACCCGCCCTCCTGGTGCAGGGCCAGGGTATCAAACCGCAGGGGGACGTCCTGGCTCAGCACACCGGTCGCGGACAGGGCAGCCCGCAGTTCCATGGGCGAACCAAAGGAAAAGCCCGCCGCGGCGCGGGCCGGTGCGATGGAATACGGAATGGTGCATTGCGTGAGCTCGGACCAGCTTTTCACCGAATACAGGCGCTGCACCCGCTTGACCGATCCGTTGCTGTCACACTCCACGCGTTCGTTGGCGCCTTCGATGCTCGCCCCCAGCGCGATCGTATGCGTGGCCCCCTGGTAACCATGAAGCCTGCGAACCGCGCGCTCCAGTTCGTAACCTCCCACCGGCCAGAACCGGGGATCCACGATCAGCACGTAGTCCGACGCCTCGTAGCGGTCCAGTTCCCGCGAGAAGTCCTCCCGCTGCACAAAGCGGATGGGCAACGCCACCGGTGCGGAGAGTTCGAGTTGGCCGAAGTGCTCAGTGCCGGAGGCGCCGATCACGAGGATCTCGACCTGCCCCACGCGCCCCACCTGGCTCGCCAGGTGGTCCAGAACTGTTCCCGCACCCAGCGGCAGGCAGAGCAGGGAAGAATGCTCGGCGGAGCCGACCGTATAGCCGACTTCCGAATCGATGATGACCGGAATCAGATTCACCCGTTTACCCGCGTCAGTGCCTGACTTTCAGACCGAAGCACTCTCCAGATCGTCCGCCGAACGGGGACGCTTCCCATACGTGTAGCCGTACCCGTAGCTGTATCCGTAGCCGTAGCTCAGGTCCCGACCTGTCTGTCCGCCGATGAAGACGGTCCCCAGCAGCCGGCCGCCAGCCGCCGACAGCAGAGAGTAAGCTTCCATGGCATCCGACCGGTTGTCGTGCGCTGCCCGGATGACCATGAGGGTCCCGTCCGCATGTCCCGCCAGAATGCGTGCATCCGCGATGGGCAGGACCGGCGGACTGTCCAGGATGACGAAGTCGTACTGCCCGCGCCACTTCTTGAGATGCTGGACGAAGGAGCCATTGGACAGCAGCTCAGGATCAAACTCGACCGGCACGTCGCCGGCGGCCACGGTATCGAAAGGCACGTGTTCGGACCGCTGGATGGCATCTTCGTCGCGTGCGCTTCCCATCAGCAAGGTTGCCAGGCCCCGTTCGGCCGAAATGCCGAGCCGGCCGGCCAGCGTTGGGCGGCGCAGATCCGCCTCCACCAGCAGCACCCGCTTGCCCACCAGCGCCAGGCTGCGCGACAGCAATACGGCGACGCTCGATTTGCCGCTGGCGGCCTGAGAACTGGTCACCAGCAGCACTTTCTCTCCGGTTTCGGTCACCCGCTCGAGCAGCGCCGTGCGCACCATGCGGATGCTCTCCATCAGCGCCTG
>BTUC01000489.1:0-5373 GCA_045863575.1 Phycisphaerae bacterium
GATCCAGGAGGGTCTTGACGCGCTCGACGCCGGCGATGCCGTCGATGGCGAGGAGTTCTTTGCGCGCTGGAAAGCCCGCCTGACCGAGAAGGCCGGCTCTCCATCGCCTGGGCGTGTACAATGGAGGCGATGAGCCGCGGCTTCGTCCTGTCCGGTCCGGCCACACGATGTCTCGACGCGATGTTCTCCTATGTGCTCGAAACGTTGAGTCATTTCTGGGCGAAGCTGTTTGAGGTGAGATGCTCTTCGAGCGCATCTACTCCGACGTGACCTGGTGCTTCAGCGTGTACCGGTCCCAGCAGACCGAAGACCACTTCCCGTCATTGCCCCCCCGACTAGAATGCCTTGGGGCGACCGGCACGCAACCGGCCCCGGCGACTCCGTCGTGAGAAATGTGATGGACTTCACACCGGAAGACCTCGAGGCCCTGCGATCCGCCCGGCACACGCTGGAAGAAACCAGTCTGGCCATCCGGATCAGCAACCTCATCGGGACGCCCATCGAGAAAGCCACCCGGATGCTGCCGGACAAGTGGAGCGGCCTGCTGCACGACGCCACGCGCAGGGCCATCCAGGCGGCGCTCAAGGTCGCCCTGGCCACGCTGGACAAGAGCGCCAGGGCTCAATCCCGGGACTGGCTGCACAAGGCGCTGGTCACCGCCACAGGCGCCGGCAGCGGCGTGTTCGGCCTGCCCGCGCTCATCCTCGAGCTGCCGGCTTCGACCGCCATCATGCTCCGGTCCATCGCCGACATCGCGCGCAGCCAGGGCGAGGATCTCCGTTCGGCCGAAGCCAGGCTGGAATGCGTGAAGGTCTTCGCCCTGGGCGGGGCCACGTCCGGCGATGATGCCGCCGACGCCGGCTACTTCGCCGTCCGGGCGGCGCTGGCCCGGGAGGTGGCCGAAGCCGCCAGGTACCTGGTCGGCCGGGGGGTACTCGACGAGGCGGCGCCGGTGCTGGTCCGGTTCATCTCCAGGGTCGCCTCGCGGTTCAGCACGGCCGTCGGACAGAAGGCCGCAGCCCAAGCCGTCCCCATTATCGGCGCCGCCGGCGGCGCAACCGTCAATCTCCTGTTTATTGATCACTTCCAGGATGTGGCCCGCGCCCACTTCACCATCCGGCGCCTGGAGCGCATCTACGGGGCGGAAGCGGTGAGAAGCGAATATGCGCGAACAGCTTCCAGCGGCTGACTCCCTCCTCCGGTACTCCGGGGGAGGGCTGGGGTGGGGGCTTGGCAGGCAACGGATCTTGAGCGGTCAGCATTCAGGTTGCCGGTTTCCGGTTTCCAGTTCCCACGCCCAACACCTAACACCCAACACCCGCCGTTCTCAGTTGTCAGTCGTTGGTTCAGTTGTCCGTTGGTCAGTTGCAGGAGAGCGGGTTGTGGGTCGTGGGTTGTGGGGTGTGGGGTGTGGGGTGTGGGGCGTTGGCGGGGAGGCGTCAATTGTAGCTGATCGAGCCGGCTCCTTGGCTCCTCGTCTCCCGGTCACCTGGTCACCTGGCCACCTGGTCACCTGGTCCCCTCATCTCTCCTTCTCTGTCTGCCCCTCGTCTCTGCGTCTTTTCTTCGCTTTGTTTACCTCCGCTCGATACTTCCGTGACGGACACGATCAGCCCCCTCGTCATCCCCCGTACGGCCGGAACTCCCCTGCCGCGTGGCGGCGGGCGAGGTCGAGGTAGCCGGTGATGACCCGTTGGATGTAGGCGCGCTCCTCGTCGCGGATGGGGCGGACCACTTTGGCGGGCGCACCCATGACCACCGAGCCGTCGGGGATGATGGTGCGGGGCGTGAGCAGCGCGCCGGCCGCGATGAGGCAATCCGCACCCACTTCGCAGTCGTCCAGCAGGGTCGCCCGCGTGCCGATGAGCGTGCGCGGGCCGACGCGCGTGCAGTGCACCACGGCACAATGGCCCATGGCCACGTCGCTGGCGATCTCGAGGGGGACGCCGAGCTTGCAGTGCAGCACGCAGCCGTCCTGGACGTTGACGCGGTCACCCAGGCGGATCGGAGCCACATCGCCGCGGATCATGGTGTGGTGCCAGACGTTGCAGTCCTCGCCGAAGGTGACGTCGCCGACGATGACGGCCGTCTTCGCCGTCCAGATGTTGCCGATCCGTGAAATCGTGTGCATGTGTGACCTGCCAGCCTCAGCGTGAGCACGTGGGAAAGTGCCAAAGTGCGAAAGTGTGAAGGCTCACCCCCGAGACCCAGAGGCACAGAGATGCCATGGGTGTACCCTGTCCCTCTGCGATCTCTGCGGACTCGGGGACCTCTGTGCTCAACACCATCGCCTTGGTCGCGGGCGTTGCCCGTACTGAGCCGTCTGCGCAACGGCCGGCAAGGACGCCGGCCGCTACATGGACGACCGTAGGTTCCCGCGCGAGCTGTCAGCGGAGCTCTATGGTCGCTACGTTGTTTCCTTCGTAGATTTCCTCAACCTCGCGATCGACATCGAGGATCACCCTGCAGGTACCCTTCAGACCGTCAACCGGCAGAGCGATTTCGCGGGTGACCGGCTCGAACTTGCTGATGGCCGGCAGCCCTTCGACGCGGACGGACTGCGTGGGCTTCACGACACCGTGCTGAGCCACCCCCACAGTGAACGGCCCTGCGACCGTCGCGCCGATGTTGTGGACCGTGACCATCAGCTTTCCACTACCGGCATCATGCCGGATGTCGCGGGCGTGGAGGGCCAGGTCCGGCAGGTCGCGCGGCCGATCGATGGCCTTTTTCAGCCGCAGATCGACGACCCACTCCTTGCGCGAGGGCACTTCGATCGAAATCGGCGTGCCGCGGCAGCGATGCTCCACCTCCACCGGCTCACCCCACGTGTAGCGGCTTTGCACCGGCTGCTCACCTGGAACCGGCTCGCCTCCATTCAGGACATACTTACCCGGCACCAGCCGCCAGGGGCGCAGACCCACGCGCATGGGCTGGTCGTTGAAGTTGTACAGCCGCACGCGGAGACGCTCCGAGGTGGCCTCGGTGACCAGGGCCGCATAGTTCAAGTCGGGGGTATCCCAGGTGACGGCCAGAGTCGGCGTGGCCCCGTCCACGAAATCACGAACGGCGCCGGTGTACGCTCCCAGCACGTCCCACGCCCCCTGAAGGCCGGCCCGGTCTGTCTGGAGCACTTCCGAGGTGCGCCGGGCGATGTTAACGCGCATCGAACGGGCAAGCTTCACGAAGTAACTGCCATACGCCTCGAGATCGTAGTCAATCTGGTATCGCTGCGTGGGCGAGGGGCCGCGCAACGTGTACTCGTCGTAGACGCGCTCGCCGGTGAGCCACTTGTAGACGGCCGTAATCCGCTGGGTGGCCGTGTGCGCCTGCGTGGCCAGCAGGTTCTCCGGGTTGTCGCGCGGCTTGGTCAAATCGAGACGGCGCAGCGGCCCAGCCGTGGCCTGGTCCATCATCGTCTGCACAGGGTCGAGAAACTTGCGCTCGCCGCTGAGGAAATAAGCGGTCAGGAAGCTGTCGAAGACCATGGTGGGCAAACCGGGGAAACCGTAATAGTGGCCATCCTCATCGTGCCATGCCCGTCCGGTCGGCGGATCGATACCGCCGGAGGGATAGAACAGGCTGGGAGGCGCGAAGCCCGGCGGCTTGGTGCCGATCTGCCGCATGGTGGCATCGCGCCACGTGTCGCACCACTGGAGGAAAGCATTGCGGGCCTCGGGAATGCCGTACCAGGCCAACCAGATGAAGTGCTTGGCGGCCCGGGCATGATACCCGGTATCCCCACCGCCGCCGGGTGTCGTGTTGATGCCCAGGCTGCCGAACTCGGTGGAGATGAATTGCAGGAATCCGCGCTCATTGACCGCCATGAAGCGCTCGCGAATCGTCTTGGCGGATCGCAGATTTCGCTCTACCCACAACGGGTCGCCATAGCGCAGCAGAAGCATGGTGGGCAGCGTGTCGCACGAGGGCTCGGCCGAGTGCTCCACGTCGCCGATGGTGTCGTCGTAGCCGTCCACCAGCACGTGATCCCAGATGCCGGCCGCCAGCCGTTCGATGCCGGCGATGGCGGTCTCGCCGGCGGAGGTGATGCAGGCCACCGGTACCCAACTGCGCATCAGCTCGACGTCATCGCCCCAGCCTCCGCCCAATTGCCCGTCGGGGGCCTGGCGTTTCGTGAACCACCAGTTCAGGATCGCATGCTGGCGAGCCAGCGTTTCCTGCAACCCGCGGGCCCACGCCGGACCCTCGGATTCGGGACGAATCAGCTCTTCACCCCAGGGAATGCTCTCGCCGGTAAATTCACGCAGTGCCGGATGTTCCGGCCAGGTGGCATGCAGTTCCTTAAACATGTCCAGAGCCGCCTGCTGCGCTTCGCGATGCGCGCCCTCCAGCCCCGATGCGTAGATGAACCGGGCGAGGAACAGTCGGGTCTTGTAATAGAAAGGATTGTTCTCGGGCCCCGCGAGCACCAGGCGAGTCACGCAGCGGCGATTGCGCTGGGTGACCGAGATGCGACTGAACCACTCGGCCGCCTGGGCGAGATCGCGTACTTGCGCATCATTCGGGGCCCGCCGGGCGGCATCTGCCGCGAGTTCGGCCAGCTTCTTCTGATCGCCCGGCCGCTCCTGGTAGCCCACGTCGGCAACGACGTAAGCGAGGACGGAAACACTCTCAGGCGTCGGAGGCGAGATCCCGGCTGCGAGATCATAGGCTCGGGCGTAATCGCGCGCGTTGTAGGCCTTCACGGCCGCGTCCACAGGAGCGGTCAGCGGCTTTTCGCCAGCCAGCGTGCGGTTGTCCCAACGGAAGCCGAAGTCGGGCATCTTCTTCAGGATGTACGGCCCGTCAGGCGCGGGCGTTGCCCGCTCATAGACCTTCACGTCGTCCGCGAACATCCCATGCCAGGTGATGAGCTGCACGTGCTCCATGCCCGGACCGCCGGCCGGATCGTCGTCCTCGGTTTCCAGCAGCTTGCGCCCATCCACCCACAATTCCAGTCGGCGGCCGTCCTTGACCGCGGCGATTCGGTACTTCTTACCATGTTCGATGGTGAAGGGCGGCTTGAGATCCACTGCCCGGCGGCTCGCGCCGATGATATGGTTGGCGGTGTTGTTTCGGACGCCGAAACCCACCAGATAGCTGTAGCCCACGTAAGGCCCACAAGCGAGACCCACGGACAAATCACAGGGAGGAAGCTTCGGGTCGGCCTCGGCCGTGAACTCAACTCTCACGTCGGCGGCGAACGGCCGGTTGATCTTCGCGGCCACGCCGCCCGTGGCCGGGATATAGAGACGGCCATCCACGATGCTCAGTTTGGGCCCGGACCATGCCGGCCCCACCTCCGTCCGCTCGAAACCGTCCTCGAAAACCAGCTTCCAGCCAGCTTCGTCTGCCCGGACGACGGCCGTGAGG
>BTUC01000490.1:0-5341 GCA_045863575.1 Phycisphaerae bacterium
CATACCACTTGCCCATGTAGCGATCAAGCTCCACGCGGTCTACGACGTCCAGCGGTGGTTGGCTCGAACAGCCCACCAATGTGGTCAGAAGCCCGAAGCCCAGGTGAAGTGCTCCCGTCTGTCGGAGGATTGAATACCGTATTGCCACCGTGTCTCCCTTCTCCCCCCAATTGGACAGCCCAGGTGCTATCCGCACAGAAGTATTGGATCGGTCCGAGCGGCTTTCCAGCATGGCTCCGCGTTCCCGCCAGGAGCCCATCCCAGCAAGGTGCCACAGGGGGCCTGATGGGATCGGCTCTCAGCTGATCCCGGGTAAATTCGCCGATCGGACCTCCGGCGACAGGAACTCCACGTAGGTTCCGGCCGGCTCCAGGCCGCACTGGCGATACAAATCCTGGGCCGCCGTGTTGTCGACTTGTGTCTCCAGGCACGTGATGCGCAGGGCCAGTCGCCGGCTGAGGGCCAGCAGGTGAGCGATGATCGTGCGACCAACGCCCTGTCGGCGGAAGGGGGGCGCCACGTAGATGTGCTCGAGGCGTCCGATGTCGCCGACCTGGAAGAGCACGCCGTGTCCGGCGGGCTGGTCGTTCAACATGGCCACGAACATGTCGTACTGCGGTTCGTTCAGTCGCTCGTTGGCTACCTCGGCCAGCATCTCACGTGTGGGTCGATCATAGACCGGCTTGGCCAGCATGATCTCGCGAAAGGCGCGCCGCATGGCTCTGGCCGGCAGCATCTTCACCGCGGGGTTCAGCGGTATTTCCACGTCGCGCTGCCAGGCCATCGCGAGCTTGCGAGTAAGCTGATACCCCTTCTGAGTGAGAAACGCCTCGATAGGTTCCGGCGGTTGGCCGGCCGCGGGGACCCAGCGGAAACAGCGCAACCCCTGACTGTGGTAGGATTGTTCCACTTCCTCGAAAGCCTCGGCCATCGATTCACCCGGGTGTAGCGTTACCTCCCGGAGGTGGTTGCCGTCGTAGTAGCCGGGATGCTCCGGGCAGGTGAAGGCGATCCCGCAGGTCAGCGCCGTCTGATCGGCGACCTGGCTCACATACACGTGGCTGGAACGGCGGATGGCGGCAATCGCGTCGGTGGTGGAACTCATGAGGATCGCTCCCGGGAGTCAGCCGCTGTTGGCGATCGGCGGCACGCGCGTGTGCCAGTCCGTCTGCGTCTGGAATGCGTGGGCGATCTCCAGCAGCCGGTCCTCGGCGAAGTGCGATCCGATGAGCTGCATGCCGATGGGCAGGCCTGCCCGGCTGAAACCGCAGGGCAGGCTGATTCCGGGCAGCCCGGCCAGATTGACCGACACCGTGTAGATATCCATGAGGTACATGGCCAGCGGATCGTTGACCTTCTCGCCGATCCGCCAGGCCGGCGTGGGCGACGTCGGGCAGGCGATGACGTCCACGTCGCCGAAGGCCCGCTCGAAGTCCTCCTTGATCAGCGTCCGCACCTTGAGGGCCTTGAGATAATACGCGTCGTAATACCCGCTGGAGAGCGCATACGTGCCCAGCATGATCCGCCGCCGCACTTCGCTGCCAAAGCCTTCCTGGCGGCTGGCACAGTACATGTCCACGTAATCCTCGGGCCTGGGTGTGCGGTAGCCGTAGTGCACGCCGTCGAAGCGGGCGAGATTGCTCGAGGCCTCGGCGGTGGCTACCAGGTAGTAAGCCGCGATCGCGTACTTCATGTGCGGCAGGTGCACCGGGACGACCTTGGCGCCGGCCGCGCGATATACGTTGATGCCCGCCTCGACCGCCTGGCGCACCTCGGGATCGAGACCCTCGCCGAAGTACTCCTCGGCATACCCGATCTTGACGTCATCCAGGCGGAGATCCAGCCGGCCCAGGTAATCCGGCACCGGCCGATCCACGCTGGTGGAGTCGCGGTGGTCCTTGCCCGCGATCACTTGCAGCAGGAGGGCTGCGTCGCGAACGGTTCGCGCGAACGGCCCGATCTGGTCGAGGCTGCTGCCGTAGGCCACCAGCCCGTATCGGGAAACACGCCCGTACGTCGGCTTGAGGCCGGTGACGCCGCAGAACGATGCAGGCTGACGGATGGAGCCGCCGGTGTCGGAGCCCAGGGTCCCGGCCACCATGCCGGCTGCGACGGCCACGGCCGAGCCTCCGGAACTTCCGCCGGTCACGTAGCCCGTCTCCCAGGGATTGAACGAAGGCCCGAATGCGCTGTTCTCCGTGCTGGAGCCCATGGCAAACTCGTCGAGGTTGGTTTTCCCGACGATGATCGCGCCGGCCGCTTCGAGCTTCTCGACCACGTGGGCGTTATAGGGCGCCCGGAAGTTCTCCAGGATGCGGGAGCCGCACGTCGTCCGCCCGAACGTCGTGCACATGTTGTCCTTGACCAGCATGGGCACGCCGGCCAGCGGGCCCGCATCTTCGCCGCGGGCAAGCCGCTCATCGATCTGAGTGGCCAGCGCCTGCGCCCGCGCGGCATCGTGTTCGATCAGGGCGTGCAGTCTGGGTTCCAGCCGCTCGATAGTGTTCAGCGTGCGCTGCACCCATTCCTGCGCGCTCGTCTTGCGTTCGCGGATGGAATCGCGGATTTCGATCAGCGTTGGCAGGTTCATCAGGCGCTTTCCTGATCCAGGACCTTGGGCACGGCGAAGAAGTGTCCATCCCGCTGGGGTGCGTTGGCCAGGGCCGCGTCCGTCGCAAGGGACGGACAGACTGAGTCGTCGCGGAATACGTTGCTGACCGGCAACGGGTGCGCGGTGGGGGGGACGTCGCTGGTATTCACCTCGCCGAGCTGGTCCACGTATTCCAGGATGGCCGAGAGCTGCTCGCTGAACAGGTGAATCTCTTCCTCGGTCGGCTTGAGCCGTGCCAAGTGCCCGATGTGACGGACCTGGGCCTCATCAATCTTCTGGGCCATATGCCCTCCCGCTTGTTACTACCGTCCCCACCAATTGCGGTGGCTGTAGCGGCCGGCCTCCGTGCCGGCCGTTCTGCTCAGTAAACGGCCGGCACAGAGGCCGGCCGCTACGAAACACTGAACTCGGCAAGTGGTAGCGGCACTCGCTGAAGCTGGCCGCTGATCGCTGACCGCTCCCCATTCACGATGTCGCCAGCACCTGCGACCAGAAGGTATCCGAAAAACCGCGTGGAAACCGCCCGGTCCCGACGCGGATGGCCGGGATGCGGCGGAAAGCGTCCGGCCGGCGCAGGCCATGCTCCAGGAAGCTCTCCGTCTCGCGCAGCATTCGCGCGCGAATCGCCTCCCAGCTCTCGTTTTTTCGCCGCAACGACAGAATCATTTCGTTTCCTGATCAGCTACATGCTCGATCTTTTCACCACTCCAGAAGCCGGCAAGTGCGGCGGCCACGCCAACGGCCACGTATTCGACAGGCAAAGGCCGAACGACGTTGTGGGGCGGTGTGGTGGCCAGATCCGCGTACGGCTGCCAGATCGTTCCCTGTGTCCAGCCCATCCCGGCATTGAGATAGCCTACCAGATAGGCGAGCAGAGCGCCTGCCGGCGCCGCCAGGACGTACCATTCCGCCCGGGTACCGCCGAGAAAGTAGCGTGCGGCCATGGCGCCCAGATAAAAACCGGCCGCCACGGAGGCGATGACCTGTTTCCGCGCGACCTCGGCGACGGGCGTCCGTGCGATGGTCAGGTAGATGAAGAAGACGGCCACCAGGCCGGTGACGGCCAGCACCGCCCAGCCGGGTTGCTCCCGGACGGGGGTGGTCGGGGACTTCCCGGATGGCTTGGCGGCAATTCCGGTTGTGGGAGCATCGTTCGGCCAGAGCCACCTGCGCACGATCAGCACCACCATCCAGGCCACCGCCAGCACGGCCGACCAGAGCAGGGTGTCCGCGGTCAGCCGGACCATGAGGGCTCTGCGGCCCGCGGCGTCATTCGAGCCAACGTAGGCGAGCACCTCCTGCATGGAGCCGCCTTGGAGAGCCAGGCCTACCAGCCCGACGGCGGCCGCGAACACGCCAGCCTCCGGCAGCCGCCGTCCGGAGATCGCGGTACCCAGGGCGGCGGCGACGGCGCTGAGAGCGATCATGGCCGGCCATACGCCCAGAACGCCCCCCCAGTGCGTGACCAGCAGAACACCCATCTCGGGGTCCAGCGGGCGGGCTACCGTCCAGCCCACGGTGGTCATCAGCACGATGGCCGCGAGGCTGGCGATCACCACGCGCAGCTTGTCGACGAACCCCAGCGGAGCGATCGGCACTTGTACGGCGGTATCCATGGCTGGAGGCTACTCCACAGGCGAAGGCCGGTCAACCGAACCATCATGAGGGGGTGTCGGCAAGCCGCAGGCCAGAGGGTTTGCTGTTACCCACATCTGTTGGCTCGCATCCCCTCAGGAGTGGCGTTTCCGGCCCCGCAGTGCCGAGAGGGGTTCGCGCTCATCTGTCGTCCCTCCGGGGCTCTCTCCGCTCCAAGCGCCGCTCTCCCCAGGGCTTGCGCCCTGTACACAGGTTGGAAAACCTGTGCCACCTGAGTGAGGAAACGTGTGCCACGTAAGTTTGGAGACTTGTGCCACGTGGGTCTGGAGACTTGTGCCGCCAGGGGGCCCTCACTCGGCTCGTTCGGCCTGGAGATCGATTTGGCGGTCGGCGATCACGCCCTCGAAGAGAGCGGTGCCCACGCGGATCATGGTAGCGCCTTCCTCGATGGCCACCTCGAAATCATTGCTCATGCCCATGGAGAGCTCGCGGCACTCCGGACCGACCAACCGCTCGGACCGGAGCTCCTCCAGGATTTCCCGCAGGCGCGCGAAATACACCCGGGTCGACTCGGGGTCCTCCTCGAGCGGGGCCATGGTCATCAGGCCGGCGATGCGAATGTTCGACAGGCCGCGGATGTGCTCGATCAGGTGGGGCACCGCGCCGACGGCGATGCCGAATTTGCTCTTCTCGCTGGAGACGTTGACCTCAATCAGGAAAGGGACTGTCCGGTTCAACCGCTCGGCCTCGGCACTGATCTCCTCGGCCAGCCGGAGGCTGTCTACGGAGTGCACGGTGTCAATCCAAGGCAGCACGGTCCGGACCTTGTTTCGCTGAAGATGGCCGATCATGTGCCAGCGCGGGTCGGGTGGCGTGCTCTGGGGGTCCATGCTACGCCGGCGGCTGAGGTGCTCCTGGACCATGCCGGCGCGTTTGACCAGCTCCTGGACGCGGCTTTCGCCCAGGTCGAGCAGCCCGGCCTCGATGGCCGTCCGGATGACGTCCACCTCGACCGTTTTGGTCACCCCCACAAGCCGGACGTCCTCAACGGGACGCCTGGCGCGAGCGCAGGCTGATTGGATCCGTTCGCGAATACGCTTGAGATTGTCCGCCAGCTTTCGGCGCATGATTGTG
>BTUC01000491.1:0-5318 GCA_045863575.1 Phycisphaerae bacterium
CACCACGGCGGCATAATCCTCCAACAGCCCTTCGTCGGTAAACAACTTCTCTTCGACAAACCCGATCTGTCCCGCGGCCCGGGCTTCCTGCAGCCGGGCGGCAGCCTCCTTGCGAAGCTCGGTCTCTCGGAAGCGCCGGTGAGCCCCTTCCGCCTGGCGCATCTGCCGCTCGTTCTCCATGCGCCGGGCCACGGCCACATCGGTCCGGGCGAACTGCTGCCACTCCTGTTGCACCGTCTCCGGTCGGGCGGCGGCGACCACCCCGCGGACATGGGCGGCGGTCTCCATGGCGGGTCCCGAGAAAAACCGCAGCATCTGCGTGCGCATTTGGGCATCCAGAGGCGCGATCAGCCGGGCCACGGCCGGATCGCCGCCCTGGGCCCGGGCGCCCACGATGGCTTGTTGCATGCCCATGATCTGCTCGGTAGGCGGCAGGGCCATGACGTCGTCCGGGCGGATGCCCAGTTGTTTGCCGATGATCTTCTGGGCTTCCTTGTGCCCCAGATTCTGGAAAATCTGGCGCATCAGCTCGGAGGCTTCGTTTTTGGTGGCGGACACTTTGCGGGCCTGGGCCCCGAACGCAATGATGTCTTCGAGCTTGGTGCCCAGCGACACCATCCCCACTCCGCCCTTGGTGATCGATTCGGCGAATATGCCCACGCTCAACTCGTCCGAGCCCAGCAAACCAGCTTGAATCTGGGCGATGGCGCGGGTGGCTCCGGCGGCATCTTTTATGCCGACATTGCTCAAGAGCTGAACCAGGGCCTCACCCTGCTCCGCTGTGCCCCCGGTTTTGCCGATGGCCTTGGCCACGATGTCCCCGATGCCGACCTTCCCGGCCTCGGTGGTTCCCTGGATCCGGGACAGGGCCGCCTGGCGGATGCGGCCGGCATCGGCAATGGGGATAGATCCCGCCTGGGCAGTGGCGAAGGCCTGGCGGGTGGCTTCCATCAGGCCACCTCTCGAGCTCATGCCCATTTGCTCGGCCAGCGGGATCGCCCCGCGCTGCATTTCGAGCCCACCCTCGCCGATCTGCACCTGCAGGTCACGGATCTGCTTCAGGTGCGCGATCCACTGGTTGAACAGCGACATGGCCCCGCCCAGCGACCCGATACCCGCGAGCACGGGCCCGATCGATGCGGCCACCTCCATGAAACCGTTCTGCGTTTCCTTCGTTGCCCGGCGGCCGGTCTGGCCCAACGATTGCATGCCCGTTTCGGCGCGCTTCTGGGCCTGCACCAGCTTGTTGAACGTCTGCTGGGCGTTCTCGGCGTCGGTCTCGACAACGAATCGCACGGTCCCCATGGGTTCACCTCAGTTGCTCGTGTAGGAGTTTCTCGCTCTCGCATACTTTTCCAAGAACAGATGAAAGCTCCGGCGCTCCCCCGGTGTAACTTCAGCCGGGTCCGCGGGCGGCCTGAACCTCGATCGGAGGGTGGCCATCTCCTGCTGGAGCCGGCGCCCATCAGTGAAGCCGGCCCGGCAGCGAAGCCACACCATCAGCAAGGCGGGCGTCTTCGCCAGCAACTCCACCACCAGTGCGGCCGCGGCCAGCGGCGTAATCAGCAGCACCACCGTGATGGTGCCGCTCACGTCGGCGACGGCTTGCAAAAGGCTCAGGGTTCTTCCCAGCATCGGCCGTGTCCTCAGGTGATCACGTCTTCGCACCGGGTCCGTACCGGCGCCGGGTCCTGTGTCGAGGCTAGATCCGGTTGGGCGGGCGCCTCGTGAGTGGCCAGTCCGCCGATTCGATCGACAATGTACCACCGCGGATACCCGCGGATCGGGGCGATGATGACAGCCTCTCCAACGTCGTGCCACCCATGTATTCCCCCTACCACGGTGATCTCCGGGGTTCCTGTTACAGGGGTGGTCTGGTTAAATCCGGCGGTTCGCCGTACCCGATACAGCCCGCTGCTCTGATTGCATTCCAGGACAACCGCGTACCACGCTTCTCGGACCTCCGGCGCCGGCGGTTCGTACATGATCGCTGCCAGCTCGCGGCGCAAAGATTCCTCTGCGGATCGCTGCCGGGAAGCCGAGTACGTTTCAGCGTAGCTCATCTTTGCCTCGATTCGTCGGCCGGGCTTGTCTTGCGGCCTTCCAGCGGCGTTTCGCTTCCCGCTCGCACCTCGGGTTCCGGGAGCAGATTCCGAAAATGGCGTTCCGGTTCATCTTCTGGCCGCACCACTCGCACGTGGGTCCACCTCTGGTAAAGCTCGTGCGCCTTTTAACCACTGAAAGCCTCCGTATGCATCCAGGCGGGGCGTTTCCCGGCTCCGGCCGCGATACCCCCCTCATGAATCGCTTCAAAATTCCGCGACCCGGCGGGATGAACTAACCCGCACTGGGCCCATGGCAGGAAGGACCCGTAAAGCTGGGCTGTACACCCCGGGCCAGCCGGTGGGTCGGCCGGCCCGGCGTCAGCGCGGCAGCCACGGGCGAGCATCAGCACCAGGCCCAAGGCCACCAGCAACGTGCTCAGCCGGGTGATGGCGTCGATGGCCATCGGCTGATCGTTCCAAGCGCTTGTGAACTCAACTAACACCCGGAACCTCCTCCCCACGTGATGCAAACAAAGTGCGGCGGGCAACGTCCCCAGCGTGCTCGGTCTTTCTTCGCTCGAGGCGCCGTCGCTGGGCCCGCTGAACGAAAGTCAGCTTGCGCAACTCCGCTTCTGCCGCGTCTGGCGGCGGCGGGGGCGGTTGCTCAATGTGCATACGCTGAATGCGCCGGACGTCAGCCAAATTGCCGCTGCAGCGCGTCCGGGGGTAAGCGGCGGCGATTGCTTCGCGTGCCTCCCTCCTCTTTTCAGGGGGTGGAGGCTCCCTGTGCATTTCCTGGCGGATGAGCCAGTCATCGGACGGCGGATCCTCCCCGCGGTCAATGTACTTCTGTCGATGGTGGGTCAGCTCGGTTTCGTATCCCGGGCCCCATCGATCGTCTTCCGTCGCTTCGTGGATCTCCCGGCTGATCGCGTCCGCAATCTGCTGCCAGTCCGGTCCCCACGGGCTCGAGTTGCTCACTGCGAAGGTGTGCACATGCCTGATGACCACATCGAAATCGAACCGGCCGACAAGGCTCTCCACCACTGCCGTTCGCTCATTGGTCACGGTCCATTTGGGCCAGTAGCCGCAGACCTTCGCGATCAGTTCCTCGAACTGGCCATCGTTCACGGGGGGCCCCCTTTCGTGGCTGAGAGTCGCGCGGCCTCCTCCCGGATCTGGCGGATGCTGCGCGTGGCCGTACCAGCGGCAGTGTTTGGCGGCGGCTGAACCCCTCGCGACCGATTCTCCGCGATTTTCCAAACGTACTGGATTGGGTCTCGAAGCGGCTTGCGCTGTCCCGATGGCAACTCCGCCACGGCCGCCCGGACATGGTGGGGGCCCAGCTCGGCGACCATTGCCGACAGCCGCTCGATTTGCAGTCCGTTCCATCTCCCAGCCCCGAACAACCGATCCAATACCGCAATCCGTTCCCTGTCGTCGAATGCATTTCCTTGGGATAGTTCAATTGAGGAGTTCAGGGTGCACCCGGGTTCACCCGTGGAGCGCACCGTGGTGCACCTCAGAGATGCACCACGGTTCACGGGTGAACCGTGGTTCACCTGTGATGTGGGGCATTCCATCAGCCGGTACCGGGTGGTTGCGCTGTGCATCCCTCCACCTGAATCGCGGGTGACCATGCCGAGAGATTCGAGAGCGCGTAAAGCCACGAACACACCCCGGCGCGTCAGGCCGGCTTGTTCCTCGAGTCGCTTGACGCTGGGCCAGCAGACCCGTTTTTGGCCACTGTGGTTCAACAACACGAGATACACCTTGGCTGGTCCCGCTGTGAGCCTGGCCCATGCTCCGCTGGTGACCCAACCTGCGTAGACCGGCGGCTGCGCTTCGGCATCACCGGCGGCATCCGGCGCAACGGCCACCACCCGTTCATCTGCCACGCCTCCTCCTCCGCTGACAATCCCAGGCGTCCCGCTCGGGGCACCCGGCTCTGATCCATTCCGTCAGGTCCTCATAGGACCACCGGACAGCGTGCCCCATCCGGATCGGCCGGGGTAGCTTCCCCGATGAATCCATGCGTCGGATATGCGACAACGACACCCCCAGGAGCTCGGCTACCCTGCGGGCGTCGACGGCCAGCGGTGCGGCAGCGGACGGCGTGGGCATCTCGATGGGCGCGGTGGCCATCAGAGCACCCCCCGACGGTTCCGCGCAACGCGGTCGACGGCCCAGCGAATGGCCTCCAGATCCTCGATGCTCCACACGCGTGTGACCCCGGCTCTGCCACGTGGCGGGACGGGGTACCGTTGGAGCGCGTACCGCACGACGTGTAGCGGGGCCTCCAGGTGCTCCGCAATCCGGCCAATGGTCAGCAGCTCACCCCCGGCGGGCTCGGTTTCCGCTGTCAGTGAACTTAGCATGAATCCTCCAGTCATCACCGCGCAACACGTTCGGTCGATGCTACGAAGGTAGCTCAAGTCCAATTCGGAGGATTCGAAATCGAAGAAATTGAAGAAATCGAAAATCAGGCGTGCTGATTGAGGTACTGCAGATCGGCATGGACGGTCGAAGGAGCTACATCAAGCTCGTGAGCGATTTCCTGTTGTGTCATGCGCTCCTTGAGCTCGGCAACCCTCTGCCGTCGGGCAGCGATTGCCCTCTGTTTAGGCGTGTCGGACGGTGCCTGATAGGTGGGCGCAGGGGTTGAGCGGGAGGGGGGCGCGCCCTGGAACACGTCGAATTGCTCTTCCGGGCACCCGTAGGCAAGTCGGCGGGCCACGGCTTCGCCCGCGGGCGTCAATACCGGCCCGGGGTATCCGTACGTGGGTTCGTTTTTCCAGTCGTTACAGATGGGGCACTTCCAGATCGGTCCGGCCTGGCTGCTCCAAGGTAGGCCGCTTTCCGTCGTGGGCGCGCAGCAGTTCGGGCAGATCGTGCAGTCGTCCGGCAGCGAGGTGATAGCTCGGCCGTCGATTCGCGCTTCGATTTGGCGAGCTCCAGGGGCCGATCCTGTTTCAACCCAGTCGATTTCCAGTCGCTGGCCGTTCGGCAGGTTCCACGCGTCCGGCCTCAGGTCCCCAGGGCTGACCACTTCGAAACCGATCAGGCCGGCGGCGCGAAGGCTTTCGCTTGCGGTGGAGAGTGCCACCAAGTCATGAGAGCTAATCCGGGAGAGCATGGCGTCGATCATGAAGCTGGGCACGTGGGCCCGCGGGGCAGAAAACCCGCTGTCATCGACAAACCGGCCGTGGTTCCAGTCCAGCAGAATCCGCAGAACGCTTTTTTCAGCGGGTGACAGAATCAGGCGGGGAGTCG
>BTUC01000492.1:0-5313 GCA_045863575.1 Phycisphaerae bacterium
ACGAATCGCATGGCAAGGTCCTGGGCTGTGACGCATTCGGGCCCGCGCATCTGGAGAAGACCAACCCGGGTCTGTTCTGGTACGGCGTTCACGGCGTCGAGATCCTCTACACGATCATGGGCCGCGGCTGTCAGAGCGTGCAGTGCCTGAGCACGCCGGACGGGGACCTGGCCACCGGCGTCTGGTCGGACGGGCGGCTGGGCACCATGCGGGGCATCCGCAAGGGCAAGTCCGCCTTCGGGGCCACCGTCCTGTGCGAGAAGAGCCCGCCCCAGCGCGTCGCCTCAGCCGGTGACTTCTACGCCGGCCTGGTGGCGACCATCGCAAGATTTTTCAAGACGCGCAAGCCGCCTTTCCCGATAGACGATACGTTGGAAATCTGTGCGTATATGGACGCCGCCCTGCGTTCGTCCGAGAAGAACGGCGACGAGGTGGAAATGGCGGTGTGATCCAGATCGGTCGGGCGAACCCGGCCACGGTAGGTGGCAGCGTGGGCATGTGTGCCACTGCTGTGTCAGCAGTGCCGGCCTACCACGCACGTCCCTGCTGATCCAGACACTGCTCACAGAGCAGTGGCACACCCGGAGGTTCTTCGGGAGTTTGGCAGTCCTTGGGCGGCTGCACGCTTGATTCGGCGGAGTGGTTTCCACTGTTGGGCAGGCCGGCTATAATGATTTCTATGCAGGTGCATGCGCTCCGTCCGAGTCCGCCGCCGATTGCCCGGCCGGCCGCTTTTTCCGCGGTGGGTCTGGCCACGGTTGTGGCTGCGCTGCACGTGGCGGTGCTGGCCGGGCGCTTCTCCCCCCGGTGCTCGCGGAACCGCCCGATGACCGAGCTGGTCTGGCAGGCGCCGGAGAGCGTGCCGGGCGAGCCGCACCACGAGGACGACCACGTCCCCTCGAATCCTACCCAGAGCTACAGCGCCGGCCGTCTGGCCCTCACCTTTGGTGTAGCCTTGATCGTGCTGGCCGTTCAACTGCAGGTCATGCGCATCGGAGCGGCCCTGGCTCGCTAGTGCCTTTTTGCCGTTGGAGCCGCACTCCGGCTTCCCCGGTCATCCGGTCCGCTCTTCCCGCATTTATGAACCCTGATCGCGTGTATCTGCTGTCCGCTGCCCGTAAACCCACAATGGGAACATGAATATGAAACTCCTGGAATTGCCCGGCAAGGTGGCCCGCAAGCTCTTCGGTTCGCGTAATGACCGTCTGCTGAAGCGCTACGGCGCGGTGGCGGATGAGGTCATGGCTCTCGAGGGCCGGTTTCGTGCCCTGACGCCGGATGAACTGCGTGCCAAATCGGACGAGTTGAAGCACCGCCTCGCCGACGGGGAGCCGGTTGAAAGCGTGCTGCCCGAGGCCTTCGCGGCCCTGCGTGAGGCGTCCGACCGGGCGCAGAAGCACCGCCACTTTCACTGCCAGCTCATCGGCGGGCAGGTGCTCTACTGGGGCAACGTGGCCGAGATGAAAACGGGGGAAGGCAAGACCATCGTCTGCCACCTGGCTGCGTACATGAAGTTCCTGGAAGGCAAGAAGGTGCACATCGTCACGGTGAACGATTACCTCGTCCGCCGCGACGCCGAGTTCGCCCGGCCTATCTTCGAACTGCTCGGCGCCACCGTGGGTTACATCCAGGCCCAGCAGGACCCCGGCGGCCATGAGGGCATCCGTCAGGAGGCGTACGCCTGCGATGTCACTTACGGGACGAACAGCGAGTTCGGCTTCGACTACCTGCGCGACAACATGAAAACGCGCAAGGAGGATCAGGTCCAGGGTCGGCTGGACTTCGCCATCGTGGACGAGGTGGACTCCATCCTCATCGACGAAGCCCGTACGCCGCTCATCATCAGCGGCCCGGCGCGCGATGACGTCAGCCGGTACAAATGGGCGGACAGCCTGGCTCGGTCGCTGGTCCGCGAGCAGGCTCGGCTCAACAACGAGACGGCGACCCGCATCTCCGGTTGGGGTGATCACCCGCCGGAGGAACTGCTTAAGAACCAGAAATTCGAGGACGCGGTCAAGCGCTTCAAGATCGATCCATCCATGCTGACCGAGGACGAGGCGGAAGCCATTCTGCACAAGCAGCTCTTCGCCATCCAGCGCGACCGCAAGCAGGCCCATCTCACCCACGACGGCGTGGCCAAGGCCCAGGACGAGGCCGGCATCGGCAGCTTCTACGTCGGCGCGAACATGGAGTATCCGCATCTCATCGAGAACGCCGTGCGCGCCCACACGGTCTACGAGCGGGACAAGGAGTACGTCGTCCAGGACCGCCAGGTGATCATCGTGGACGAGTTCACCGGGCGGCTCATGCACGGGCGGCAGTGGTCGGACGGTCTGCACCAGGCGGTGGAGGCCAAGGAGGGTGTGCCGGTCAAGGAAGAGACGCAGACACTGGCCACCATCACCATCCAGAACTTCTTCAAGCTCTACGGCTCGATCGCGGGGATGACCGGAACCGCCATGACCGAGCAGGACGAGTTCATGAAGATCTACAAGCTGGAGGTGGTGGCCATCCCCACCAACCGGCCGGTGAACCGCCTCGATCACAATGACCGCATCTACCGCACGACGGCCGACAAGTACAACATGATCGTGGAAGAGATCCACGAGATGCACCGCCACGGCCGGCCCAACGATCCGTTCCTGCTGGTGCGGGTGTTCGAGCGGCTCAAGCCGGTGGTGGAGCGCGAGGACGGCGACGACGGCCGGAAGCGGGCCAAGCTGCAGCGGTTGGACGAGGCCATCAAGCGGTTCAACGAAGCCGAGAATGGCGATACCGCCACGATTCAGTTTATGATGGAGGCCTACGACTTCGTGGTAGGCAACCTGGCCCGTGGCCGTCCGATTCTGGTGGGCACCACCAGTGTTGAGAACTCCGAAAAGCTTTCTCGTCTGCTGGAGAAGACCTACGGCATCGAGCACGAGGTGCTCAACGCCAAGAACCACGCCCGCGAGGCGGAGATCGTGGCCAAGGCCGGCCAGACGCACGAGCCGACGCGCGGCGCCGATAAGGCCCCGGTGGGCAACGTCACCATCGCCACCAACATGGCCGGCCGCGGCACCGACATCAAGCTCGGCCCCGGCGTGGTCTACGAGAAGTGCAAGGTCCCCGAGAACGTCACGCAGATGATGCCGGGGTACCCGCAGCGGTCGCTGACGCTGTTCCCCACGTTGAGCACGAAGTGCTGCATCAACTGCCCCGAGTACGACCCGGCCACCAACTGCGCGCACTGTTTCAAGCCCAAGCTGGACCCGCGCTTCCCGGAGATGGGCCGCAAGGTCTGCGCGCTCAACTCGCCGTGCGGACTGCACATTGTGGGCACGGAGCGGCATGAGGCGCGGCGCATCGACAACCAGCTCCGCGGGCGCTCCGGCCGCCAGGGCGACCCGGGTTCCAGCCGCTTCTTCCTCTCGCTGGAGGACGACCTGCTCAAGCTGTTCATGCCCGACTGGATGCTCAAGATGATGGAGAAGCTCGGCTTCACCGAGGGCGTCAGCCTGGAGGACAAACGCGTCAGCAAGGGCATCGAGCGGGCCCAGAAGAAGGTGGAGGAACGCAACTTCGGCATCCGCAAGCACCTGCTCCAGTGGGACGAGCCGATGGATTACCAGCGACGGGCGTTCTACTCCGAGCGGCAGCGCATTCTCGAGGGCCGGCGGCTCACCGACCTGATCTGGCGGATGATTGATGAAGTCATCGACATGGCCGCCCGGGATTACCTGGCGGAAGATTACGTTGCCCGGCGGATTGCCGACTGGTGCCGGACGGCGCTGGACGTCAACATCGAGCCGGAGCTCCTGGAAGGTGAGGATAACCCGCAGTACCTCGAGAACCGCATCCGCGAGAAAGCCAAGGACGAATCGGCCGAATCGATCCGCACGACATTGGGCGAATACATCGATCCGGACGCCGAGCCGTCGGAATGGGACGTCGGGGGGCTGCTCAAGTGGGCGCAGCGCGTCTGCAACGTGTCGCTGAGCCAGAACCAGTTGCGGCGCATGCGGCCCGACGAGATCGAGGAGATGCTGCTGGAGGCGGCCGACGAGCACTTTTCGAAGGTGGATCTCTCGGCCATCGAAGCTTACCTCGATCCCGGCTACGGCCGGCGGGCGCTGGCCGATTGGGCGCGGAACAAGTTCGCCATCGACCTGAAGGCGGAGGAGATCGCCGAAGGTTCCGCGGATCAGGTGGCCGAGATCATCGATACCAAGGTGCGCGAAGCGTATGCCTACCGCGAGGTGCACTACCCGGTCGAGTCCATTATCAATCAGGCCTTCGCCAACACGGGTACGGATAACAGCTACGCCCTCCAGTACGTCGTGGGCTGGGCCAACTCGAAGTTCAACGCCGGCTGGACCACCGAACGGCTGGCCGGCAAGAGCGTCGAGCAGATCGCCGAGGAACTGGTGGCGCTGACCCGAGAATTCCGCGAGCGCGGGCTGGAGCGGGAGATCGACGAAGCCCTGCAACGTTCCGACGCCAGCGCCAACGGCGAACTGGTGGACTGGGCGCGAACCCGCTTCGGCCGGGCCGTGGACCTGGAGGCGCTGGCATCGCCGGAGGCCGACCGCCGTGAGATCCTGCTACAGGCCGGCGAGGAGATGGCCCGCTGGGAGCTTTCTCAGCTCGAACGCTACGTGCTGCTGCGGATCTATGACCAGGGATGGAAGGACCATCTCCTGGAAATGGATCACCTCAAGCACGCTATCATGCAGCGCCCGCTGGGCGGGGATCAGACCCATCCGCAGAGCCAGTACGCCATTGAAGGGCGCGACCAGTTCGAGCAGATGTGGAAGTCGATCCGCGAGCGGGTGACGGACATGATCTTCAAGGTGTCCGCGGGAGGCGATCCCGCTCAGGCGCGAGCCTCGTCGACGACCACCTCGGCAGCATCGATGGTATTGACGCACAATGCGGGTGCGACGGGCGGCTTCGCTGCCGCCGCGGCCGGCATGACCCCCGATCAGCAGGCGGCCATGCGGGCCCAGGGCGAGGCTTCACGCCCGGCGACCATTCGCCGCGAACAGCCCAAGGTCGGCCGGAACGAACCCTGCCCTTGCGGGTCGGGCAAGAAGTACAAACAATGTCACGGACGACAAGTCAAGTAGAGTGATGAGTCATGAGTGAAGAGCTGGGTGTTGGGGTGAGAGGTGTTGGGTGTTGGGTGAGCGGTGTTGGGTGTTGGGCTTGAGAGTTGGCGGGAATGTGTGGAATGAACTCCCGCTGTCGACGAGCGGGCGGGGCGTAGCGGTGGCCGAGAGCCCGCTGACGGCCAAGCCCCCACCCCGGCCCACCCCCCGCCGACCGGGGGCG
>BTUC01000493.1:0-5292 GCA_045863575.1 Phycisphaerae bacterium
TGCCTGTGGAGCTGGCAGCCCACGTCCAATCTTGTCCAGGCTGTGCGGACCGCGTACGTCGAACCAACGAAGTCCACGCTGGGCTGCTTCTGCTCCGAACGCAGGCTGCACCCGCCGATCTGGCCGCCAGGGCCAACGGCCGGGCCTTACGGATGCTGCGGCGAGCAGCGCGGGCTTCTGAGGCGGCCAGGCGGCTTCTCCGCATGCGTCCTGAACTGACCCGCTGGCAGCGGGCCCAGGTTCACCTGGCACGCGTCACCTGCGCGGCCGCGGCCGCCGTCCTGGTTCTGGTGACTCGGGCGAGCGTCGATCGAGGCCTTGCGCGGACACGCACCATGGGCGAGGTGCTCGCTGAGCGGCACTGGGAACGCCACATCGATCCCGGCAGGGAGTGGCTGGGCCATGGAAACGATCTTTAAAGCATCCATGGAACGGTCCGCGACTTGACGCAACCCATCGGACAGACCATAATACCCGGCTCGACATTTTTTGGGTGCATGCATTGTAACTGGAGTTTATCCGGTGTACGCGATTTTCGAAGACAGCGGGCGACAATACAAGGTCAGTGCGGGCGACAAGATCTACGTCGATCTGCGCGACCTGGCCGAGGATCAGGAAACCATCGAGTTCGACCGCGTGCTCATGGTGGGTCAGGGCGCCGATGCCCGCATCGGCCAGCCCCTGGTCGATGGTGCGAAGGTGGTCGGCAAAGTAGCGGGTGAGATCAAGGGCGAAAAGGTTCACGGCTTCAAAATGCGTGAGCGCAAGAACTACCGGCGCAAGTTCGGTCACCGCCAGCGTCACCTCGAAGTGACGATCAGCGACATCGTGGCCTGAGCGTTTTTTAATCCTTCCAGGACGTCATTGTCAGCCGCAGCCGCCTTTCGAGGTGCCTGCGGCTTTTCTGCAGCGCATCGCCGGCGGCGGGGGGTGGTTTTTACCCTATGCTCGGTTATGATTGAGCAGGTCTTCGCAATTCAAGAACTGGAGGAACGCGTGGGGCAAAAAACCGAGGCATGGCGGCGCTCCAGTTCTGAGACACCGGAGCTCAATGACGAAATCGAGCAGTTTCTCTACACCGTGTCGCACGATCTGAAATCACCGCTGGTGACGGCCCAGGGCTTCGCCGGGTTGCTGGAGCGGGATCTGCGCGAGGGGCGTACGGATCGCCTGGCCGAGTTCGCTGAGCAGATCAAGGCCGCTATTGGCCAGATGGCCCGGCTGATCGACGATCTGCTGAATCTCAGTCGGGTTGGGCGGCTTATCCGTCCGCCCGAGCGTGTGGATATGAGCGACCTGGTCCGAAAGGTCATGCGATTGCATGACGCGGCCATCCAGGGAAGACGGATCGATCTGGACATCCAGGACGACATGCCGGTGATCTACGCCGATAAGGAACGGATCGCCCAGATTATTGACAATCTGGTCTCCAATGCCGTGGAGCATGGTTCCACGAACCCCTTGCCCCGCATCGAGGCAGGAGGGGAGGTCATCGGCGAGGAGGTACGGTTTTTCGTCAGGGACAATGGCCCGGGTATCCCCGCGAATTATCACGAGAAGATATTTGACCTTTTCGAGCGGCTGGATTCAAATACGGACGGGACGGGCGTTGGGCTGGCCATTGTGAGGCGGGCGATGGAGATCCACAGCGGGCGCGTGTGGGTCGAGTCGACTCCAGATCAGGGTGCAACGTTCTGGCTGGCCTTTCCCAGATCTGCCCTGGAAGAACCGGGCTCGGTATCCGCGGAGGGCTGAGCGGAATGGAATCCAGAAGTACCCACTTCCTCCTGGTGGAGGATAACAATGCTCACGCCAAACTGGTGATTTTGCAGCTCGCTGACCCGCAGGCCGGAATAACGGTGGACCGCGTCAGCGACGGTTCGGAGGCGCTGGACTACCTTCAGGGGAAAGGCAGCTTCGCGTCGCGTTCGCGCCGGCCGGACGTCGTGCTTCTGGACCTGAAGCTTCCCAAGGTGGACGGTCACGAGGTGCTCAGGCAACTGAAGTCTGACGAGAGTCTCAGGACCATCCCGGTGGTCGTACTGACCACCTCCACGGCTCACGTAGACAAGACGTTGGCCTACGAGAACTTTGCCAACAGCTACCTCACCAAGCCGCTGGATTTCGATAAGTTCCAGGAGATGATGGAAAGCATCAAGCTGTACTGGTCCCGATGGAACCAGCCGGTTTCGTAGCTTTCCCAAAATTTCTCTTCCGCAAGGCCGGAACGCCGGACTGTGGGGCGCGCTCCCCAGCTTACCGATGCCACATTTTCTACCTCAGCATGAAGATTTGTGGGTAACAGCAAGCTTGCTGAGCGGTGGCACCCCTGGCCGGATTGACTCTTACTGTGCCCCGGCAGCGCCGGTGAGAATCGGCTCGCCCACATATTCCCGCGGGTCGGTGATACGGCCGGTCAGTGCACTGGCCGCCACTGTGAGCGGCGAGGCCAGGTAGACCCCCGCCTCGCGGTGGCCCATCCGACCCGGAAAATTGCGGTTGGTGGTGCTGATGCAGGTGATCGGCTCGTTGAGTCGGCCGAACGTGTCCGCCGGTCCGCCCAGGCAGGCCGCACAGCTCGCCGGGCCGATGCTGCACCCGGCATCCGCCAGCGTTCGCATGATCGACTTCTCGCCATCGCGGCAGGGCTCGCCCCGCAGGTTGAGCCGGAGCATGTCGGCGTGCACCTCCGTTGATCCCGGCACCACGAAGGTCGGCACCTTGACACTCTGGCCGTTGAGGATGTTCGCCGCAAAAATCATGTCCGTGATCTTGCCGCCCGTGCAGGAACCGACGTAGGCGCGGTCGATCTGGACACCCCGGCAGTTATGCGCGGTGTCCCGGTTATCCGGCGAGTGTGGCTTGGCCACCAGCGGTTCCATGGTGCTCAGGTCCCAGGCATGCTCGTAGATGTAGCTGGCATCAGTGTCGTCCTGGTAAACCTCCCAATCCTGCACATTGGACCGTTTCCGGACGTACTGGAGCGTCTTCTCGTCCACGTCGCAGACGCCGTTCTTGCCACCTGCCTCGATGGCCATGTTCGTCAGGGTCATGCGATCTTCGAGGGTCAACGATCCGATGCCCTCCCCGGTGAAGTACATGGCCCGGTATGTCGCCCCATCGACTCCGATCTGGCCGATGACGGCCAGGATGAGGTCCTTCGCGGTCAGATAGGGCGGAATCTGCCCATGGAAGACAAACCTCATCGTGGGTGGAACCTTGAGCCAGAGCTTGCCGGTCCCCATGACGAAGCCGGCGTCCGTATTGCCGATGCCGGTCGCGAACTGACCAAATGCGCCGGCCGTGCAGGTGTGGGAATCGGTACCCAGCAGAATCTCGCCCGGCCGGACGTGCCCTTCCTCCGGCAAAGCCTTGTGACAGACACCCTTGTAGCTCGTCCGGGTCGGATCCTTGTAGGGATTGGGCATTCCTTCGCCCTGGATGAAATCCGGGTCGTAGTAATACTTGATGCCCTGCTCGCGCACGAAGGACCGGAGGATTTCAATGTTGCGGTGGGCCTTGGTGTCGGCCGTGAAGATGTAGTGATCGGGGATGATCACAACCCTGTCCGGATCCCAGACACGGGCCTTCTCGCCGAAGTGCTCCTTGAAGACGCCGATCGTGCCCGGACCACAGACGTCATGGGTCATCAGGACGTCCACGTTGACCCAGATGTTGTCACCCGCCTCCACCTGCGATTTGCCGGCGTGGCGGGCAAGGATTCTTTCAGTGACGGTCATGCCCATGGCGAGCCTTCCCTGTCGGACAGCATTCATCTCGGAGCCGGCCAGGCGCGGCCGATGCGCCCTCATAACTCACTTCGCAAGACGCTCCTCGGGGGGTATTCTATCAGTCTCACGGGGGGTGGACAAACGGCCGGGCGCCAGGGGGGGCGGGGCTGCGGTTAACCACGGGGAGGTCGGCTGATGGGGCAGCGGCGCAGACGGTGGAGGTGGATTGCGGGGGGGCTCGGCACTCTGCTGCTGATCGGTCTGTTCGCAGTCTGGATGCTCTTTCAACACATCCCTGACTGGTACAAGCCGGTGCGGATTCCGCCTGCACGGCAGCAACACGTGAAGAACGATGCCCTGGCCACCGTGGACGCGCTGAGCGAGGCGCTCAACAACGCTAGTGCTCCGTTCGAGTTCCGTCTGACGCAGGACCAGCTCAATGCCTGGCTGAGCGAGCGGGTAGCCCTCTATGCCCCCAGTCGTGATTGGCTCCCATCGTCGGTGAGGGAACCCGTGATCTTGATCGAGCCGGGCAGCATTCGGGTCGGAGTGACCTACAGCGACGGTGGCTTGAGCACTGTGGTGAGCGCCCGGCTCACGGCCGAGGCTTCGGCCCACTCGCTGTTCGTGCGTCTGGAGGATGTGTCCGGCGGTTCCTTACGCCTGCCGCGGAGCACGATTCGGCGGATTCTCGGCGGCTTCGACGAGCAGGTGCGCCCCGCGCTGGGATTTGCGGACGGCGGCAGGCGACAAAGGCCCTTGCCGCTGCCCAGCCAGTTCCTGGATGGGGTTGAGTTGCCCAACGACGTGAAGCTGCCCGAGATGCCCAGGTTCCGCGTGATCGGACTGAAGACCGAGCCGGGCGCCCTGGTGGCGACTCTTGAACGTGTGGAGCCGCGGCCGAATTGATGATCGTCAGTTGCCGCAGCCCGGCGTGTCGGCGCTGAAGGACCTTTGAAGGAATCCGAAATCGGACTGATCCACATCGCCGTCGCCATCAAAGTCGCTGATTCCGCATCCGTCGGCGAACGGCACTGAAGCGCCGGAAGCACACGCGATGAACAGGGTGAGGTCATCCTGATCGACCCGGCCATCCTCATTGAGATCGGCGGGCAACTGGCAGTTGTCGATGGTGAAAACCTGGGATTCGCTGCATCCGCCGTTGTCGATGGTAAACACGCCGGACTCGTCGCAGCCGTCGTTATCGATGGACAATACGCCCGACTCTCCGCAGAGGATCTCGCCGCGTGTGCCATGGTGGAAGGGCCACCAGGCGACGAGCAGCACGCAGAGGGCAGGCCGCCACGGCCGCCAAGACGGGCCGGCCCGCAGGACAGCGGAGTTCTGAAGGGTTGGATCTGTGCTCTGCATCTTCTCGATTCCTCGAGCCCGATTCACGCCGCGGATCACTGCGCGCCGGAGACGACCAGTCGGAATCCGTTGAGCATTCCGCAGAAGGTCGGTACGCCGTTGCTGCGGTACGCGCAGCGCAGGTTGAGGGCGACACTGCCCCAGGATCCGCCGCGGAGCACTCGGTTGGTCCCGACGAGTGGCCCACGCG
>BTUC01000494.1:0-5285 GCA_045863575.1 Phycisphaerae bacterium
CCGGCTATTGACAGCCGCCCCTGCGGGGCGGGAAACGGCGATGGGACGGATCCGACCGCTCGGATGGATCTGGCCGCTCGGATCGCCCAGACGCATCGGACCGATCAGACGGATCGGACCTGCCGCCCCTGCGGAGTGGGAAACGGCACTTCTGCCAGATGCTAAGGCAGAGGATCTGGGTAACAGCAAACTCTGTGAGCAGTGCCGGGAAGCTCGGAAGCGTCCGTGGTGTCCCACCACTGCTGACACAGCAGTGGCACACATTCGATCGAGGTGAACGAATGACCGGCACTCTCGCAATCAGCAATGATCGTCCCCAACGATCCAATCGCGTGTGCCACTGCTCTGTGAGCAGTGTTCGAGGGATCGGGAGTGTCCGTGGCGTCCAACCACTGCTGACACAGCAGTGGCACACACGTGCTGCTCGAAGTGGGGTTGGGAACCGAGACGGGGTTCAGGACAGGTCGGGCCATTGGCGAGTTCTGGCGGCGGCAGCGGCGAGGCGACCGGGGTGCGTCTCGCTGCTGCTGTCCGCCGCGGCCGTGCTGATCTGGTTCTCGCCGGCCGCCACGGCCGCGCTGCAGTACGAGCGCACGGGACTGGCAGCCGGCGAACTCTGGCGGATCGTGTCCTGTCACCTCACGCACTTCTCGCTGGAGCACCTGTTCTGGGACGTGATCATGTTCGCCGCCGTTGGGGCGTTGTGCGAACGGCGCAGCCCGCGCCGGTTCCTGGCCTGCCTGGCCGGCGCGGGCGTGGTAATCCCGGCCGCGGCCTGGTAGCTGCAGCCGGGCCTCGAGATCTACCGCGGTTTGTCCGGCCTTGACTCGGCGCTGTTCGTCCTGCTGGGGGTTCAGATCCTGCGGGAGCAGGCCGCGGCCCGGCGCCATACCGGGGTGGCCGCCGCGGCCCTGCTCCTGCTGGCGTTCGTGGCGAAGATCGCCTTCGAGTCTGCCACGGGTGCGGCGGTATTTGTGGCCGACGACGCAATGGTTCCCGTCCCACTCGCCCACGTGGCGGGGGGACTCATCGGCCTGGTGCTTGGCCTGGTCCGGGTGCCATCTCATTTCTCCGCAAGCGAGCTTTGGGTTCTTCGTGAGGTGCATCATGTGGTCGGAGACGAATCGGACGAAGTTGTGCAATCGAGGAACATGTCGAGTCGCTCGTAGCTTCGGGCACGGCGCCGTCGCCGCTCTGCTGCTGTTGGCCGGGTGCGATTCATGCACACGGCCGCGGCCGGCGTTGCGGTCGAGCATGCCCTGGCGCCTGGAATTACCTGCGAGCCTGAAGGGGCCGATTGATGAGACACTACCTCGATTTGCCCGCGTGGATGGCATTCAGGTAAGCGCCGGCGAAGACGGCAAGGTGGGTGTGCTGTGGCACCGGGAGGTGGATCATAGAACACTGCACTGGGACGAGGAGATTGAGCGCTGGCGGGTCGAATGCTCGGAGCTGATTCTGGACCCGTCGGAGTATCCCAGATTGCCGGATTCGGTGCTGGGCGATCGTCCGATGGAACCGCGCGCCTGTGAGGTGTTTCGACCGTCAGAATATCTCGGAATGGCCGTGATTAGCAGTGATGGAATCGAAGGCTCGGCGTTCTTTGACGGGTATCCAGCGTCTCATGGGTGGCGAGACGTTCCGGACGATCTGGCTTACGCAGAAGGTAAGTGGCACGCCCTCTTGATTCTCCCGGACTCACCTGCGAATTCGCCTCGGAATCATCCAGCTCTGATCTCCTTTGACTCACGCGGGTGGAACCGACCGCAGCGGATAGAAACCGATGATTGGCTGGCTGGTAGTCGCCTGATTCCCTACACAGGGGGATTCGACCTGCTCTGGACCAAATACTACCTGCCGTTCCTGGCTTTCCCGGATTCAGGGCAGGATCGTCAGCATCTCCTGCAGGCGCGCATCCGTCAGGGTGTGGCATCCTCACCACGTGCCCTCTATGAGTTTCCGAAGCTCCCGTTCACAGATTGCTACCCGGTGCCGATCGTGCGGAAGTCTGAGGGCATCTACGACCTGTTCTACAGGCGTTCGGGACTTGGCGGGATTCAGCTTCTGCACGTTCGCGACGTAGCTCACAACTGGCTCGGGTGGACGGAGGTTGTGCACGATTGTACTTCATTTCGCGATCCACTGGTGTTGCCGGTCACGGATGGGAAAATGCAGGTCCTGTGGTTTCACGACGCGCCATCCTCCGGAGAAGCATGTTACCCCTGCCCTCGCCATCCGACTCGGCTGTGGGGCTGCCACTACGATGATCACAGGTGGAGCGAGCCTGCCGTTATTGGTGAGGGCCAGAGTTGGGATCCACGCAGCGCGGCCGCGGCGGTTTCGGCGGTGGGCGAGCGAGAGGTGGTGGTCATGGTCTGGCGGGGAGAAGAAGGCCGGATGATATATACCGCGGGCACGGGCTGGAACGGGTGGACCGAGCCGGTGGTGACCGATCTGGAGATCGGTGGGCAGAACTGGCTGGTCACCGCGGGCTATGACCTAGTTCTGGTAACGCAGGCCCGGCGCAATCTGTACTGGTGCCGGCTGAATCTGCACTGACTCGCGACAGTGGGGCGCAGGCCACTGGCGCACGGCGTGGCGAACGGGTATAATCCTGACCCGATCGCCCAGCGTGCGCGTGTACGCGGGCATCCTGAGTTCATCCCGCGTGAGGTGGAACGTGAAACTGCTGCTCTGCTCCGTGTCGCTGCTGGTCAGTCTGCTGGTTCCCGGCCAGGCGGCCGACAAGCCCGCCGAAAAGAAGCTCACCCGTGTCCTGCTGGTCACGGGGCGCGACGTGCCGGCGCATAACTGGCGCGAGACCTCGCCGATCCTCCGCGAGCACCTGGAAGCGTCCGGCGATTTTGAGGTCGTGGTCAGCGAGGAGCCGCTGGTGCTGGAATCCTCCGCGCTGAAGAACTACGACGTGATCCTGCTCAACTACTACAACTGGCAGCGCCCGGGGATCACGCCCAAGGCCCGCGAGAACCTCACCGACTTCGTCAAAGGCGGCAAGGGGTTGGTCGCGTTCCACTTCTCCGTGCGGGCGTTTGAGGACTGGCCGGAGTTTCGCGATCTCATCGGCCGGATCTGGACGACCGGTTCAGGCCACGGCCCGCGCGGCAAGTTCAAGGTCAAGATCACCGAGCCTGACCACTTCATCACCCAGGGCGTGTCGGATTTCGAGGCCGATGACGAGTTGTACGCCAAGCTGGTCGGCGATGCGAAGATCAACGTGCTGGTGGAGGCCGAGTCAGAGTGGAGCAAGAAGACTGAGCCCCTGGCCTGGACGCTGGACTACGGCCAGGGCCGCGTCTTCGGCTACGTGCTCGGCCATGACGCGAAGGCCTGCCGCGATCCCAACTTCGGAAAGCTGCTGGTCCGCGGCACGAAGTGGGCGGCCAAAGCCGACGCCAAGTAAGCGCACTCGAGCACATCGGGATCGGTGCTCTGTCTTGCTCGGTTTGATTAGCCACAGAGCTCGCAGAGATCGCTGAGATGGGAAGTGAGGTGAGCGAATCCTGCCGTCGTGGTCTTACGGCCGCTTCTGTTGGGCTGATCCTCTTATGTCACTGCAGCCACACGCCTACGGGTGAGTGGATGGCGGCGACCAGCGCGCCGGCCGGTGCGGGTGACGCTCAGGCTCCTTTACCACCGCCTGAAGATCTGAGCGCGTGGCTGGAGCCGATCCGGGCCCGGCACCGGCTTCCGGCCCTGGCGGGCGCGGTGATGGAGGGCGACCGGCTGGTGGCCATTGGCGCGGTTGGTGTGCGCAAGGTCGGCTCGTCTGAGCCCGTGACCATTCACGATTGCTTCCACATCGGCTCGTGCACCAAGTCGATGACCGCCACCCTGATCGCCACCCTGGTCGAGGAAGAGCACCTGTCGTGGGACACCACCATCCTCGACGTGTTCCCTGAGGGGAAAGCCAGCATCCGGCCGGAATACCAGCAGGTCACGCTCGAACAGCTCCTGCTGCACCGCTCCGGGCTGCCTTCCGGCGAGCGTCCCGACGCCGTGGCCCTGTTTATTGCCAACCGCAACAGGTCGGGCCCGATCCGCGGGCAGCGCAGGTACCTCGCCCAGATGAGTCTGCGGCTTCCGCCGGCGGCACAGGCCGGTTCGCAGTTCATCTATTCGAACTACGGCTACGTGGTCGCGGGGGCCATAGCCGAGCAGGTGGCGGGGCGGCCCTGGGAGGACCTCATGCGCCGCCGGCTCTTCGAGCCGCTGGGCGTCCGCTCGGCCGGGTTCGGCTCGGCCGGCACGCCGGAGCAGGTGGATCAGCCTTGGGGGCATATGCGCCTGTGGTTCGGAAAGCGGATGTCGTTCGAGCCCGGACCCGATGCCGACAACCCCGCCTGGCTGGGGCCGGCGGGGACGGTTCACCTCTCCCTGGAGGACTGGGGCCGGTATGCCGCGCTTCACGCGGCGCGGGGCCAGGGCGGCATCCGGCTGCTGGGGCCGGAGACGTTCGATCGGCTGCATGCTGTCCCCGAAGGCGGCGAGTACGCGATGGGCTGGGGTGTCGTCATGCGCGACTGGGGCGGGCGAGTGCTCACCCATGCCGGCAGCAATACGATGAACTATGCGGTAATCTGGGTCTCTCCGGAGCGCAACTTCTCCCTCCTGATTGCGACCAACACCGGCGATGACGCCGCTGCTGAAGCCTGCGACGAAACCGCCGGCACGCTGCTTCGCTGGCGCGACGCAGTTCGGACGTCCGGGGAACCACGCCCCGAGCAATAGACGTCTCTGCAGCCCCGTTGTCAGGTATCTCTTCAGCACATGCACGTTCGTTCGAAGCTTGTATGACTGGGCTTCTCCGCGCGCAAAGAAACCGAGGGGATGCTCTGCGCAAGGAAGAATCGCTCATGGCCCAGCTCGAGATGTTCACGAGCAACATCGTCCTCATCCTTGGGGGCTTGTTGTGCCTCCTGTTCAGTGGCGTGATCCTCGTCGTCTTGTGGATAGGCATGCGTGTGTGGGTATTCCATGCCGGCCAACGTCTCGCCCGCGATGAATACATTCGCCGGAGCCGCCGGGCCGACGGCAAGATGTATCCACCGCGAACCGGCGGCATCTGCGAAGCATGCGGACGCGTGCGTAAGGTGGTCTACCATCT
This sequence comes from Phycisphaerae bacterium, assembly GCA_045863575.1. Classification (GTDB taxonomy): domain Bacteria; phylum Planctomycetota; class Phycisphaerae; order UBA1845; family PWPN01; genus JAAXZI01. The sequence continues at coordinate 5,126 of BTUC01000494.1, forward strand.
GAAGAGTGGTGAGAAGCTCTGCCACGATTGCTACGAGGCGTGGTGGCCAACGGCCGAGCGTGAAGCCGAGGGCGATGCTGCGGGCACCTGCAACAGCGGGACGGAAGCATAGGCCAGATCCATAGCGGCCGGGGGGGGGGGGGGGGCAGCCGGGCCAACA
>BTUC01000495.1:0-2655 GCA_045863575.1 Phycisphaerae bacterium
AGACTGCCGGCGTTAAGCCGGAGGAAGGTGGGGACGACGTCAAGTCATCATGGCCTTTATGCCTAGGGCGTCACACGTGCTACAATGGGATGGTACAGAGCGAAGCGAAACCGCAAGGTGGAGCAAATCGCAGAAAACATCCCTCAGTTCGGATTGGGGTCTGCAACTCGACCCCATGAAGCTGGAATCGCTAGTAATCGCGTATCAGCCATGACGCGGTGAATGTGTTCCTGAGCCTTGTACACACCGCCCGTCAAGTCATGGGAGCTGGGAGTTCCCGAAGTCGCGACAATTCGGTCGTGCCGACGGAAAGCCCGGTGACTGGGACTAAGTCGTAACAAGGTAGCCGTAGGGGAACCTGCGGCTGGATCACCTCCTTTCTAGGGGATAACCTAGCTCGGCCGGTGGTGCACCCGGTGAAAGGCCTTCGGGTCTCTCAAGTGGCGCACCGTTTTAAAGCCGGTCGTGATAAGGTCAGCATGTTCTCAGCGTGGCCAGCGGTCTTCGGATCACTGGATTCACGCGGCGGTCAGGAGTAATCCTGCCGCCCGGCGGATAAACACACTGTTTACTGATATAGAGACGAGTCGGATCTCACGGTCCGGCTCGTTTTTTTTATGCGCTGCCGGTGGGTCTCGTACAATGGAGTCATGGTCAATCTTCGCCCATGGGTCAGGTCCTGCGGCCGGCTGCCCGCTCTGCTGGTGGAGGCGCTGGTCCGCGGCTACCAGGTGGCACTCCGGCCGTTGCTGGTCGGTGGATGTAAGTTTCATCCGACCTGCAGCGATTACATGATCCAGGCGGTCCGCGAGTGGGGCGCGCTGCGGGGCGGCTGGCTGGGCCTGAAGCGAATAGTCCGCTGCCATCCTTTTGGTCCGGGCGGCATCGATCTGGTGCCACCCAACCCGACGCGGCCGACGGACGCAGCGCCCGGGAGCCCACGACCTGACCTCAGGCGAGAGTCGTGTGGCAATTCTCTTAGTTCAGCAGGTTGATGATCAGCAGGAATGCCCCTGCCGCCAAGGCGACGCTTACGGCACCAGCCAGCGGAATGACGAAGACCACCGCCGTGCGGCGGCTGGATGGACGGCTGCGAGCCATCACTGCCTGCCCCAGGCAGAACCACCACCACAACACCATCAGCAACGGCACGACCACAAACACGAGCGGCAGTCGTTGCCGGTCAAATCCCGCCCAGGCGACCGCGAACGTGAGCCCGCTGATGAGGCCGAGGGTCAGCAGAAAGTGCGTGGAAAAGGCGTGGCACAGCGTGCGCCAGAATCGCCACCTGACCTCGGCTGGAACATCAACAGGCTCGACCAGAGAGGTCAGCAGGGCGGTGAGGCCGAGCTCGCACAGGATGGAGACGACCACGAATGCTGCCGCACCGGCCGCGAAAACATGCGCGCCGTTCATGCTGTTGGGAATGGAAAGCAGCAGGGTGAAGGCGATGGCCGCAACGATTCGCATCACGGTGCTGTACACCCGGGCGCCAGTGTCATCCGGGTCTTCGGGCCAGCGCTGCCCCAGCTGGCCGGGACGGAACAGACTCCAGGCCAGGACGGCCAGCCATCCTGGGCGTCCTCCTGCCGGACTGGCATACGGCAGCGGAACGGGCGACAAGTCGCGGCTCACGGCACGACACCTCAATGGAAGGCTCGTTCAGTTTAGCTGCCTGCCGGGAGGCGTTCCAAGCTGAGTCGTGGCTGGCCGTCGGGCGAGCGCAGGGATTCCGAACCCGTCCATGGCAGACGACATACGGCATGATTGAGCGGTGAATGGCAGCGCTATCAGCCGGGGCCGGTCGCCGTGGCCGGCGGGGGCGCAGGTGGGGCCTCCTCGGCGGGGGCCGGTGGCGGAACCACCGCGGGTTGGGCGACCGTCGCGCCGGGGGCGGTCGCGGCGGCCGGTGCCGTGGCGAGCGGGGCTGGACGCGTCTGGGCGGCGGGCCGCGTGGCCACCGTTTCCAGCTTGCGCGTGCGCTGCTCGAGCGTCGTCAGGTTTTCCGAGGCGGTGGACTGGTAGGGGCTGTCCGGATCACTGGCCACTGCCTGCCAGCGCTCGCGGACCTGGTCCAGCGTGCTCTCTCCATACATGAGCAGACTCTCCTCGACGGCCGCGAGGCTCATGCGGGCCTGCCGCACGACGCTGGGCCGGTCGGCGTGCCGCTGAATCATCTGCTCGTATCGCTGGCGGGTATCCTTGAGCAACTCGACACGCTGTTCAGGCTTGACCTTGGCGTCCATGGCCCGGCGGTAGGCCATCTCCGCGGCAAGCAGGGAAGCCTGGGGCCCGAGGTCCGGATCCTCGCTATGCTGCGCAGCGAACTGCCGTGCCTTCTCCAGGACGTTGGTGTTCTCGCTGACATCCTCCTGCCGGAGGGCTTCGAACTCACTCCAGGCCGTGGCCTCAGCCTGGTTCTGTCGGTACTTGATGTACAGCCCGAGGGCGATCACCAGGATGACCACTGCGACGCCGCCCAGGATGTAGCTGGCGTTGCGCGAAGCGGTCGCGTACATCTGCTGTAGATAGATGCGTAGTTCGTTGGTCTTCAGTTCGTGTCGTCGGCTTTGTTTCATGGCATGTTTCGCCTGGGTGCCTCGGAGTTGGTCCGGCTGAATGGTTTCACGACGACCTGAATCGTCGTCCGGTTGA
>BTUC01000495.1:2665-5283 GCA_045863575.1 Phycisphaerae bacterium
AACAAACCGGTCGGCCTGATCTCCACCGTGCAGTCCTCGGTCTTCTTTTCAAAACGGATGGTGACGGTGCCTTGTACATTCTGGTCGCTGACCCGCGTCCAGCCGACCAGCGGCATCTGCTCGCGGTAGAACGTTCGGACGGCGGCCGGGTCAGCATGGCCCTGGTACGTATGCCTGGCCATGCGCTGCCCGCCGGATTCATAGTCCTCCGTGAAGCGGGTCACCAGGTCAAATCCACCCGGCACCGGCACCCCCTCAAGAAAGGGGACGCCGCGAGGATTCAATCGGCTGATGCCGCCCGCCTGTTTGTCGCCGCATCCGGCGACACACAGCAAACCGGCGAGAAAAGCGCCGATCAGCCGCTCCGGTCGCACGATTCGAACGCGACCCGCGATGCTGCGAGGCCGCCCAGCCATCCTGGCACGCATTGGCAGCTCCTGCATGAAGTCTGGTCTCCCGGAAGCTCCGGCGGACCATCGACCGCCGGACGCCGTTCCCGTCATCAACCCGCCTCCTGCGGGAAAGGGCGAAGGTTAGCAAAAAAGGGACTGTCCAACAAGCGGGAGAACTGAAACGGTCGATCCATCTCGTCCGCTTTGCGGCGCCGCCCGCGCCGGCTTATGATCTGGGCTGGCACCTGCCGGGTGTGGCCGGGGGCATCGGGTGCCGGGATAGCCGCGGATGGTCGAGTGGACAACAGTGGTCCCGAGTACAATTCTGGTCATTTACAGCACTCGGCTGCCCCCCGATGCGTTTCGGCGGTGGGCAGAATCCGTCGGCAGAGCGGGAGTCCGGCAAGTTATCGTGTGTGGCCCTCAGGCCGGCGTTCCGAGGACATCGCCGCAAACGCCCACCTGCGTTTTCCTTGCCGCGGATGAGCCCTACAGCGGAGCCGTGTGGAACCGGCTGTTGGCCGAGGTGTCCACCCCCGCTCTGCTGGTGGTAAACGGCGACGCGGGTGTGCAGCTCGATCCGGCGGGACTTCAGCGGTTCACCGCCCTCGCCGCGGAGAGCAACGTTTCCATTCTTTATTCGGACTATCGAGAGCAGGGACCAGACGGCTGGGTGGAGCATCCCACCATTGATTACCAGCTCGGCAGCCTGCGCGAGGGCTTTGACTTTGGACCGGTCCTGGCTTGGGGCATGGCGACCGTGCGGAGAGCCCTGGACCGGTGGGGGCCGCTCGATGACACGCGATGGGCCGGCCTGTACGATCTGCGGCTCAGGGTGTCCACGCTTTCGCTGCCGCTGCGCATTCCCGAGGTCCTCTATGGCTGTCAGCGGCTGGACAGTCGCCCGACCGGCCAGCAGATCTTCGACTACGTCGATCCCCGTCGCCGAAGCGCCCAGGAGGAGCTCGAACGGGCGGCTACCGCGCACCTGGAGCGGATCGGGGCGCGCGTACCGCCGGAGTTCGACCGGCCGGTACCGTCCGATGAAACATTCCCTGTGGAAGCCAGCGTAATCATCCCGGTGCGCAATCGCGTGCGCACGATCGGTGACGCCGTCCGGTCGGCGCTCGGCCAGCAGGCAGCTTTCGCATTCAACGTGCTGGTAGTGGACAACCACTCTACGGACGGCACGACCGAGCTCCTGAATCGGCTGGCCGCGGAGCACCGAAACCTGGTGCATCTGATTCCCGCGCGGATGGACCTGGGCATCGGCGGTTGCTGGAATCATGCGGTGCAGTCGTCCCATTGCGGGCGGGTGGCCGTCCAGCTCGATTCGGACGACCTGTACGAGGGGCCCGATACCCTGCGGCGGATCGTCGAGTGCATGGATGCCGGACCGTACGTGATGGTGGTCGGTTCCTATCGGATGGTCGATATGGAACTGGCGGAGATCCCCCCGGGACTCGTGGATCACCGCGAGTGGACGCGCGAGAACGGACACAACAATCTGCTGCGGGTCAACGGACTGGGGGCGCCGCGGGCGTTCGCGACCCGGATCCTGCGCGAGCATCCGCTGCCGAACGTGAGCTACGGCGAGGATTACGCGATCGGACTGCGTCTCTCGAGAGAATATGAGATCGGGCGCATTTTCGAGCCGCTTTACCTGTGCCGTCGCTGGGAGGGCAACTCGGATGCCAACCTGCCCCTGGCCCTCCGCAATCGACATGACCTGTACAAGGATCGCCTGCGCACGCTGGAGATTCGAGCGCGCCAGGGCATCCATGGGAACGGCGGGCCGGCCGAGGCATGATCTCCAAAGGGTGTTCGACATTCATGGGTACGCTCTGCCAGCAGGCAGAGGCACTGTGGCGCGAGCAGGCCGTCTCCTGGCCCCTGCTGTCGGAAGGCATCAGCCGGCTCGCTGAGGCCTGGACGCGCTCCTACGAGCTGGATGGCCTGCGAATCACCGCCCAGAATAACCCGGCCCGGGCAGTCAGCGCCGGAGCCCGCGTGGATGCCGCCGCTATTGCCGCACGCCCCTGTTTCCTGTGTGCGCTCAACCGTCCGCCGGAGCAGCGATCGATCAGCTTCGGAGAAGGATGGGTCGTGCTCTGCAACCCGGCGCCGATCTTCAACCCACATTTCGTTGTGGCCCGCACCGCCCATGAGCCCCAGCGCATCGGCGATTCGGTGGAGTTGATGCTGGACCTTGCCGGAGCGTTCGAG
>BTUC01000496.1:0-4487 GCA_045863575.1 Phycisphaerae bacterium
GACTCACAAGTCTGGGCGTGATATTCGGACAGGTGCGGTTGTGCCCGGGGCCCAGCGGGAAGGAGCCTCGTCGTGTCAAGGGTAAAATACATCGACCGGGTCCGTGGCTCCGCGCTCACGGGCGACGAGGGTTGTCCATACGAACAGTGGCCGGCCCGGTCGGAGGAGCATCCCTTCGCGGTTCATCCGGGAGGATTCAAGGTATTTCTGCCGCCGTCGCAACTGTCCTCCTCGGACGAGTACGCGGCGGCCGATCCCTACACGGTGGTTGAAAACCTGGCGAACCCCTTTCACCGGCGCCGGTTTGAGACCATCTCGCGGATGCTCAACACGGCCGTGGGCGGCCAGCCATCACCAGCGATTCTGGATCTGGGCTGCGGAGAGGGGCACATGACAGCCGAATTCCAGAAGTGCGTGCCGGGGGGGGAAGTGTCGGGTCTGGACTATTCCGTTTCGGCCATTGCCCAGGCGACGGCCCGGTACCCCGGAATCGATTTCATCGTGGCCGACGCATGCAGCCCACCCTACGCCGATTCGTATTTCGATGTGGTGGTCTGTGCCAACCTGTGGGAGCACGTGCCGGACCCGCTGGCCCTGCTGGCCATAATCAGCCGGATCAGCAAACCGGGCGCCTGGCTGATCATCTCAACGCCGAGCCGTTATCGGTATTCGAATCTCATCAGGGCGCTGCTGGGTCGACCCGTGCAATTGATGTCCGGGTATCATGTGACCGAGTACACCGTCGGCCAGGTGAGCGAGCAGCTTCGCTTCGGGGGCTTTGATGTCCGCGAGGTGTCCTCCTGCCCGATCCGCGCGCAGGTCAAGGGTCACGTGCAGTGGATCTCGCGGCGGATCGTCGAGCGTGTGATCAGCAGCTACATCCGCGCAATGGGCTCGCACCACAGCCTGGAGGCGACTGTCTTCTATCTGGCCTGCAAGGGGCAGCACCAGTGATGCCGGGAGGATCGCCCGCTTTCGATGTCTGGACCTGGAGGGCAGCGCGTTCGGTCGCGTGAACAGGATGCAGCCGCTCGTTCGGATTGAGCTGTCGCCGCCGCAGGACCGATCGGTAAAGATCCTGGCGGGGGGCGATTTCTGCCTTTGGATGCCTGCCAGCGCAAGTGCCCTGAGGGACGGGCCCGAGGGTCTGCTGGCGCCCGAACTACTCGTTGCCTGCCGAAGCAGCGATATCTGCTCGGTGAACCTGGAATGCCCTCTATTTGCCAGCGATGAGCCAATCATTAAGGCAGGGCCGGCGCTGGTCGGTCATCAGGCCGTTGCTTCGCTGCTCAAGACCGCCGGCGTCAACGTGGCGGTGCTGGCCAACAATCATATCCTCGATTACGGGCCCGGCGCGGCTATCAAGACCTCCGAGCTCTGCCGGCGCGAGGGCATTCAGCCGGTGGGAGTCGGTCCCGATCTTGAAACCGCGGAGCGCCCGATCATTGTTGAGGCTGGCGATCTGCGTGTGGCCGTGCTGGCACTCGCGGAGCAGGAATTCTCGACCGCCGGGACGCGTTCGGCGGGCAGTGCGAAGCTCGACCTGGTGCGAGCGCACCGGCTGATTGGCGAAGCGCGCCGCGACGCGGACATTGTCATCGTCAACGTCCACGGAGGGAACGAATTCTACTTCGCTCCCAGCCCGCGGATGCAGAGCTGGTACCGTTTCCTGGTTGATTGCGGCGCGCACGCCGTGATCGGACATCATCCCCACGTCGTGCAGGGTATGGAGATCTATCGGGGTTCTCCGATTTTCTACAGCCTCGGTAACCTCCTCTTCGAATACTCCGGCAGACTGCCGCCTGCCTGGTACGTGGGCCTCCTGGCGCAGTTGCAGGTCAGCCGAGGCGGTGTTCAGTCGGTGGAGATCCTGGCCGTCCGGCAGAACGTGGCCGATGGCCAAATCCGCCTGGAGCCGCTGGCCGACGGTCTTAAAAGCCGGTTTGAGCAGCGCTTCCGGCGGTTGAGCCAGATTGCTGCCGACCCGGAACTGGTGTCGCAGTTCTGGCGCTGCTTCGCTCTCGAACGGGGCGGCGGAAACCTGACACGGCTGAAAGCGGCCGCGGGCGTGACCCGGGGCCGTCTGATGTCGCTGATCAAGCTGGGCATCAAATACGGGGGGCCTCACTACTTCGCCGCCGCTCTGGCCCACGTGCTTGGCCGTCGGGCCACTCGACGGAGCCTGCGGCAGCAGGAAGCCATGGTTCTGTTGAACCTGTTTCGCTGCCCCGCCCATCACGAGGTGATCACGTCGGTCCTGGAGATGGAGCTTGACGGCAGTGGAGCGGAGGCAGCCGTCTGGGATGAGTATCAAGAGTTGATGAAGGATTGTCGTTGAGCGTGGGTACATGAAGAAAGTTGCTTTGATTTTCGGTACCCGGCCGGAAGCCATCAAGCTGTGTCCCCTGGTTCTGGAGCTGAAGCGGCATCCGGAGTTCACGCCCCACGTGTGCGTCACCGGCCAGCACCGGCAGATGCTGGATCAGGTACTCGACGTTTTCGGTGTCGCTCCCGACGTGGATCTGAACCTCATGCAGCCGGATCAGACGCTGGCCGGCCTCACCGCCCGGGTCATGGCGGCGGTGGATGTCTATCTCGCGGAGCATCGCCCGGATATCGTCGTCGTGCAGGGCGATACGACCACCGTCTTCTGCGCCGCGCTGGCAGCTTTCTACCGCCGCATTCCGGTCGGTCACGTGGAGGCGGGCCTGCGGACCTGGAACCGGTTCTCCCCGTTTCCCGAGGAGATCAACCGCGTCATCACCAGTCGGGTGGCGGACCTGCACTTCGCCCCCACGCCCTGGGCACAGACTAACCTCTTGAAGGAAGGCGTGCCCCCGGATCGCGTTTTTGTCACCGGCAATACGGTTATCGATGCGCTGCACATCGCGGTCGACCGGGTCCGACGCGACCCTCCAGACGTTCCTGGAGTACCCGCGGAGCTGCTTGGCGGCCATGCCGGTCCGATGGTGCTCGTCACCGGGCATCGTCGCGAGAACTTTGGTGACGGCTTCCAGAACATCTGCCAGGCTATCTCCGAGCTGGCGACGCACTTCTCGGACACGGCGTTCGTCTACCCGGTGCATCTGAACCCCAACGTCAGGAAGCCGGTCTTCGATCTGCTCTCCGGGCGCGTCAACGTGCACCTGATCGAGCCGCTGGGCTACCTGCCGTTTGTGGCGTTGATGGACCGATGCCGGGTAGTTCTTACGGACTCCGGCGGCGTGCAAGAAGAGGCGCCGGGGCTGGGCAAGCCGGTGCTGGTCATGCGGGACACGACCGAACGGCCGGAAGCGGTCGAGGCGGGCACGGTCAAGCTCGTCGGCACGGACCGGGAGATGATCGTGAGGGAGACGTCCAGGCTGCTAAGCGATCCGGCAGCCTACGAGGGCATGGCCCGGGCGGTCAATCCTTATGGCGACGGGCAGGCCTGCAAGCGGATTGTCGCGGCCCTGGGGACCTGAACATGCCGGCGCTGTCCATCCGAAAAACAGTGCATGCCTGCTGCCCGGCCGGACTACGCCCCATTCTTGCCCGTATCGAAGCGTCGGAACGAGGTTACCGGCTGCTCAAAGGCGCGTTCTGGTCGATGTCGGGGTCGGTCATTTCCCGCGGCATGATGCTGGCCGCCACGGTTCTGGTAGCGCGCATGCTCGGTAAGACCACCTACGGCGAACTGGGCATGATCCAGTCGACGGTGGGTATGTTCGGCATCTTCGCCGGCTTTGGCCTCGGACTTACCGCCACGAAGCACGTCGCCGAGTTCCGTCAAAGCGATCCCCAACGGGCAGGTCGGATTCTGGGACTCTCCGGGCTGGTGGCCCTGACCACCGGAGGCATCATGGCCGTCGGGCTGCTCCTGCTCGCGCCCTGGCTCGCGGAACACACCATCAACGCGCCTCACCTGGCAGGCATCCTGCGCCTCGGGGCGGTTATGCTGTTCATCGACGCGCTTAACGGCGCCCAGACCGGGGCGCTGGCCGGCTTTGAGGCATTCAGAACGATTGCTCAGGTGAATCTTTTGATCGGGCTGTTCTCCTTGCCCATCCTGGTTGCGGGGGCTTACTTTGGAGGCCTGGCCGGTGCGGTGGGTGCGCTGACGGTGAATCTGGGTATCAACTGGCTCCTGAATCATCTGGCATTGCGCAAGGAATCGCGACGCTATGGGATTCTGCTCACTTTCAAGGACTGCCGTCGGGAGCTGCCCGTCCTCTGGACGTTCAGTCTTCCCTCGGTACTCTCCGGCGTCATGGTAGGGCCGGCTAATTGGGCCTGTCGGGCCATGTTGACCAATGAGCCGGGGGGCTACGGGCAGATCGGTGTGTTGACGGCGGCGTTGAACTTTCAGACCTTGCTGCTGTTTGTGAGCGGTATGCTGGCCGCTCCGTTGCTGGCCATGCTATCCAGCGAAGGAGCTAACCCGTCTGAGAAGCTCAGGATGATCAACATTCTTTCCTCCTGGATACTGGGCGTGATGGCGGCCATAC
>BTUC01000496.1:4497-5228 GCA_045863575.1 Phycisphaerae bacterium
TACCGCTGCTGTGCTTCCCGGAACTGGCGCAGGTTTTGTTCGGGAGGGACTACGCTTCCCACGACTTCCGAGTGACCTTCGCGATGATCGTGCTCTGCACCGCCATCATGACCTACAAAGCAGGCCTGGCGAGAGTTCTGGCCGCCAACAACCTGCTTTGGTGGGGATTTCTCAGCAATGCCGTTTGGGCGATCATCCTGATCGCGTCGGCAGCGGCCCTGATTCGCCACGGAGCCCCGGGGCTGGCGGTCTCGCTGGTCATCGCGTATTCGCTGAATACGGTGATCCTGCTGCCGTTGTATCGGGCCAAGAACCTCGTTCCGAAAGGGACACTCCTTTCGTTCGAGTCGGTTCTGATCTGGACGATTCTGGTGGGCTTGGTGCTTCTGAACGTGGCTGATGTTTCCATGCCCCTACGTGCTGCTGTTTTCCTGCCGGGCCTGCTCCTGGCCGCAGTGGCCTTCAAGAGACTGCTGGGGAATGCCGCCTGATCATTCGAGCTGAAATGGCAACACGCGCAGCTAGAGTTGGGATCCAGGGCGGGTATGGCCGGGGAAACTTCGGCGATGACGCGCTGATGATAGCCGCTCATGAGATCGTCGAACGGGCGCTGGCGCCGGCATCCATCGTCTTGAACTGTCCGGACGCGGCGTACCTGCAGAAACTCCTGCCCGGCGTAAGTGTCGTCTTGCCAGGCAGCAGTCACGCGGACGCAGTGGATATCCTGATCT
>BTUC01000497.1:0-5216 GCA_045863575.1 Phycisphaerae bacterium
CCCCAGGGAGACCGGCTTCGATCTCACCTCCGCCAGCGAGGTGATGGCCGTTCTGGCCCTGGCCCGATCGCTTCAGGATCTCCGCCAGCGGTTGGGGAAGATCGTGATCGGCTACACGCACCAGGACATCCCCGTGTTCGCCGAAGCGATCAAGGCCCCCGGCGCTATGGCCGTCCTGCTGCGCGACGCCATCATGCCCAACGTGCTGCAGACCGTCGAGCACGTGCCCGCGTTTGTGCACGCCGGTCCGTTCGCCAACATCGCCCACGGCAACAGCTCCGTCCTGGCGGACGAGATTGCGCTGCGCTGCGTCGATTACGTGGTGACCGAGGCGGGTTTCGGCGCCGATATGGGGTTCGAGAAATTCTGCCACATCAAGTGCCGCACATCGGGACAGGTCCCGGACGCGGCCGTCATGGTCGTGACCGTCCGTGCCGTGAAGGCCCACAGCGGCCGCTACCATGTCGTGCCCGGCCAGCCGATCGATCCGGCGCTGTTCCAGCCCAACATCGATACCTTGCGGGAAGGTCTGCCCAATCTCCAGAAGCACCTGGAGAATGTGGCCAAGTTCCACCTGCCCTGCGTGGTGGCCATCAACCGCTTCCCCACCGATTCGGATGAGGAGATTGCCGTGCTGGCCGAAGCCGCCCGCGACGCCGGCGCCTTCGACGTGGCCGTCAGCGAGGTGCACACCAAGGGCGGCGCCGGTGGGGCGGCATTGGCCGAGGCCGTCGTTCGCGCCTGCGAAGCCACCAACAGAGCCCCAATCGCCGGCAAGGGAGTGAATGGCAACGAGGTCAGAGCTCCGAGCGCAAGCGAGGGGGAAAACGGCGGCAAGCTCAGAGCCCCGAGCGCAAGCGAGGGAGGCTTCCGTTTCCTCTACGAGCTGGAATGGCCGATCCGGCGCAAAATCGAAACCATCGCGAAGGACATCTACGGTGCCGACGGCGTGGACTACGAGCGCCCGGCCGCGGCGGCCATCGAGACGCTCACCCGCCTGGGCTTTGACAAACTGCCCATCTGCATGGCCAAGACCCAGTACTCCTTCTCCCACGATCCCACCCGACGGGGACGACCAACGGGCTTCCGCCTGCCGGTGCGGGATGTGCGCCTGGCAGGGGGGGCTGGCTTCCTCATCCCGCTGGTCGGCCAGATGCAGACTATGCCCGCCTTCGGCCGCCGCCCGGCGGCCATCGAAATGGACATCGACGCCCAGGGGCGGATCATCGGGCTGTTCTAGTGCCTTCCGATTGACGACTTGCGCGTCTGTAGCGGCCGGCCTCCGTGCCGGCCGTTCCATGAGCAGAACGGTCCAGCACTGTCTTCCGCCCCGTCCAGAACGCGAAAGTCGTGCACGGGAAGCGATGCGAGCCTTCCGGGCATGGGGCCATTGTGTACCGTGCGAGGCTTGCCTCTGGGTCGACGTCGCCAGCCGTCCTCTTTCTTGGCGCGAGCGGACCTGGCGCGGATAATGCGGGGCACCCCCGTTCTGGAGACGCAGCCATGAATCGAAGCTTCACCGCCCGACTGGCCCGGAATACCCCCCGTCGCTGTCGAGATTACCTCTGGGCCACCCACCGGATCTTCAACGAGTCGCTGGCGTATGTGCTGAAACACTACTTCTGGATGCAGAACCTGACCGACCGCGAGTCCGGAAGGGATGCCAGGAACCGCCTTAGGGAACGTTTCGCGATAGAACGGGATCAATTGGATCGAATACGGCTGGTGTATCTTGACATGATGGGGCTGCCCGGAGAAGCCGGTGGCGTTGCTCTTCAAGGACTCCCCAAAGAAAAGCGCGCCGGCCGATCGCAGTCCGCTCAAGCCTGGATGGAGCCGGCTACGTTCTCGATCAGGTCCGAAGGCGAGGGACCCGGCGACGCGAGCAAGAATATCCATGGTCGGGTAAAAAAGGCCATTCGCGCGATCCGTGGCGAGAACCTCTGGTTGTTTGATCGCGAGCTGGCCTTGCCGGTTTCGCCCGACAACGGCTTTCGCCGCGGGCTGTTTGGCGTTGCCGCGCGGCGGATCCTGAATTTCGAGCAGAATCAGGATACGCATCGGGGATACGGGGAGGATGCCAAAAGAGCGTTCGAGCGGTGGACGGCGGGTCAGCAGCCCGAGGACCCTGACGCCGACACGGTTGACCTGCGTAGTGCCGGCTGGAAACAGACAGTCCTGCTGCGCGACTGGGGCAAAGACCAGAACGCTCAGCGCGAGGCGGAACTGGACGAGATCACCCACCTGACCTGGAGTGACTTCGAGAAGGCGAAGGCCGAGCTCACAGCTTATGAACGCGAGCGCGCCGAAACACGCGCCCGCGAATATAGGCGACTGTTCGACGAATCAAGAATCGAACACATCAACGCCGGTATGACCCGCGGATGGCGAGACATTCATGAACGCCTGATGCCCCCGGATGGCGACGGGCCGCCGGATAGGGCGACTGCAGAGCGGATCATCAAGGCATACCAGACGGCCGAGCCACGTAAGATCGGCGACATCAACTTTTTCCTGTGGCTGGCTGACAGGCCGCACCTCTGGCGGTTCGTCGAGACGATGCGGCGATGCAACGACTACCAACGGAAGCTCGACCAGTACTCGAAGCCGATCCAATTCCGGTATCCGCGTTACGACCGCCGGCCGGAATGGTTCACCTTCTCGGAGACCTCGCCTGGCCACATGTACACCATCATTTCGATGCACCCGATGGTCATCGAGTTTTCCGTGTTTGTCCCTGTTGAAGATGCGCCCATTCTCAGGAAACTTGTCAAGGGCAAGCCTTTGACGGACGAGGAGAAGGCGCGACTTGAAGAGCCGATAGAGTGGTCGCAGTACGTCCTCACCCCGGCCCGTCTTGAGGAGCGACGCCAGGTCCACCGAAATGAGCTCGAGAGGACCAAACCGGGGATTATTGTGAATAGGAATCTGGACGCCGTTCACGCCTGGACCGACAGCGTCTGGAAGCAACTGATAGCTGGCTTCTTCTGCGAGGCCCCGCCGCTGGACCTCAGCCGTTTCGAGCGGGTGATGGTGAGATATACCCTGGCGACAGATACGCGGCTCGCACCGTTCGTACAAACCCCCAGCACTGACGAAGACTTGGTTGGACGGCTCGTGGTTGAGACGGACGAGCGGCAGAAGTCGCATTGGCAGGGCCTCTACCGATTCTGGTTTGGCCCCCTGGACGAGGGTGACGGTCCGCCGGTTTCTCGCCGACGGTTTCTTCGGGAAATGCCGCTCGTCGTCGGTGGCATCCGATTAGAATACCGTGGCAGGTTGCGCCAGGACGAAGACCCAATCTTTACGCTCTCATGCGAGCTCGATGAAAAAGTCACCACCGATGACGGAAAGGCCGTGCTTCCAGCTCCGGCTCGGCGTATCCCCAAGCGCGATCAAGCGGAAGATCAACCGCCAGCGATCCCAGCCAGCGGAAAAGCAAAGAAGCGAACAACGGCGAAACGCCGAAGAATGCCCATTGGGTTGAAGGCCCTCATGATCGACCTTGGCCAGCGTCACATCGCGACCGGCGCAGTCGTGCAGTTTGTTGACGACGGCAAGGGCAACGGCGTGCTGCCCAACCCGCTGAAGCCGATGGCAGTCGAGTTTCTTAACGTACCGGGAATTACCCTGTCGCACATCCAGCGTCATCAGGACGAACGGCGACGTAAACAGCGCAAGGCATGTCCGCGCGGGCAGCGAGGGGCGTTTGAGGTGCGGGGCGCCCATTTGCCTCGAGGCCAGGAATTCGCCCGCGTTCTCCTGGATCACGCGGAAAACCTGAAGGACGACCGCCGCAAGAAGTCCGCGCACGCGATTCTGCGCGCGGCTCTCAAGCACGGCGTAGACTACATCGTCTTTGAGAATCTCACCGGTTATCGGCCAGACGTAGAGTTCGGGCGGCGCGTCAATGCGTCGCTCATGACATGGAATCGTCGCGAACTGGTCGAGTTTGTCAAGATGGAGGCGGCCCCGTTTGGCATCCACGTGTATGAATGGGTGGCGCCGCACCATACTTCGCGCTTCTGCCATCGCTGCGGGGCCGTTGGGCACCGGTTCTCCCACGTGACAGCGCTGATGGCGGCCATAGACGCCCTTGCGCCGACAGAACCCGCGGTCGATTCGGACGGTAACCCACTATGCGACGCCAAGGGGAAACAGATCCACCGTCGCAGATGGACGCAGAATGCCCGGCGTGTACGTGGCACACCGCTGGGGCTGATTGCTGGCATGCGCCAAGCCATCGATGGCGGGACGCAATTCTCCTGCACTGAATGCGGTCTGATGTTCAATGCCGACTACAACGCAGCGATGAATCTCGCTCGCAGACTGGCGGACGACTTTCCTGCCTATGATCGTTACAAGTACAACTCTCCGAGCAAGTCGTGGGTCGTGAACGGTGAGACCCTCGTGGGCAAGGCGTTTTGGAACCGCGCCAAGGCAATTGTACAAAAGCGCCTGAATGAACGTTTCAAACAGCCGGAGGAGACCGCGCCGGCCGGTGGATGGCCGGACGGATGGAATCCGGCCGTTGAAACGCCTTGGTGAGCGCTTGACAGCGGCATCTGCCGTTGGCACAATAAGAATGTGCCTTCGGGCTGGGTTCCGTCTATATGTCAGAACCCACGCTGAGAATGTGTCTCGCCAGAATGTGGAGCGCGTTGCAGACGCGGCCTCGCAAGGGGTGGACCGAACGTCCCAACTGGGCTGACCGGGCAACCGGGAAGGCTAAGGCGTCTCAGCGGGTGCGATCTATTCTCTTCTGTGCGCCCCGCCGGAGTGCGTCCGGCGGAGGCTTGCGATCTATCGGCCGGCAGGGAGGCTTTTCCTCTCTGTCGGCCGTTGTGTTTTCATGGAGGTCGCGGCGTGCGGCCGGGGTGATGCGAGTGGCAACGAACGGGCCGCTGCGCCCGGGGAGCGCTCGCGATGGCAGAGGAAGGAAGCAGTCAGCACTCAGCGATCAGCCGTCAGCCGGATTCACGCACCCACGCAGAGCCAGTGGGGGGTGGGGAGTTGATTCCCCTGGCCATGCTGAATGCGTTCGTGTACTGCCCGCGGCGGTTCCATTACGAATTCGTCCAGGGGGTCATGCAGGACAACGAGCACGTTGTGCACGGCCGGCGGCGGCACGCCCGGGTGGATGATCCTGCATTGGCCGAGCGGCCGCGACGCGAGGGGGAGGCGATTCACACGCGCAGCGTCTGGTTGGCCAGTGA
>BTUC01000498.1:0-5187 GCA_045863575.1 Phycisphaerae bacterium
CTCCGTGCCGGCCGTTCACTGAGCAGAACGGCCGGCACGGAGGCCGGCCGCTACAGAACTGGTGTTCTGGAGAAAGGCTCAGCAGCTCTGCGTCGCCTGCACGCTACTTCGCGGCGGCGGGCATGGCATACTCAGTCACTTCGTCGAGGGACAGGACAGCGACACCGATCTGGTAGCCCAGCGAGGAGGGGTTCCGACCCTGGCATTCGAAACTGAGCTTGTGCTCGCCTGGCGCAAGGTCCACGACGCCCATGCGCACCTCCCGAGCGGCCAGGTTCGGCGAGTAGAGATCGACGCCTTTGGCGGCCGTCTTGCCGTCCAGGGCCACCGACCACGCGCCGCTCTCAGGAGAGGTGGCCAGCCGAAGCCGGGCGACGCCCTGCGTCCGGTCCGGCAGCGTGAACGGCACCGTGATTGCGGACCGCTCGCTTGTGAAGGGCGCCAGCAGCGAACGGCCGTCGCTGAACAGGCTGCTGGGCAGTTCCTCCGCTTTCACCTCGTCCGGTGCCAGCGAGACCGAGTCCCGGTGCGCCTCCATCTCGATTAAGGTGATGGGCACGACCCGCTCCTCCGCCGGTGGCAGCGTGGTGAAGCGTTTGGCCGGCCCCTGCTGGTACCAGAAGGCGACGGAACTGAACAGATCGGCACGCTCCTCAAAGCCCGAAACCCGCTTGCCCTGCTCGTCGTACATCACGCCCTTGTGCTCGATTTCCACTTTCAACGAACGCTTGAACCGGACAGGGTCTTTAATATGCCAGCGATAGGTGCTGACGCGATCCCCCACCTCGTATCCATCAAAGATGATGATGCCATAGTAGGGTCGACACAGTTCCCGAAAACCCCAGGCATCGCAGAAATAGTCCTCCGTGCCCGTGCCGCGGATGCTGGGTTCGCTTTCACCGTCGATATAGAAGAAATCGTCGCCCTCACCGAACCATTTCATCGTGCGGGGGTAGACGGCCAGCACGGTTCCCGCGTAGTGCCCCTGACCTTCCGCGTCGAGAATGAGGTAGTTCTGCCCCAGTTTGGCCGGAAACTCCTGACGATATTGAGCGTGGAAGTAGACCGTATCCGATGGCAAGGCGGGCACCTGCTCGTAGTCCACATACCAATACGCGCTCTTGATTCTGTGCCTCTCCGAGTCGTTGGTCAGGGTGATCCGGGCCCGCTTGGCAAAGGGCATGGCCCAGTAGCAGTTGTATGCCCGCCCCTCGGAGCTGACGGCCACGGGGAGCGAATCCACATTGCGCAGGGCCCCGTGTCCGACTGCGAAGAAGTCACCGAGCGGCGCTTCGACCGCCGGCTCCTCCCGGCCATCCCAGTACATGCGCAGCGTCAACGAACGGCCGTAACGAGAGTCCTCCGCGTTGATGGTGAACCAGATGTGCCGGATGATGCCCGGACCTTCCAGATCCGCAATCGTCAGCGACTCACCGGGCTTGATGCGCCGCGCGTCGTCGTTACCCGTCCGCCAGTTGGGATCGGAACTGGAAGCGCGCATCGTCCGGCCGTCATAGTGGCGCGACAAGGCATCCAGTTCTACATTCTGGCCGAGCACGCCTTCCCCGGGCACCCAGAGCGCAACGGCGGCCGTTATGAAGAGCCGTGTCGCGACTGCTGAGGTCTGCTTTCGTGCCATGACGACACCCTCCCTTCAGGCGTGGTAATGGGAGACACTGTCCACCGCTGACTCTAAGCCGTCGTGCGGTGAATCCGTCTGAACCATCGCGTTGGGACGAAAGAGAACGCACATCCGTGGGCAGCGCTATCAAGATGGCCCGGTGACATCCACGTGCCAGGGACCCTCGGTCTTGCCACCGGTTGCGATCGTCGCGCGGAGGTCCGCATCGCCGGGCTGGAGAACCACGTTTGAGAAAGTGCATTCCTTATCGCCTGCCTTGAACGGCAGCGTACGCGTCTTCCCACCCATCATCAGCGTCGCCTCGCCGTCAGCCTCGGCCGCCGGAAAGCGCAAACAGACCTCGTACGTGCCCGAAGTGGCCACATGCAGGCGCCACACGCCATCGACGCCCCATCCCTGCCGCTCGCCGGGGGCACGTCGCCAGTTCTGACGGGTCAGCAACACGGGGTTTTCGTGCTTCGTGCCGATGACAATGCGAGGCGGAGCATAGTTGTCCGGCCGAGTCGAACCGACATCCTTGAACCACTCCTCATACCGCTGCCGCAACCGATCGACGATCTCCGGATGCTCCGAGGCCAGGTTCTTGCGTTCACCCGGATCCGCTTGGATGTCATACAGCTCATACTTCGGCTCGCCAGCGAGCTCCTCGCGACCGAAACCCGACGCGTTCAGCAGTTTCCAGCGATCGGTGATGACGGCGAAGTGATGGTACAGGATTGGCTCGTCGCCGCGGTGAGATTGCACAAAAATCGCCCTTTCAGGCAAGTCAGGGGCCGCCCCGGTCAGCAGTGACCGGATGCTCCGGCCATCGAACCTGACATCTCGCGGGGAGGCAACGCCGCAGACGTCGAGCAGCGTCGGCATGATGTCGATATGGGCGGCAGGGACGTCGGTGACCCTGCCCGCCTTGATGGCCTTGGGCCAGTGAGCGAAGAAAGCCGCGCGGATGCCTCCCTCGTGCACGTGGGACTTTGTGCCCCGCACCGGTCCCACGTAACGCAGCGTGTTCGGCCCGTTGTCGTTCAGGAACATGACGATTGTGTTCTCGAGCAGACCCAGTTCGCGGAGCTTCTCCGTCAAGCGGCCGACGTTCTCGTCGATGTTCGCAATCATCGCGAAGATGCGGGCGAGATTATCCGTGTCCGGGGCTGGCTTGTCGGCGCCCGGCCGGTTGATCAGCAGCGGCGACAGGTCCATCTTCTTGAATTTCTCATAGAGCGCCTGCGGAACATCGTCGTAGGGGTTGTGCGGCGCATTGGTCGGGATGTAGGCGAAGAAGCGCTTGTCCGCGCGGCGGTTCTTCTCGATCCACGCCATGGCGGCATCGAAGTACACATCCGTGCAGTAACCCTTGGCCTGAACCGCCCTTCCGTTGTGGAAGAGAATCGGGTCAGTGTATTTCCCCTCGCCGCCCGGCGGATCGGAGGGCTGTCCGATGCCGCCGCCGCGGATGACCAGCGATTCGTCAAAGCCCTGGTCCATCGCCCGCATGGGATAATTGTCGCCCAGGTGCCACTTGCCGAAGATGCCGGTCGCGTACCCCGCGCTGCGCAGGGCCTCCGCAATGGTCACTTCCGCAGGCTCCATCATGGCCCGACCGACGTAGGTGTCGATGGCCCGCGTCCGGTAGTTGTACCGGCCGGTCATCAGGCACGCTCGCGTGGGGGTGCAGACCGGGCTCACATAGAAGCGCGTCATCCGTACGCCGCCGGTGGCCAGGGCATCCAGGTTCGGCGTTTTGAGCACCGGGTTGCCGGCAAAGCCCAGATCGCCGCATCCCTGATCATCCGTGACGATGATGATGACATTCGGCCGGGTGGCGGCATGCGCCTTTTCGGCATGCAGTCCTGGAATCAGATGGACGAGAAGTGTTGCCGATATGATCAGACCGGTTCGCATGGAATACCTCATGTTCGAAATTCCCCGATGGTCCGCCCCGGCTTGCTCCGCCCAGCCATGCCCCCTCCACGCCTGGATGTGCCAGAATCTGGGCTGACCCACCGGAAGGTAAAGACGCACATAGCCGCTGTCAACCCTGGCGGGAGGCACAGCAACTCGATATAGTCCTATCCCGCCACACAGTGACAAGAGGTGAAGGGATGCGGTTGAACCGGATGCTGGCGAGCCTCACGTTGCTGGCCGCGATGCCCAATGCAGAAGCCGCGGCGTCAGCTTCTACCGCCAAGACGGCAGCACGAGGCGTGCTACAGCGACTCCTGCCGGATCACCTGAGTCACTTCGAGTTCCAGAGCATCCCTCAGGAAGACGATCACGATGTCTTCGAACTGGAAAGCCAAGGCGACACTATTGTGCTTCGCGGCTCCTCCGGTGTGGCTATGTGCTCCGCCCTCAACTGGTATCTCGAACACTACTGCCGCTGCCACGTTTCCTGGCTGGGCAATCAGCTTGACCTTCCCGACCCGTTGCCAACCGTGCCCGCCAAGGTCCGCAAGGTCAGCCCTCATCGATACCGCTACTGGCTCAACTACTGCGCGTTCAGCTACAGCCTGGCGTTCTGGGACTGGAACCAGTGGGAACGGTTCATCGACTGGATGGCCCTGCACGGCATCAACATGCCCCTGGCCGTGACCGGTCAGGAAGCGATCTGGCAGGCGGTGGGGAAACGTTTTGAATTAAGCGACGAGCAGATGGCGGCCTTCCTGCCGGGGCCCGCCTATCTGCCCTTCGGTTGGATGGGATGCCTCGACGGCTGGGGCGGGCCGTTGCCGCAAAGCTGGATCGACCAGCACGTGGATCTGGAAAGAAAGATCCTGGCCCGCCAGCGGGAACTGGGCATGACGCCCGTCCTGCAGGGTTTCACCGGTCATTTGCCGGCGGCCATGCGCGAGAAGTTTCCCTCGGCCAAGTTCCACGCCACCCGCTGGGCCGGCTTCCCCGAGACTACGTTTGTCGATCCGTTCGATCCTCTCTTCCTGGAGGTCGGCAAGGCCTTCATTGAGGAGCAGAAGCGGCTCTACGGAACGGATCACTTCTATGCCGCCGACACGTTTATCGAAATGATGCCGCCCAGCAACGATCCGGCATTTCTGGCCGGAATGGGCAAGGCGGTCTACGCGGCCATGGCCGCCGCCGACCCGGAAGCCCGCTGGCTCATGCAGGGCTGGATCTTCATCAATAACGCCCGTTTCTGGCAACCTCCACAGGCCAAGGCGCTTTTCGAGGCCGTCCCCGACGGCCGGCTTATTCTGATCGAGATGGGCCGCGACAAGTACCTGGAGACGGAAAGCTACTACGGCAAGCCCTGGATCTGGACGACCATTCGCAACTACGGCAACAAGGTTGAGCTGGGCAGCAGCCTGAGCGACATCCTCCAACGCGCCAACGGGGCCATGGCCAGTCCGCAGCGAGGCCGGTTGTGCGGCTCCGGAGCGATCATGGAAGGGCTCGGCTACGACCCGGCCGTGTTCGAGCTGGTGGCCGATCTCAACTGGCGGAACGACATCACGGACCTCGAAAGCTGGGTGATGGAGTTCATCCACCACCGCTACGGCCGGCAGTCACGGCAGATGGAAGAAGCCTGGAAG
>BTUC01000499.1:0-5181 GCA_045863575.1 Phycisphaerae bacterium
AGAAAGTGGCCTTGATGCCTTCCTTGATTGCGCCGAGGGCGTCGGCTACCGACTGGCCGACGATCGGCAGGCGCGGCAGGACCTGCTTGGTACGCTGCTTTACCTCCTCGTAGAGCGAGCTCATGCGGAACTTGGCCAGGTACTCGGCCATGGCGCCCTGCGTCGGGGCGATGCCCCAGTTGTTGTCGTTGAGCACGACCAGCAGTTGCCGGTTCAGCAGGCCGGCCTGGTTGAGACCCTCGAACGCCAGGCCGTTGACGATGCTGGCGTCGCCCACGACCGCCACGACGCGGTTATCCCGGCCGAGCATCTGGTCGCCCCGGGCCAGTCCGACGGCCGTGGCGATGGCTGTCCCCGCGTGCCCCACGTTGAACAGGTCGAACGAGCTCTCCGTCGTGTCCGGGAATCCGCTGATCCCGCCGGCCTTGCGCAGGGTGTCGAAGCGCTCGTTGCGCCCGGTGATCAGTTTGTGCGGGTAGCACTGGTGGCCGACGTCCCACAACAGCCGGTCGGTCTCAAAATCAAAGCAATAATGCAACGCCAGGGTCAGCTCGGTGACGCCCAGGTTGCTGGCCAGGTGACCGCCGTTACGACCGACGACTTCGATGATCCGCTGACGGATCTCCGCGGCCAGCTCCTTGAGCTGATCGACCGAGAGCTTGCGCAAGTCAGCGGGATGTTGAATAGATGGCAACAGCTTCATTCGTGATTACTTCCGGAAAACAACGTCGGGCCCAAACGGGCCCATGTTATGCTCATTGTACTACGCCGGCCAGCTTCGTTGGATTCCACAGGTTGGTACTTAACGGCTGAGCTTCTTGATAGCTTAGCGGCCGGCATCGCGGGTTCGTACCGTCTTAAGCGGCTGTTGAGGCCGGCCGAATCGTGCCAGCCGTCTCCCAGCCGTGTACCCCCAATGCCCGGTGCGGTTCTAAGGCCCAATGTCGGCAGGTTTAGATCTGCTTATCGGAACATCCCCGACCGGCAGCCCGCCCAGCACGATCACCAGCCCGATAACACCCATGGCGGCCCCTGCCAGGGTGGCCACGACGGCAAGACCATTGGGGCTGGGCCGACTCGCGAACAAGCCGCCTATCGCCCCTCCGGCAAGAGCCACCGCTCCCGCCAACACGATGATTGCTCCGGCCAGCAGACGCATCAGATGCTCCTGTTTGAGCTACTTCTGCCGCTCAACGACGAACCTGGCGAGCTGCCGCAGGTCATCGGCCGCAGGCCCGAAAATCTGGAGCGCCTCAACGGCCAGGCGCACCGCCTCTCTGGCGGCCTGTCGGCTGGCGTCCACGCCGACGGCTGCGGGGTAGGTTTGCTTGCCCGCGTCCGCATCCTTGGCCACGGCCTTGCCTAAAGCCTGAGCGTCCCCGGTGACGTCCAGCAGGTCGTCGGCGATCTGGAAGGCCCGGCCCAGATGATGACCGTAGTCGGCCAGGGCCTGCCGCTGGCCCGGATTGGCCCGCGCGCAGATCGCCCCCAAGGCACCGGCCGTCTGGAACAGCCTTGCGGTCTTATATCGGTGGATCGCCTGCGTTAAGGCCAGGTCGGGTGGCTTATGTTCGCTGAGGATGTCGGTGGTCTGTCCGCCAATCATTCCGGCCCAGCCGGTCCCGGCGGCCAGCTCGGCCACCGCCTCCCGGACGGCCGCCGGCTCGGCGATGCGGTTTGCCAGGATCTCGAAGGCCAGTGCCAGCAGGGCGTCGCCAGCCAGGATGGCCACCGCCTCGCCGTAGGCCTTGTGACAGGTTGGCCGCCCCCTGCGGAAATCGTCGTTGTCCATCGCCGGCAGGTCATCATGCACCAGCGAAAACGCGTGGACGCACTCCAGGGCGACGGCCGCCGGCGCCGCCACCTCGGCCGTCCCTCCGCACAGCTCGCATGCGCGGGTCACAATGAATGCCCGCACCCGCTTGCCGCCGCCCTGAACCGAGTAACGGACGGCCTCAGCCAGCACGTCCGGCACCGCCGGCTCGCTGGTCAGGTGAGCCTCAACCGTCTCCTCGAACACCGCGGCCCAGGCACTCAGGGCGGCGGCGATATCCCTGGTGATCACAGGTCCTGCGTCCGACATGGCGGGCATTGTAAACCTGTAGCCGGGCTTTGTAACCTGGGTCATCTGGAGAGGGTGTATTCATACAGCTCGTAGTTGGTGAGGTGCCCAGACCCCTCTGAATGCAGCGGGTGCTTTCAGCGCCGGCCAGCAGCCTTGAGCACTCACCCGGTAGGCCGTGTGATACCGTAGCTGCACTTTGGATGGCGTAGCAGGTTGAGCCACTCCCCCGTCCACACATTTCATTATCGCTGCGGCTCCATGCGCCGGGCCAGTTCCTCGAGGCGGGCCACCTGTCCGCGGAGCACGTTGGCCTGCGGGCTGAACGGGAAGTCGGCGATGACTCGCCGGGCCAGGTCCAGGGCGTCCCAGTAGCGGTGGTTCTGGACGCTCTCCTTGATCTGCTGCTCGAGCTGCTGGCGGCGTTGGATGTCGGCGTTGGCGTCGAGCGTCTCCACCTGCGTGCGAAGGATGTCCGTGTCCTGACCGGTGGGAAAGTTGGCGATGAACCGGTGGGCCGCCTCCGCCGCGTCGATCCAGCGCCGCTGATAGACGAACTGCTGGATTTCATCGTGCATCCGCTGACGGTGGCGCTGCTCGAAGAGCATCCGCTCGCGGGTTATTCGCTCTGGAAGATTCTGGGTCTCCGGAGCCGCCGGGTATTTGTCCGCCAGCTCCCGGGCGAGTTGCTCGGCCTCGTCCCAGCGGTTCATCCCCAGCAGATCGTGAAGGCGGGCGCCGGCCTGGGTGATGTCGTGGGCCCGGGCGGCATCGGCTGCCTGCTCGAGCCGGGTTCGGGCTTCTTGGATCCGGTCGTCCGCGCCAAATCGTTCCGCCAGGGCCGAAAGCTCGTCACGCGCTCGATGGAAATCCCGCGATTCGATGTATCGCTCCACGGCGGCCAGACGACGGCCGAACTCCGCCTCGACCAGGGCGAGATAGCGCCGAACCCGCTGCTCCTGCGGCAGGAGCAGGATGTCGCGGATGTCCGCCAGCAGGCCTCGCAACTCGGTGACGTCCATCGCCGGCGACACCGGCGCTTCGGCGCGGCTCCGGGCCACACTCTGCTCCGCCAGCACCGCTGTCCGCTGCTCCAGGGAGGCGATCTGATCAAGTAGTCCGGTCATCTGTCGGCCGATGGTGACGGCCGCGACGGCCAGAATGGTCGCCGAAAGCCCCGCCACCAGGAGGCCACCCAAGGCCACAATGCCCACACCGCTGACCGGACGTCCCGCACGCTCCAGCAGGAGGGCTCCACCCACCAGCGCCACCAGCGTGGCGGCCCCTGCCAGTATGGCCAGCGCCACAATCGCGCCGGCCGCGATTCTTCTGGCCGGTTTCGCGCGTTTGGACAAGTCAATCTGACCCTCAAACACACTCACGTTTACTACTCCTGTATCCCCGGATTTGCTCGGCGCAAGTATCTATAACGATTAAGCATAGGTAGATACGGTGTGCCCCGCGATCCGTGCTTCGTTCCCTGTGAGTTCTCGTTTTGTTTCGGCCCTCGAATCTGCTAAAATCACTCCGCCGGATCGAAGCGAACAGGTCCGGCCGGAAAACCAGCAATCCCAGCGCAGGGCCACAACGCCAGAGCCTCCGGGCAATGGCCTGTGGCCCCTTTATCTTGGGCTGCGACTCCTGGCTCCAGAGCTTGCCGCCATGGTCAGGCCCCGCCTTCGGGTTCCGTGCTTGAGCCCTCCCCCGATCGAGCCCCGCCCGGCAGGGCTTCATCCGGAAGTTTGTGCATCGCCCAGACGTCCTCGCTGGGTGTCCGCGAATGAGGTTTCCTGAACAAAAAATCTCGGAAGCGGCGGTTCCAGCGGCGGAAGGCGTACAGACTGATGGCGAGCACACCGACGAGCACCAGCAGCAAAAACAGGACCTGCTGAATCATTCGAGCTTGGCTGCTGGTATCCATTCTGATGGGACGGGTGGCATGGGTGGGCGCGACGGAGTGTACGTAGTGGTAGTGGTAGGCCACTAATCCCATACCGGCGATCATCAGAAACGCGCCGGCAACCAGCAGAACGAGGGCAATTCGCCGACGGTTTTCCTCTTCCACACCGGCCATGAAACCTCCACGGGTCGTGCCCCCCAGGCCATTGTACGCCATCCCAGGTGCGGGGGAATGGATTACGACCAGCCGGCGTGCTCGCGCGGGTTGCCCTCGCCCTCGGCTCGAAATCGCTCCAGCAGGTCACGTTGAGCGGGGGTGAGCTCCTTGGGCGGGACGATCCGCACGACCGCGTAGAGATCCCCGGCAGGCTTGCCGCCGGCCGGTTTCACGCCTTGGGCCTTGAGGCGCAGCTTGGCACCGCTGGCCGTTCCCGCTGGTACTGTGAGCAACGTTTGACCGTCGAGGGTGGGTATCCGCACTTTGGTGCCCAATGCGGCCTCGCTGAGCGTGAGCGGCAGGTCGACGTAAATGTCGTTTTCCAGGCGTCGGAAATAGGGGTGCGGCGCCACCCGAGTCACGATGTAGAGATCGCCAGGGGAGCCTCCAGGCCCTGCGGACTGGCCTTTGCCGCGCACCCGGATCCGCTGGCCGTCCGAAACACCGGCTGGGATTTTTACGGAGATCGTCTCGGCGGGGCCGTGCCCTTCGGCCGGTGAGAGCCGCAGATCCAGGGTGGTCCCGCGGATGGCCTGCTCAAAGGTGAGGTTGACGGCATGTTCGATATCGCGGCCGGGCTGTGGCTCCGGCTGACGTGCCGCCCGACGTCGCCCGCCCGCGGCCCCCCGGAAGAACTCTTCGAAGATCCCCTCGCCCGGCCTTCCGCCCCTCGGTCCACCGCCGCCGCGGGCTCCGGAAAATGCGCTGAACAGGTCGTCCAGATCCTCAATGGGGATATCCGGGCCGCCACCGGAGCGCCAGGTGTAGACCCGTTGGCCGGAGGGTCCGGCCCGCCAACCGGGATGCTCGCCTCCCACCCCGACCCCGGCATGGCCGAACTGGTCGTATCTCTTGCGTTTGTCGGGCTCTCCGAGCACGTCGTAAGCAGCCTGCACCTCCTTGAACTTCGTCTCGGCCTCTTTGTTGCCGGGGTTGCGGTCGGGGTGGTACTGCTTGGCGAGCTTGCGGTAGGCCCGCTTGATTTCGTCGGCGCTGGCGTTAC
>BTUC01000500.1:0-5173 GCA_045863575.1 Phycisphaerae bacterium
GCTGAAGCTGGTCAGCTCCCAGAACACGAACAGCGTGATGAGATCATCACTGAGCACAACACCGAGCATGGCTCCCATGAAGGCCAGCAGGTAGGCGAAAAACAGGCCGCACCGCCGATCGCCGGACAGGTAACCGCCGGCGTAGATGACTACCAGCGCGCCGATTCCGGCGATGAGAAGCACGAAAATCGCCGCCAGACCATCGAGCTGGAACGCCCACTGCACGCCAAAGCCTGGCACCCAGGTAAACGCCACGGTCCGAGCTTCGCCGGGGGCCAGGGGCAACTCGCGGAGCGTGGCCCCGCAGATGGCCAGGGGCACGAGCGCGAAGACCGGACCGGCCCAGCCGCGCAGCAGCCGGTGGGCCCAGGGAGCCGCCACCGCCGCGATAAACGGCAAGCTGACTATCCAGATTAGCATGCAGGCTCCCGCGGCTTCAGAAAGGTGGCCTCCATCGCGTCCGCTTCTTGCTCCTCCTACGCCTCGGCACCCGGGTACCTCAGGCGTGCGTCCAGCCGATAATAGTCAGGCTTTATCCCTCAGGACGAGACCATCAGCCGGTTCTGATG
Source organism: Phycisphaerae bacterium (assembly GCA_045863575.1). Classification (GTDB taxonomy): domain Bacteria; phylum Planctomycetota; class Phycisphaerae; order UBA1845; family PWPN01; genus JAAXZI01. Next base: position 570 of record BTUC01000500.1, read on the forward strand.
TGGCGACTCGCCGGGTTGGCTGCCGGTTCCCGCAGACACAAACCGGTCCCGGGGCTTGGTTGGTATGACCTTAAGTCGTTATCTCGACGCGATTTGTAGACAGGACTCTGTCTGCTCACGAACGTCTCTGAGCCCGCCCAGGAGCAGCCTGGTCGACCGGGCGGCGAGCTGATGCACTCGGCGCGGCAGACGGCAAGACCGGCGCCGGCAGGGGATCAGACCGTCATGGTGGTGCCGTCGAAGCGGGTGAAGGTGTAGCCGTCGAATTTCTCATTGCAGGTGGCCCGCTGGTCGAGGAGAACGCTGATCGCGACCGCCTCGCCAAGTGCGACGGAGGCGCTGTAATCGGTGCGCCAGTGAATACCAGCGAAGTTCCGCCCCTGAGCCACATTGGCCGCCAACTTGTTTAATTCCCCGCCGACGGTGAGCGGCGGACCTTCGTAGGGGATCAGCTCCGCGGGGTTGTCGGGGTGGGGCACGAGCGGGTTGGGAATCACGTAGTTTTCATCAAAGAAGGCCTTGAGAATCGTGACGCACGCGCCGGCGACGGTGGCGTGTCCGGCCCCGTACGACGGGTGCAGCGGCGAACCCTCGGGAAATGCCTGGGGCAGCAGCCAGGTGCCGTACAGGCCGTACACGGCCGCCGGTGCCGCCGAGTTGAGTAGATCTCTATGAATGGGGTACTTGGCGGCGCCGGAGATTCGTTGATGAACACGGCCGCCGTACTCCTCGGGGCGGAGCCGGCGGTGCACGAACCACTTCTGATACCAGACCGCCTTGAGGGCGCGGGTGGCCACTTCGCACACCAGCGTGGCCAGTGCCGGCGGGCCGAAGGTCCCGAAGCCTTCCTGGTTGGCCGAAGCCAGATAAGGGTTGCCCGGGTTGTATGGCGCCCCGATGCCGCTCACCAGCGGATCCGGGTGGAGAGGGGCCAGCAGGATCATGGCGGCGTTGAAATACGCCTGGAACAACACGTCCACATGCACCCACTGGGCGAGATCACGGCCGCAGAGAACATAGCGACGCGTCTCGTCGAACTGATCCGCCAGTGCCGGCGGGCAACCGTTCTGGATGGCCAGGAACTCATCCAGGTTGGTCATGTAATCGATCCCGGGCAGGACGCTGCGCATGCGCGGCTCGATGAACTGTGAGCCGAAAGGCACCGGCCGGCAGAGGAACTGCGAAATGTAGGGTCCGACCAGGTCCCCAGGAGTGAGCCCTCGGAAGAGCGTCGAGGGGGTGACGCGCCCTTCGACGCGTGGACCATAAAAGCCAGAGAGGCGCGAGAGGTCCTCGGCCGCCATGTTGGTAATCGGATGAGTATCGTACTGGCTGAAAGGCACGTCGCGGGCCAGGGCCATCCAGTACAGCTCGGCCATTTCGGCCGCCGCCTCGGCGCTGGCGAAGGCCGGCGCGGGAGGAATGGCCAGGTGGTGTGAATCAGCGCCCTGTAGATCGAAAGCCAGCCCGGCCTGGGGGTTCACCAGCCGCCGGCCGCTCTCAGAGCAACCCATGGGGATGCGCTCAAAGAAGAGCGGCAGCCGCGACTTGATCGCCAGCAGAAGGGCCCCATACGCCGCCGGCGTCACCTCGCCGAGCGCGTTATGCGGCAACCCCTTGGAGTAGTTCCCGATGCGGTTGAAGTAACGGGACTCATCGCCGTTGGTCGGGTGGGCAGGCTGCGGGAGCTTGCGCTGGTAGAGGGCGGCCTGATGGCGGATCTTGTATGCTTCTGCGGCCCGGTTGTATTTCCCGCCGAGTCCCGCGAACTGTTCACTGGCGGCTTCCTTCTCGAAGATATTGCTCCCGGAGGCCGGCGAGGCGCCGATGAGTCCTGCGGCGATTCCCGCCGCGCCAGCGCTGCCCATCCCGCTCAGGAACCGGCGCCGGCTACACGCCTGCGGTACCGGCTCGTTGGCCGACGCGTTCTGACCGTCAGTTGAGCCGAGGATGGCGTCCTCGCTAGGCGCTTGGCTGGGCGCACGGCCGCCCCATGGCGCTTCGGCTTTCACGGAATCCTCCCCTCTGTCGACCAATCTCTGCCCGGCTTCTTCAACGACTTGTGCGAGTTTGATGATATCGAGAGCGACGCGCCCGATGCAAGGATATTCGCGAACTGACCGGGAAATCGGCCGCAGGTCTGAAAAAACTGCACGTCCGGGAGATTCGCCGCACAGCCTCACGAACCCGCAGGGTGGGATTCAGTCGCAGGCGAATCAGCCTTACCGCTCCGCCTCCTTCGATCAGGGCGTGGGACGGGCCCGAGATGGCGTTCGAGGAAGCCCATGACCCTCCCGCGGTACGCGACCTCGTCGGCGGTCATAATGTTACTGTGCCCCCCGGGGCCGAACCACAGCTCGCGCGGTCCATGCGCGACGTTGTAAAGCCGCTGGGCGTGTGCGGCGGGCATGAGAAAATCGTCGGCGCCGTGAATGACCAGCAACGGCCGCGGGCCCATGGAGGCCACTGCCTGCTCGGCTGATGCGTGGAGGAAGTCAGCGCCCGTCTGGACCGACATGAGCCAGAGCATCCCATCAACGACGGCCGGGCCGACGAGAGGCACGATGCCGGCGTGGCCACGGGCCAGGTCGCGCGCAGAGGTGAACGGACTGTCGAGGATGACGGCGTCAATTCGCGGGTCCTCTGCCGCGGCCAATGCCAGGGCCATGGCTCCCTGTGATGAGCCGAGGCCCACGATGACGCGGGCTGCGGCCGCCCGCTCGCGCTTCAGCCAGTCCACGGCCGCACGCACATCAACGCGCTCATTGATGCCGTAGGAGGTTGTGCGCCCATCACTGGCCCCATGGGCTCGAACGTCGAAGAAGGCGACGTTGTATCCCTGGAAGGCTAATGCGGAAAGAAACCAGATGAAGTTGCCCTTGTTTGCCCCGGCGCCATGGCAGATAAGGATCGTGCGTTCGGCACCGTCGTCCGGAATAAACCAGCCGTCGAGCATGAGACCATCGGGCGTGGGGATACGAATTGCCTCATACGGCATCTGGAAATTGCTCGCTGGATCGGTTCCGTCGCGCAGCTTGCAGCGGTGCGTGAGCACGACGCTCAGGAAAGCCGGCAGAAACACAGCGGCCGTCACCAACCCTCGACCGGCGGGAATCAGGCGGATCGCCACCGGAGCGGCGAGCCCGCGCCGGCGCCGCAGCCGAGCCCAGCGGACCCATTTCTGCCCGGCACGCCCCACCGTCCGCGTCCACAGCGCCCACGCCAGCCGCCAGGCGATGGTGAACCACAGGACGATCAGGACTTCCACCAGGGGCACGCGGGCCATGGCCACAAAAGCCACCGCCTGCAAAGCGCCCCAGATCAGCAGGCTCATGACCACGATGTAGAACACCAGCGAGCGCACGCGGACGCGACGCGTGGCGGGATATCGCCATAGCAGGATGATTCCGAGCGCCAGCGGGGCCAGCAGGAAAAGCCATTCACCCGCATTCATGCTGCGAGCATAGCCCGGCTTGTACCCTGGCCGCAAATGAGATTAAGCCGCAGAGCACACTGAGCTCGCAGAGATGGGGAGAGCACTCCGGGGCAGTCCAACGTGAAAGAACCAGGTAAGTCTCATGGAGAAGCGATGCTGGACGAAGCCGTTGGCTTGCCGCATGCTGTCGGCGTGGAAACACTGAATGAACCTCTGTCCGCGGCCCGCCCGAGCCGGCAAGCTCTCCTGCTGCTGGCCATCCTCGTGCTGGTCGCACTTCCCTTGCGGTTGTATCTGGCGGCGACGGCGGCCATGGTCAGCCGCGATGCGGTCACCTTTATCTGGTACGCCCAGGATCTGAGCGTTGATCCCCTGACCGAAATGCGGGAGCAGGATCAGCATCCGCTGTATCCCATGCTGGTACTGGCGTCGCATAGTTTCCTTCGAGGTGGCGGACGCGTCGTCGCTTCAGTGAGCGGCGCGATTCCTGTGTGGCTCGTTGATCCCGTGCGGAGTTGGACGGTGGCGGCGGTGTCGGTATCGCTGGTGGGCGGGCTCGCGCTGGTGGTGGCCGTGTACGCATTGACCTGCACCCTGTTCGACCGGCGCGTCGGCCTGCTGGCGGCGCTGCTGGCGGCGCTGACGGCCGAGTTCTGCCAGCTTTCGGCCGACGGCTTGACCGACATGCCGCATCTGGCACTTTATCTGTTCGGACTCACGGCCGGCATCCGCGGCGCACGCCGCGCGTCGATGCTTTGGCTGCTCCTGGCCGGCGTGCTCTCGGGGCTGGCGTTTCTGATGCGCCCCGAGGGGGGAGAGGTCGGCGTGGTGGCGGCCGCCGGTGTGCTGCTGCTGGCCTGGCCGTGGGGCTGGAAGCGGCGGATCGCGGGTGTCGTCGTGGCTTCGCTGGGAGCGGCGCTGATCGTCGCGCCTTACATGATCGCAACCGGCAGGCTGGTGAAGAAAAAGCCGCTGCCAAAGCTGCTCAGCGCAGCATGGGAAACTCCCTCCCCCGGTACTCCGGGGGAGGACAGGGGTGGGGGCTTGGAGACGGGAAATCCTGCGGAGACAAGCCAACTCGACCTGAATCGATGCATCGAAAGCCGAAAGCAACGAGCCGCGGGCTTGAGCCCGCGCGGCCAATCGAAGTTGAAGAATGGTAGTTCAC
>BTUC01000501.1:0-5168 GCA_045863575.1 Phycisphaerae bacterium
ATAATCGTCTGGGCGGCCACAGCCAGGTGGTTGACGAAGCCGGCACGAGGACCTTTACCGTGAACGCCTTTGGCCAGCCGGACGAGGAAAGCATCGACGACTCGAGCGGCGGGTTGTACAGCAAGGGTGAACCGAACCCAGGCCTGACCGCGGCACGGGGGCGGCGCAGCATGTCCGGGAGCATCAGGCGGCTTCGGTGGTCGCCGGTGATTGGGGGGCGAAGCGGGGAGTCAGTTCGTGGACGCGGTCGGGCGGGTGATGCTTGAGCCGGGTCAGCAGATCACGGAAGTAAGCAAACGCGGTCCACCCCGGCAAAACTTCCTCAGGTTCGCCGCTCAGCATCAAAATCAGCGACCAAGCGACTCGGCGGAGTCTTCAGCGCATCTGCAAGTTGCGTAATGACGCTCAGCGAAGGATTCCGCAAACCCCTTTCCAGCAAGCTGATGTACGGCTGAGGTCGCTTGCGGAAGAGATCGCTGGCGATGAGTCGAACCTGCGGTTTCTCTGCCATCGGTGCCGGCGTGTACGTCGAATTCGGGAACGCATCATCCTCGGTATCTTCGGCCTGCTGGTGATCATTGTTCTGTTGCGGGAGCAACTCGGCAGGCTGTTGACGGCCGCAGGTAATAGCGATCACCGATCGCTTCGACCCGCCATGCGCCGCCGAAGGCCGCGGACAGCACTTCACTGGTCAGTACCTCTTCGCGCGGGCCGCCAGCCGATATGCGGCCCTCCTTGAGCACGAGCACGTTGGGGATCCATGGGCCAATCTCTTCGATGTGGTGCGTCACCAGGACCATGGTAGGGCAGTCCTGACGGCCGGACATCCCGCCCAGGTCGTCCAGAAACGCTTCGCGGGCCTGCGGATCCAGCCCGGCGCAGGGCTCGTCCAGAATGAGCAGCGTGGGCTCGCTGACCAGTGCCCGGGCGATGAGCACGCGCTGCTGCTCACCCTGCGACAGCGTGCGGTAAGTGCGCTCCGCCAGATGGGCGATGCCCACCCGGGTCAACGCTTGCCCGGCCCGGTCCAACTCTTGCCGGTTCATGTCCCGGTACAACCCGATGGAGGCTTCGAAGCCGGAAACCGCCACCTCAAGAGCGGTGTCGCGGCCGGACAGTTGATGCTCGAGCGCCGAGCTCACGTAGCCGATGGCCTTGCGCAGGGCGCGCAGATCGCAGTTCCCGAATCGCTCCCCCAGCACGGTGACCGTGCCCTCGTCGGGCCATTCGTAACCGGTGACCAGCTTCAGCAATGAGGTCTTGCCCGAGCCATTGGCCCCCAGCAGGGCCCAGTGGCGTCCCCGTTCGATGCGCCAGCAGATCTCCGTGAGGATGGGCACACCGCCGTACTTCAGGAAGAGATTCTCGAGGGAAACGATGGTGTCAGCAGCGGCCAAGTGTGCGGTACTCCTGGGGATGCTTGTGGAAAGTGCGAAGGTGCGAAAGTGAAAAAGTGAGCAGACCACCAAGAGTGCTCATGGAGTGCTCATGACGATACTGCATCTCGACTGGTTGCACTCTCCCGCGTTCGCACCTTCATACTTGCTCACGTTCATCTGTCTGATTGAGAGAACATCAACCGTGCCGCGGCCTGGACGTCGTGAGGGCCCTGGCGCCGATGTCGCGGCGGTAGTGGGCTCCGTCGAAGTGGATTTTACCCACGGCCTGATAGCACCGCTGGCGGGCGGCTTCGAATGTGTCGCCCAGGGCGGTGACCCCGAGCACGCGGCCGCCGCTGGTGACGATGTCTTTGCCGCGGATGGCCGTGCCGGCGTGGAAGACGGCCACGTCCGGCAGAGCGGCGGCCTCGGTGAGCCCCGTGATGACCTTGCCGGATTCGTACGATCCTGGATACCCACCGGCGGCCATGACCACGCACACCGCCGGGCGGGGGTCCCACTCGAGCGTGATCGAGTCAAGCTTGTCGTCCACCACGGCATTCATGACCTCAACGAGGTCGCTCTTGAGCCGCATGAGGATCGGCTGCGTCTCTGGATCGCCCAGACGGCAGTTGAACTCCAACACCTTGGGGCCGCCGGCGGTGAGCATGAGCCCGGCATACAGCACGCCCTTGTAGATCAAACCCTCGCGCCGCATGGCGTCCACCACGGGCACGAGGATCTCTCCCTCGATCTGCCGCAGCATCTCGTCATCGACCAGCGTGGTCGGGCTGTAAGCGCCCATGCCGCCGGTGTTGGGCCCGGTGTCACCTTCGCCGACGGGCTTGTGGTCTTGTGCGTTCTCCAGCATATAGAGGGTATTGCCATCAACAAAGCAGAGGATGCTCACCTCCTGGCCGGTGAGCCGCTCCTCGACCAGGACGGTGTCGCCCGCGGGTCCGAAGGCCCGCTGCACCATGATTTTCTCGAGGGCCAGAAGGCCCTCGGCCGGGTCGGCACAGACGATGACGCCCTTGCCCTTGGCCAGCCCGGCGGCCTTGACCACGATGGCCGCATCCCGGCTGGCCACGTACGTGCGCGCATCGCGATACTTGGTGAACGTGCGGGCCTCGGCGGTGGGCACGGAGCGCTGCCGCATGAGCTCCTTGGCGTAGGACTTGTCCGCCTCGATGCGGGCGGCGGCCTTCCTCGGGCCGAACGTGCGGATCCCCGCGGCTGCAAGAGCGTCCACGATGCCCCCGGCCAGCGGCTCCTCGGGGCCGATGATGGCCAGGTCGATCTGGCTGGCCTTGGCGAAGGAGACGACCGCGCCGAAATCGCTGACGTCCAGGGCCACGTTTTCGGCGATCTGAGCGGTGCCCGGATTGCCCGGCGCGCAGAACAGGCGGCTGGTGTGAGGAGATTGTGCCATTTTCCAGGCCATCGCGTGTTCGCGGCCGCCATTCCCGATCAGGAGAATCTTCATCTTGTCGCCCAGTCGTTACTCGCTTGGCCCCGGATCTCGTCCGCGACGCGTGTCTGTCCAGCCCGCCTCCGGGCGGGGCGCTCCGCTTCACTTGCCGGCGGAGGGGGTCATGTTCCGGAGATTGTTAACCAGGGGCCACGGCAAGTAAAGGCCGCGGACTGGACAGCACAGCCGCTGGCGCTGTATAGAAAAGCTGGAAGGTTCGCACTCTGGTCCGCCTGTGGAGACGAGCATGACCCCCGAGGAAATGGCCCAGTGGATCCGTCGCGAGCACGACATGGTGGAAGAACTGGCCCATCGCCTCGGCGAGCAGGTGGCGGTGGTGCCCCGCTGTAATTGCGGGCCCTGGATTCAGGCCACCCGCGACCATGTAGGGCGGTTCCGCGACCACCTCCGCAAGCACTTCACCCTTGAGGAAGAAGGCGGCTACCTGGAGGCGGTCATCGACCGGCAGCCGGGTCTGACCGCTGAAGTCGAGCGTTTACGTCACGAGCATGACGAGCTGGGGCACCTGCTGGACGCCATCCACGTCGCTCTGAGCCGCACCGGCGAAAACGACCGGCTGCTCATCTCCGATTGCTGCTTCCGGCTTCAAAACGTACTCAAGTACCTCAAGGACCACGAAGAGCGCGAGAACCTCATGGTCATCTCCGTCTTCACCGACGACCTGGGCACAAAAGACTGATCAGCCTGCGTGCGGCTTGTAGCGGCCGGCCTCCGTGCCGTTTATGTTACGGCGGAACGGCCGGCACGGAGACCCGCCCCGACGCCGGTGAATAAGGGCAAGGCCGCCACGTTCAAGGCGACCACGATTTAGGGCGGAACCTCCCCCAGGGTGTTGTGCACCTGGTTGAACACGAATCCGCCGCCGGGGGCGAGGATCTCGATATTGCGCCGGACGTGGTCCCAGACTTCCTGAGGTGTGCCCCGTGAGAGCACGTGCTGCGTATCGCAGCCGCCGCCCCAGAAGGTGAGATCCCGGCCGAACTCCTTCTTGAGCCGCTGGGGTTCCATGTTGCGGGCACCAATCTGCACGGGATTGAGCACCTGGAAGCCGACCTCAATCAGATCCGGGATGTATTCGTACACGGAGCCGCAGCAGTGCAGGAAGACGGCCATCTTCGGGCAGTGCCTGCGAATGCGCTCGATGATCGTCCGGTAGCGTGGCTTGAAGAAGTGTCGGAACATCTCCGGGGAAAAGAACGGCCCGCTCTGCATGCCCAGATCGTCGCCGAGCTGGATAAGATCCACATTCTCCCCCAGCACCGGCAGCAGCCGATCCAGCCCGGCGAGATGGATTTCCACCAGCTTGTCCAGCAGGGCCTCCGCGGCCGCCGGTTCGCCGGCCAGGTCGAGCAGGAAGTTGTCCATGCGCCGCAGGTAGCTGGCCCACTCGAACAGATTCGCTCCGAAAGCTATCATGATGGCCCGGTCACTGGAGGCCCTGAGTCCGGCGACATGACGGCCGATCCGCTCGAGATTCTCGTTACTCAGGCCGCCTTCGTAAATGGGTTCGGCCAGTGCCCCCCAGCAAACCGAGCCCATCTGCTGCGGGAGCTTGGGTAGCCGGTCCATCCAGTCGTCGTCGGCCAGCGGAAAGTGAGCCTGGCTGAAATAAGTCGAGCCGCCGATCATACGAGCGAGCGGCCGGCCGGCGTTGCAGGCCAGCCAGTCCTCGCCCTCGGTACGCAGCTCCAGGCTGGCAGGCACCTCGCAGGGCGAGCCGTCGGGCAGCGTCCAGGGCTTCCACTTGTCGTCGCCGGCGAACTCGCGGCCGGCATTGATCGCATCGATGCGGAATCGATCCAGGTAGAATGGCTCGGGCTCGGCGAGTTGCTGGATCACGTCGAAGACACGGGTGTGCCCGCCCTTGATGCCCAGGTGGGCCTTGAGCCGGTTGTAGGCGATGGCCTGGATCCCGGTGGAGCGCATGGCCCCGCAGTCGATGGGCAGACGGTCGGGCTCCCGGTGTTCGATGGCGGCGAGGACGCGCTCACGTGAGGTCATGCTGGGTACTCCTGTTGCTCGCAAGAAGTATACCCGTGGGGGACAAGGGCCGGAAGCGGCTCGTTCGGTTCTTCAGTCCGGAAGCTCAGGCTTTGAAGGGGTAATCTCCCGCCCGCAGTGTGGGCAGGTGCTGCGCGCCGGCGGCTTGTGCATCAGTCGCTCCACGAAGGCGGCTCCCCAGATCGCGGCCGGCATGGCAAACAGGCCCGCGCCCAGGACGGCCACCAGGGCCCCGAGCACCTTGCCTAATGGGGTGGTCGGATAGACGTCGCCGTAGCCCACCGTGGTCAGCGTAG
>BTUC01000502.1:0-1787 GCA_045863575.1 Phycisphaerae bacterium
AGATAAGGACGCCGGGCCTGCATTGCCTTCTGGTGATTTTTATCGCTTTTCCGCTTCTCGCCGTCGCGAGTGCTCAGTTTCGTACCTTCCCACGTTCGCACCTGCTCGCTCTGTCGCGCCCGCGCCCCGCGCCGGCCGGAGTTCAGAGGCCCACGAACGAGCCCCGTGCAAAAAATACCGACCTGGACCTCACGGCCCAGGCCGGTATTGCTGTTCCCGCGTTTCCTCTCCTGGCGTTTACCCTAGCTTCTGGATTGGGAGAGGAAGTATCCCTGGTATTGAGTTCGCACCCTCGTGCTTTTCCCTTCCTTTGCTTTTCCCAACCTTGCGCTTTTCCCTCAACCTGTGGCTTTTCCACTCCTGAGGAAGAGTGCTTAGGGACGAACGCGGCGAACACCCTCCTTCGGCGGAACCAACAGTTCCGTCGAACCTGTGACGTCTAACGCGGATCGCCGCCAGACGCGGATCCGCGATAAACAAAAAGGGTCGGTGCGAGTGTCTCTCTCACCGACCCTGTCATTCTCTAAGCAAATCCAGCGGGCTTTGAACACCTTGCCCGCCTCATCGAACCGCCCGTCAATATACCACCTCGCGAACCCGTGTCAAGGGCAAATCGGGAAAATTTTCGGCGGCGACCGCGCAACTCAGTCAAACTTGAATTCTGTGCCCTTGCGATAGCCCAGCCAGAGGGAGCGGAACCAACGCAGATTGCGCGTCCCCGAGATCAGTTGGTCGCCCGGACCGATCATCTGGCCATGGTGCATGCGCTCCACGTGCCCGTCCAGAAAACCGACGTTCATCCTCTGCTGAGCGACGTAGTTGCGGTCTTTGGGGTCCTTTATGCTGCTGTCGCTGGTCTTACCTCCGTGGCGGAAGCGCAGTACCTCTCGGAGGTTCGTCTGCGGTATACCGCCTCCAGCGTAGCCCATGCCGGCATAACTCTCCGGAAAAACGCCAAGCACGGAACTTTCCACGACCAGAGCCGGGTTGCCTTTGGTATTCTTGAGGCCCGCCGGAGCGTTTGCTCCATAGCTCATCCACAGGAGCGGCAAGCTGACATACTGGTTGCTGCCTCCGCTGGGCCGTGACCAGATCAACTGGTCCCTGTGATTGTACACATCGAAGCCCCAATCCGATTCCTTGTGTGCAACGCGCACATCGGCGGTCTTCTGGCCTTTGGTGGGCACCTTGTATCCCAGCACCAGGTCGTCATCGCCGATGACGTCCCGAGCGAAACCATCCTCGTCCACCGTATCCTGAATGTCGCACCAGTACTCATCGCCGTTGGGACGAACCTCGTTGAAGACACCGTCTGTGGAAACCCTGCCACGGAATTTCGAACCTTCGTAAATGCGTACGAATGCCGCCGGAAGGGGTTTCGGGTTCCTGTCAGAAGGGCAGGTGAAGATTTCGGTCACGTTCTTGTTGATCTTCAGCGAAAACGCCGCCCATCCGTAGTTCGTACTCACACGCTCCTTGCGCATATTCCCTTCCAGCAGATGGATGAGCGTTCCCTGGACCGCCTGCTTCATGTTCGTCGCACACGTCGCCGCGCGGGCCTGATCACGAGCCCCCGACAACGCCGGAAGCAGAATCGCAACCAGCAGGGCAATAATGGCCACGACCACCAGCACCTCGATCAGCGTGAAGGCGGACCGGCGAACGAGCCTGGAGGACGACGCGCGGGATGATGACGTGCTCATGACGCTCCTCAGTTTTCTGACTGGATGTGGGCTCAACATAGCGCGGAGAAATGCTTCGGCCTCCGCCTGTCAGCGCATTGTACC
>BTUC01000502.1:1797-3839 GCA_045863575.1 Phycisphaerae bacterium
CCACCCCCCTGGCGGAAACGAGAGCCTACCGTTTGTGCTTTGTGAAGCCGGAGTTTAAAAAACGTGGCCTGGCGGCGTTCGTGCCCTCTATGGTTCTTCCTCTCGCCGTCTTTTCAGTCTTTCCGTCGGTCCTTCTGGCTTCCTTCGACTGCGGGCATGAGCTGGGCCGGGGCGCCTGTTGGAGGAGTGAACCGACCGGTGCGGGCCAACTCGCCCGTTCTGCTTCGCGCGGCGGCCGGGATCTCGAAGCTGGGCCAATTCCTCGCCCAGCAGGCGGAGCGTCGGGCTGCATGCATCGCGGGGCACGCGCGCCTCGATGATGGTCATCTGGTCGGAACTCAAGGCGTTGATGAGGGCCCCATCGAGTTGGCCTTTCGTCTCGACCACATGAGCACGGCCGGCCCGCAGCACCTCGCAGACCTTGGCGTAATCCCACGGATGGATCTCGTTGAACTTCCCATCCAGGATGATCCGTTGCGTGCCGTAGCCGTCGTTGTTCAAGATAATGACGATGGGGGCCATGCCTTGCCGGACGGCCGTCGAGAGCTCCATGCCGGTCATCTGGAAAGCCCCATCCCCGACGATGGTGAAAACCCGTTTCTTCGGTTCGGCGGCCATGACGCCGATACTGGCCGGCACGCCGAACCCCATGGTCAGGTAGTACGCGTCCGATATGAACTCCTTGCGCTTCGCGGTCCGCAGACCGATGGCCCCGAAGAGAGCGTCGCCGGTATCACAGACCACCGCGCTGTTTTCGTCGAGATGCAGACCGATAATCCGGAACACGTCCTCCACGCTCAGCGGGTCGTGCATTTCGGAGGGACGCAGCGGTGCGGGTTCGGCGGCCGGGCTAGGATTCGTGAACGCGGCACGTTTGCGAATGCGGCTCTCGCGCAGCCCACGCAGAAAATCGCCGAAGCCGATGCCGTTGTAGTGGTGCAGGCCCACTCGGATCAGTTCGGTGGTAGCCAGAATCGACCGCGGCCGGGTGAGCTTCGAGGTGTTCACGCCGAGGAACATGTCCGTGATGAACGTCCCCAGCATGATCACGCAATCGCTGCCGTCCACATAACGCCGGCAGGCCGGTTCCGACAGCGCGCCGCCGTACACGCCCAGATAGAGCGGGTGCGTCTCCCCGATGACGCTCTTGGACAGCAGCGTGGCGGCCAGCGGGATGTTGAACTGCTCGGCGATCTGCAGGCCCAGGTCGGTGAGCCGGTGCCGATGCAGCTCGATACCCGCCAGGATGACCGGCCGTTTGGCCCGGTTGATGAACTCGACGCTCTCGCGCAGGGCTTCGGCGAGGCTCTCGGTATCGGTGGGGCGGGGGGCCGGCCGTCGGACCCGCGGCGGGCGGATGGGCGTGTCCACGATGTTATAAGGCACTTCGATGTAGCCGGGCCGGCGGTGGGCAATGACCGCTTCGACCACGCGGACAATCTCGTCGGCGGCCGTCTCCGGGTCCTGCAGGACCGCATTCGCGCACGTCACCTCCTCATACACCCGCCGCTGCGTATCGAACGTCTTGACCTTGTGGTGCAGCATGGGGTCGGCCTGTCGGTCACCCGCCGAGGGCCCGCCACTGATCACCACCACGGGGCTTTTCTCCGCGTAGGCGCACGCGATCGCATTCAACATGTTCAAGCCGCCCACGCAGTACGTGACGCAGGCTACCCCCAGCCCGTGGACGCGGGCATAGGCGTCGGCCGCGAAGCCCACCGACGGCTCGTGCGTCATGGTGATCAGCTCGAGCTTCGATCGCTCCAGCCAGCGGAAGGTCGGCAGCGCAAAATCCCCCGGTATCCCGAAGACGTGTCGGACTCCGCGATCGTGCAGGTAATCGAACAGGAACGACCCGATGGTGGGCTGCTTCGTCCGTCGGTGGTTGCGCATGAAGGGCTCCTTGCCTACGGTTCCTGAGGGCTCCTCGTCTTCAAGGGCCCAGAGAATTGTAGGGAAGACTCAACCTTTCAGTCGTCGCGGACGGCCAAGAAAAGATTGTGAAGCCAAGCACGGACGCGAGGAGGTTACCATCGCTGAGG
>BTUC01000502.1:3849-5149 GCA_045863575.1 Phycisphaerae bacterium
GGTGGCCGCCGATGACGGCCGTGATCGGCCGAAGCGTGAGGGTCGTCGGGTCCGCTTGGACGCCGAAGTTCTCAAGGGCGGTAGTCCCAAGCAGGTAGATTGATCCGTGTCCACCCAGAAGGATTCCTCAAAGAATGTTTCTGGGGCAGCCGGATTGGCAACTTTGACCTGGACCTGAAACATGCCCAAGATGCAGTCTCCAGGCGCATCATACGCTCAGCCGCGATAACCCACCACCGGGCACTGCTCGGCGCCATTCACGCCGACCGCTGGGAACTCCCGCTCTCCGGTAAACCAAGCTGGGTCTTGAGATCCGCCAGTTCCTCCCGGAGAGCGACGAGCTCGCCCTCCAGGCGTTCGATGCGCGCTTCCAGGTGGCTGCCGGCAGGCGCGACCGGCGGCGGTGGGGCGGCACCGGCGGGGGGAGTGGCGGGTGCGGCCGTTGACGCCGCTGCATGCGCCGGAGCTTCGTCCTCAGGGTAGTAGCAGTGGTCGAAACGGACCGCGTTCTTCCCCGGCTGACGGGGTAGCTCGCGCACCAGCGGCGGATCCTGAGCCTCAAACGTCGACAGCAGCTCGTTCACGAATGACAGCTCCGTGATCGGCGTCATGCGCGAAGCGTTGGTCTTGAGCTCGCCGGCCGTCTGCGGCCCGCGCAGGAACAGCTCGGCCATGATGGCCCGCTGGCGGTTATCCCACCCGAACCGCTCCTCGACGTTGTGCTTGAAGCGGTTAACCCGCGACGTCCGGTCCGGGTCGGCCTGTTTGACCATCCGCATCTGCTGAAGGTCGTAGACGGCCTTGGCCACATCCCCCTCGGTCACCTGCATGACGGGATCCCGGCAGGTCAGCTGATTGCAGCCGGTCACGATGGCGTTGAGGGTCATCGGATAGCTGCCCGGGGTGGTCATCGATTTCTCGATCAGCACACCGAGCACCCGTCGCTGCACGGCCGTGAGTGTCAAGGGCATGGGTCAGACTCCGGTTCTTGAGCTTTCCAGCGCGAATGTAAGGCAACGCCGAGCCGCGCTCAATGGGTGAATGTGGCACCGCTTTCCAACCGGTGTTCACAGGTCGGAAACCTGTGCCACTCCACAGGTTGCACACCTGTGCCCCCTGGGCCCGGAATAGACCCTCGAGTCCCTCCGTTGCCCCGTCTCCCCTTCGATCTCTCTCTCCGTCGCTCCTTCTCTCCGTCTCACCATCGCGCCCCCTTGACGCCGCGCCCGGCTTGCCTGTATATATCATCATGGCTCACACGCTGTATCATTCGCTTACGGATTGTATCCTCGAGTGCCGG
>BTUC01000503.1:0-5124 GCA_045863575.1 Phycisphaerae bacterium
ATACGTACAATGTACAATAGGCTCGGGCGGAAGTCAAGCTGCCTTTGCCGACCTGCCCTCCATTGACCTGGTCCGATGCCGGTAAAGACGTTGCTTTCCCAGGCTCCGGCTGGCCGGCTGCACCCCCCCAAGCACCCCGGGGGACCGTTGAAGTGCGACCGTTGTTGCCCATAGAATTGAGCAGCCATCTGGAGACTACATGAGCCGCTCGATAACACCACCGATGGAGTCCGATCCGGCATGGGAGATCGCCCGGCTCTTCCCCGCCCAGGGCGCTTGGGGCGAAGGCGATTTTCTCGATTTGAACCGCAGAACCAACCGACTTGTTGAACTCTCCGACGGTCACATCGAGGTGCTGGAGATGCCGACGAAGACGCACCAGCGAATTGTTCTGTTCCTCTATAATGCGTTGCTGACCTTCACGCAGGACTCTCACTTGGGAGAGGTACTCGTTGCGGCTTACCCGGTACGGCTCCGGCCTGGGAGCTTCCGGGAACCGGACATCGTCTTCATGCTGGCCCAGCATGCCGACCGGCTGGGTGAGGACTTCGCGGTAGGTGCGGACCTGGTGTTGGAAGTGGTCAGCGAGAACCGCCGGCGGGATCTGGAAGTCAAGGTCAGCGAGTATGCCGATGCTGGCATCCCGGAGTACTGGATCGTCGATCCTCGGGACGAGAAGATCACGGTGATGACGCTCGCGGACGGCCGCTACAGGGCCCGCGGGGAGTTTAAAGCGGGTCAGAGTGCGGCTTCTGTGCTGCTGCCGGGTTTTGAAGTAGACGTGGCCGTGGTATTCGCGTCCGGCAAGGGACGGTAGCCAGGTTTCACAGGTAACGTACCGTTCGACCTTGTTCGAGGGGCCGCGCGGGTTGAAGCCCGCGGCTCGTTGCTTGCCAACTACCGCCGAACCGGCACGGCTTGGCTCACGGCCGTTCGCCGGGTCGCAGAAAAACAATCTCCCAGCGCGACTTGCCGGTGACGAACAAGCGGGCGACACGGCCGGCCAGCTTGTCCGTCTCGCGCCGCGACGCGTCGATTCCGATCACCTGCGGGTAATAGTGCACGCCCTCGATGATCTTGCGGGGTTCCGTCCAACCGGCCGGGTCGTCCAGGCGCGGATTGAAGCTGATGTAGGCCCCCTCCATATTCCACTTGGCGTTTTTGGCCCGGTTGAGCAGCATCACGTACTGGCGCAGGTGCGTGTTCCAGTGGATTGATGGGCCCCAGAACGAGTTCGCGTCCGGGAGGTGCCAGTCGATGAACGTGCGGATGAACGGCGTGACCTGCCCGCCCAGGCCGGGCTCGCTGAAGCGGCCCGCGTGCCACTTGGTGACCTTGCCCACGGGTGCATCGCGGTCCTCGAAGCGCATGCGGGCCACGCACACGCCCTGGTAGGTTGGGTCGGCGTGGTAGCTGTCGAAGTAGAAGTAGAACCACTCGCCCGCGCGGTCGAGGTTCACGCAGAAGTCGCCGTTGCCGCCGGAGAAGGCGTCGTTGGCCGTGTCGCCGCAGCGCAGGGCGCCTTCCGGCGCGGTGATGATCGCGCCCAGGTCATGCCAGTTGAGCCCGTTGTCGGTGGAGACCGCCGCGCCGATGCGCGGGGCGGTGGTCTTCTCGACGTTCGGGCACACGCCCACCGCCTCGTGGTGATACCAGCCGTAGAGCCGTCCGTCGACGTGCTTGTACGTCGCCTCCATCCACCGGCCGCCCTTCCAGCCCTCGTCGTTGTCGAACTTCGTTTCCACCGAGGGGTTGCTCAGATGGAAGACGTCCGGCCCGACGCAGCGGTAGGGCTGCGCGGTCGACGAGAACACGTACAACGTGTCGCCATCCCAGTGGGCCGGGTTGTTGCAGTCGATGCCTGCCACCTGGTTGACCTCCGGGACGGTCACGCCGGGTAGATCGAGCGGCGGCGCATCCCGCAGCACAACCTGCGGCTGTCCGTGGCTGCAGGCTAAGGAGGCCGTGAGGATCACAAGACCGCAGAGGGTAAGACGGTTGTGACTCATGGCTGTACAATAAGAGATGCTCCGCAAGAGAGGAAGGCACATGAGCCACATCACCGTCCCGCCGGCGCCGAACGAGGCTGGCCCGGCCTGGGACGTTGCCCGGCTGTTTCCCGATCAGGGGGGCTGGAGCGAGGGCGATTACCTGGATCTGGTTGGCAGGACGAACCAGCTCGTCGAGCTGTCGGACGGTCGGATCAAGGTCCTGGGCTGCTCGACCACGTCACACCAGCGCATCCTTGGGTACGTATGCCGCCAGCTTGCGGCATTCGTGGAGCCTCGCCGTTTGGGTCGGGTCGTTGTGGCTGCCTATCCGGTGAGACTGCGGCCCGGCACGTTCCGCGAGCCAGACGTCGTGTTCATGCTGGCCGAGCACGCCGACCGGCTCGGGGAGGAGTACGCCGAGGGGGCAGATCTGGTCATGGAGGTGGTCAGCGAGAAGAACCGTGCACATGACCTGGTAATCAAGCGAGCCGAGTACGCCGCCGCCGGGATTCCGGAGTATTGGATCGTCGATCCGCGAGACCGGAAGATTACCGTTCTGAGCCTGTCAGGAGATCGCTACACGATTCATGGCGAGTTTGATCCGGGGAGCCGGGCGGCTTCCGTGCTGCTGACCGCCTTTGAGGTGGATGTCGACGCGTTGTTCACGGCGGGGGTAGGCAAGTAATAGTCCATCCGGTAGATGCCTCCTGGTTTTAGCGCACATCAGAGCTCCTTTCCCTTGTGGATTGCTCCTGCTGAAGTCTCTTCTGATTCAGATCCCCGCCCTATGTCGATAACCACAGAAGCGGTATCCTGGAAGGGCGGGCATTGCTTTTGTCCTAACGAATGCCTAACATGGGTGGGTCCGGACGATGAGGCTTCAATGACGCGAAAAGGCCCACAAGTTTCCTTCGAAGTGCGTTTTGATGGTCCTCAGGTTTCTCCCCGAGGCCATCTCCTTCCGAGTGCTTGCGCGGGCTCTTTCGGCCGTCCAGCGTCTGGTCTCGGAAGAAGAGGACCAGGAGGAGCAGGTCCACGAGAACGTCAGTCGGACCGACCTGCACCTTCTGGACGTCAAACGCGGGTCGGCTACCTATCCCGTCTACGCCGAACGGCAGGAGGAAGTCCTCGCTCGTCTTAAACTGACTGGGCAAATCCTGGCAGCCCCGGAGCGCGCGGACGAAGTGCCTGCCACCCTGTCGCCCGTCGAGGACCTCAGTGCCATAGCCAGATCGCTGGGCTGCGAAATCGAGTTCAAGCTGCCGGGCAAGGACAGCCAGGTTCTGGCAAGGATCACACCCGTCAGCTACGAATCGATCGTTGGAACTGTCTTTGTCAGCGGCGATACGACGATCGCTGGACGAGTGGAGCGCGTCGGTGGGGCCACCGAGCTGCACTGCGGCCTTCGTGTGCACCAGCAGCCGGAGAGAATGCTGATCTGCCGCGTTGAATCCACCGAGGTCGCGAGGGAGTTGGGCCAGCATCTCTATGAAAACGTCGTGGTAGACGGAACGGCCACATGGTACCGCCGGAACTGGCGGCTGCGTTCCTTCTCCATCCGGTCCGTGCATCAAGTGAAGCGCCGCTCTCTTGTCGATGGCATCCGCGCTCTGCGTGCGGCGGGAGGCAGCGCCTGGGACAGTATTGAAGACCCGAAGCAGTTCTTGCACGAGGTTCGTGGCGAGTGATTTGTGGCCTGGACACAATGGCCCTGATCTGGGGTCTGCGAGATGTCGGAAACACCGAGCCAGAAATGGAGAAGCGGGCGCTCATTCTCCTGAAGCAACTGGACGCCGACGAGGCGGACGTGGTGATTTCGAGCATTACGGTTGCGGAATTGCTCACGCCTCTGGATCCCAAGACGCAGACCGGCTTCCTGGCAGAATTGCACAAGCAGTTTCGCATTGCTCCGTTCGATCTGAGCGCTGCCGCTCTGGCCGCCGATCTCTATCGGACCTCGATGGCCACCCACGATCCACGAACGCGGCAAGGCCGCAAGGTTGTGCGTGCCGACACACTCATTGTCGCATCGCTGAAAATGGCGGGGGCGAGATCCTTCTACAGTCACGACCGCAACTGCCGCAACATGGTCCAACGTGCGGGCATGGTCGCGCACGAATGGCCCACGCACAGCGAGAAACTGTTCGAATAAGGCTCTCGTCCATCGCGGTGGAGCCGGTCACCTGGGCGCGAACAGCGACAGCCAGCTATTCGCCGGTATCGTTTTGACGAGCCGGAGATATGACACGATTGCAGTAGCCTTTGAAGCCCTCCCATCCCGCGTAGCTGGGATTGTCAGGATCGAGGAAGCTGCCGGTGCTCATGTCGAGAAGCGACCAGCCGTATGCCTTTATCAAGCGCGTGAGCACCGGAATGGGGTCTCCTCCAGCTCCGGTTCTGAAGCGAAGAGTGAAGCAGCAAACGGGATCCTCCAAGGACTGCGGGAGCTCAAGGTGCATGCCCCCTTCTCTGTAGAGCGCACAGCCCCACTCCTGGGCTTCCCATTCAATAGTAGGAAGGCAGGCTGAAAGCTTGGTCTTGATTTCTCTCCATGTCCCCATTTCCGGAGGTCGAAATCCGGGAAGCTGCATTTGCTCAATTGTGATGCATTGCCCCTTGAAGTCGAAGGCCATCACGTCCCAGCTCGAAGGTTAGACTCCTATGGGCTCAGTGACTCGGTCAGATCAATTCCTGCCGTCGGGCATCTCGCTGTGGCTTGCCAGCCAATCTGCTGATTATGCATGGCTGGCAGCCCATAGAAAAGGGCGGGCTGAGTAGCCCGCCCTCGTGGGAATCATGAAGCTGATCGCTGACTGCTGATCGCTGACCTCTTAATACCGATAGTGCTCCGCCTTGTACGGTCCGTCCACTGCCACGCCGATGTACTTGGCCTGCTTTTCGGTCAGCGTGGTGAGGTTGGCGCCGAGTTTCTTGAGATGCAGGCGGGCGACCTTTTCGTCCAGCTCCTTGGGCAGGACGTACACCCGCTTCTGGTACTTGTCGCTGGTGCGGTTTTCCCAGAGGTCGACCTGGGCGATGGTCTGGTTGGAGAAGCTGTTGCTCATCACGAAGCTGGGGTGGCCGGTGGCGCAGCCGAGGTTCACCAGGCGGCCTTCGGCCAGCACGATGAGGC
>BTUC01000504.1:0-2244 GCA_045863575.1 Phycisphaerae bacterium
GGGGAGGGCTGGGGTGGGGGCTGGCTTCGCGCGGCGGAGTAAGCGCGGTAGGCTTCAGCTTTTCGGTTTGTTTATTGAAGCTGCTGGAGGATCATCGATGAAGCGCTTCGTTCTTATGCCCAGTCTGCTCCTGACGGTCTCTGCTCTCGCCGCCGGCCCTGCACCCGGCACACGCGGCCACTACCGGGGTCTGCCCGCCGAACCGCATGCAGTCGTGCCATTCGAGGCCGTGGATTTCACCTACGGCGCCCTGCCCGATGGTGCTCCGGACGGCGCCGTCCTCTGGCAGCTCGAGGTCCGCGCCAAGGACGACGGCGGCACGGCGCCGCTCTTCCAGCTCCGGGCGCTCACTTCGCGCGACCCCCTCGCGGACAGCGCTGAACCATTGACCTTTCTGAGATACCTGTTGCGCATTCCCGAGACGAATGAGGCCCTGGAATACATCAATGTCCACACCGGCCTTCCGCTGTTGCCGGCCTGGGGCGAATTCGTTCTCCACTTCATTCCCCGACCGGCCAAGGCGACCCGCCGCCAGCAGGGAATGCCCAATACCTGCGAGTACCTGGGCCACGTGCTTACCCTCCAGTATGCCGCCGACTCCACGGCCTGGCCTGAGTGGCCGGATGTCAAGGTGCTCAAGCTTGATCCCGAGCTGCTCATCGGCACGAGCCGCAACTTCAAGGACAAGGAGGGCCAGCGGCTGCCCCAGCATCCCGAGCGTCGGAACTACACGTATATCCCGTTCACCGGGGACGATTACCGCGTCATGCTCGAAGCCGGCATCAATGAGTTCACCGTGGGTCCCGAACAGGAGCAGTTCGTCCGCGGCGAGCCGGTGTTCTACCTGCGCAGGGCGGCTGGCAGCCCGGCCCTGCGTTACCCGGCTGATCTCTACCGATCGAATTACATCGGCAGCGTCATGTTCATGGACGAACCGACCATCATCATGGTGGGCGACAAGAACGTCCACAACACGTTGCGGTACTTCACAGACGCCACCGCACTGATCACCAAGCGGGTACGGTCACGCTACTGGGCCGGCGGCAACTACGGCGCGTACAACCTGGAGGCCCAACTCGAAGGGCTCAAGATCAGCTTTGGCGACATGCGGCTGGCCCAGCTCGACTACCCCTCGTGGGAGACGATCTACGAGACAGCGTTTTACCAGCTCGCCGGGGGAACGGCCGGCCTGGTACATGAGGGCCGCTACCAGCTGAAGGAATTCAACGAGTATGTGCAGGCCTCCACCGGCCTGGAGCGGGACTACACGGCCGAAGAGATGTTCAAGTACGTCTTCGGGACGCTCCGCGGCGCCGCCCGGGCGTTCGACAAGGACTGGGGCATAAGCATTTACGGCCAGGCCGACCCGAAGCTCTCCGACCTCGCCCTGAGCATGGCGTATGACATGGGGGCCCGCTACCTGTGGTACTGGACTTCCGACCACGATCACCACATGCCCTGGCCCGAGCAGCTCGAGCTGACCCGCGCCATCCGCAAGCATATGGCCGCAAGTCCACGCGCGTCGATCCGCGGATCGCGGCCCGTCCTGGACAAGGCCATCGCCATTCCCTATGGCTACTGGCTGACGCTCGAGTCACCCACCACCCGCAAGGTCAGTTCCGACCTGTGGTGGGTCCGCGAGCTCGATCCTGAGAAGCAGAACGAATCCTCTCAACGTTACCGCCGGCTCATGCGCAACGCCTTCACCGAAGTCCAGAAGGCGCTCGATGCCGGCGAATCCTTCGACATCACCATCGATGACGGTCGGGAGATCTCCGGCTACCGCAAAGTGGTTCGCGTCAAGGACGAGTGAGCCGTTGATTAGCTTCGCATCCGGTAGCGGCGGGGCAGATATGCCGGCCCTTGGGCGCGCGGATCGTCGGTGGCCCATACTGGTCCCTTCTCGCCCGAGACCCCCCCTGCCCCCCCTTTGAAAGGGGGGGAGAGGCTAGCGTTGCGGAACTGGTGAAGTGGACATGCGGCCGGCCAAAAAACCGGCTTGCCTCATCGCTTTTCCGCGGCAGATCCAAGGCTCGCCGTCCGAAGACTGTCAGTGGGGCGGGCCGACGCCCGTGCTGACCGTCAATACAGCTTGGGGAGACATGAGCCTCGGATTCCTGCCGCGGCTCATGCCGAGCTCGGGGCTCGGATCACGGGCGCCGGAACCGCCTCCGGCCTACCTCACCTCGGCTGGGGTCACCGCTCCTCAGCCGCCTTGCACTCTTTCTCCCTTAGGGTGCGCCC
>BTUC01000504.1:2254-5115 GCA_045863575.1 Phycisphaerae bacterium
CCCCCGCTTTCCACTCGTCCGCCTTGGGGGGGCCGGTTGTGCGGGTTTTATAACCGTAACCCGCGGCGCCGACCAAGTCTTTTCCTTCAGTGGAAATGGATTTCTAGTTGACAGCCCGCTCTCCGCTCCGGTAGCATGCCACTCGGCCGGGTTGGGGATCCGTAGCGGGGGGAACACATCCAGAGATCTCCATGAGAACTGCGAGCAAGTCAGCACGACCCGAACGGTGACACGCCGGGCTGTTGTTGCTGCCACGCGCTGGAGAGGAGGACACCCATGCCGCGCTTCCATCTTTCGGTCTTTCTGCTGAATCTGCTTCTGCTTACCGAATTGGCCGTCGGCCAGTCGAGCTACCAGATTGCACGTGGCCAGTACTCCTGGGAGCAGGCCCACGAACTGGCCGTCTGCATGGGCGGCCACTTGGCGACCATTACCAGCGCAGAGGAGAACGCCACGGTCACGGATCTGCTGGCTCCTCAGGCGGAGATGTCTGAACTCTACCTGGGTGGGTATCAGGCCTCGCCAACTTCGCCACCCGCCGAGGGCTGGGCATGGGTCACCGGCGAGGAGTGGTCCTACACCAACTGGTCCCCCGAAGAACCGAACGACGGTGATGGCCCGTTCAGTGAGTCATACCTGGGAATCTGGGTGCATCCGGTCGGCATGCCGGAGGTCCGTCCTCTCGGCGGATGGAACGACACCGAGTCGTACAGCATGGTGGACGGTTTCCTGGTTGAATTTGAAGGCACGCCGCCCGAAGGGCCGGACTGCAACTCGAACGGCATCTTCGACACCTGTGAGCCGGACTTCGATGGGGATGGCGTGATTGACGCCTGCGACATCTGTCCGGCCGTGGCTGATCCAGAGCAGGCAGACGGGGATGAGGATGGCCACGGCGACGCCTGCGATAACTGCCCCGAGGTGCCCAACCCCTACCAGTTCGATGCCGACCAGGATGGCCTGGGTGATGTGTGCGACGAGACCTCCTGTGCGGCCGCCGTCTTCATTGAGAGCCGGCAGGCCGACGGGACGTTGACCGCGGCGCCCGCCTACGGAGAAGCCGGCGTCTGGTCCAACTCGACGGCCAAGAGCACCGCGCCCGGTTTGAGTGGAAGCGGTTCGCGGTTCGCCTCCTCCTGGGATGGAGTCGTGCGCCCTTCATTCACCGTGGTGCCGGCTGTCGAGTTGCCAGGCTCGTACAGAGTTGAAATCACCATGACCAACATCAACTCCAACATTTCCTCCGATATCGTGGTGGCCATCAGCCAGACGAATTCAACCGATTTGCCCGCGACCACGACCCGGTTCCGGCGCGCGTATGCGAACAACGCCTGGCAGGAGATCGGCATCATGGAGGTGGCCACGATCGAGGCGCCTCCTTCGGTCACCTTCACCTATAAGAGCGGATATCTGGCTTCAATCGGTGGGCGGTTTTACGCGGACGCGGTGCGCTTCACCTACCTCGGCTGTCCGTGTCTGTCCATTCCGGATATCGGCGTGAACGGTCCACTGGCGGCCGGGCAGCCGTCCGTCGAGGTACGTGACGTGCACGCGGCCGCCGACGCGGTTACCGTCTATGCGGACGGTCAACCGATCGGGCAGTTGACCAGTGGGATCGCCGCCGGTGTCAATTCCGTCCCCACGCTGCCGCTGGTCAAAGGCACCTCGATCACCGCTACCCAGACGCTCGGCACTCAGGAAGGATGCACCCCTCCCATCCGCTCGGGTCCTGTCGTCGGCGGGGGGCGCAACCCAAGCGTGCGCATCGCGTTCAGCATCAGGCAGGACAGCGCGCTGACCGGACCGATTGGAGCCAACGGCGGGACGCCGGATGTGCCCGTCTTTTTCCTGCCCGCGACCAACACCATCGGAGGCTACGCCACTGCTCCCGCCGGCGGTCTGGTGTTGACGCCTGGGCCTTGCTGGCAGACGGTGACTGCCTGGCGCGGACCGGATGCGGCCAACCCGGTGGATCCGTCGTTCTGCTGGAATCCGGGCGTCGGCGGCGGTCTTCAGGGGGACTTCGGAATTCTCGAGGCGATGGCCATCTCGATCGAAGACGCGGACACCGGTCCCTACCGGTTGTACGTGGACGATCTGGCCAATGGGGACACGATCATCCAGGACTTCGAAGGGATCTCGCCTGGATTGCCTGCGCTGTTCTACAGTCCCGGCTACTGGCAGTACTACGGCGGGCTGGATTTCCTGCTGTTGCGCGGTCCGACCGAGGAGCTGAACGAGGTGGTGGTGACGAGTGAGCAGTCCGCAACGGGCAGCCAATCCTGCCGGGTCAGTTGGCAGTTCGTCAACGAATCCGTGAACAACTGGCTGCGCCTGATAACGCGAGATGCCCGTGGGGGAACCCCCAATCCGATCGTTGATTTGCGGCTGCCGATCTCGGTCCGCGTCCTGGTGTTGCCCGTCGGTCATGTGCCCGGCGATGACAATGACACCGACGGCCGGCCCGATCTTTGCGACAACTGCCCGACCGTGCCCAACCCGGAGCAGTACGACAGGGACCACGATGGCATTGGTGATGCCTGCGACAATTGCCCTCAGACGCCCGGTGTCGACCAGACGGACGGGGATGGCGATGGGCACGGCGATCTGTGCGACAACTGTCCGGCGCTGGCCAATCCTGACCAGCGGGATGGCGACGGTGATGGGGCGGGCGACTTATGTGACGCACCCTCGCTGATTGCGGCCGCCTCGCGCAAGACGCACGGCGCGGCCGGCGTTTTTGACATCTCGTTGCCGCTGCAAGGCGCTCCTGGCATCGAGTGCCGGGTCGGCGGTCCCACGCAACTGGTCCTCACCTTCAGCGAGCCGGTCAGCGCGCTGGATGGCGCCATGGATTTCAC
>BTUC01000505.1:0-5110 GCA_045863575.1 Phycisphaerae bacterium
AATTCGAAGGCGGCCGGTCGCGGTGAATGGGATCGTGGAGAATGGGCTGGTACGTCCGCTCGATCCGGAGATTAAGCTGCCGGAGCGCGCACGGGTGATCATCGTCGCTTCAGAGGAAGCTTGACCAAACCTCAACGTTTCCCGAGTAGTTGTTCGTCCTGAACCACCTCTGCACAGAGCCTGCTATTCCCGAATCAACACACTCCCGCTGAGCGTCGCCTTGAGCAGCATCGTCTTGCTGTAAACACCCGCAGACCCTGCATACAGGCCCGGCGCGGCCCACAGCGTCCCGCCGCCGGGCGTCCCCGCCTCACCGTCCGGGAACGACTTGTACGGGTAATGAAACCTGCCGTCTTCGTTGCGCTGCGTCGAACCCACATCGGCGAAGCGCCAGCCGGGCTGCGGATAGAGAAACGACGTCAGCAGGCTTTCGAAATCGCTCAGGTGATTGCGCTGCCCCACGCACTGCACCGGCGGCGGGCACTGCGTCGGACAGGTCAGCATCCCGGCCCAGGCCGTGGCATAAGGTTCTTTCAGGTTAAGCGGGGCACAGTTGGCCAGATCGGCGGCGCAGTTGCCGCAGGTCGAGAAGACGCACAAGGGGTAGGACATGATGGAATCGATGTCGGCGAAGTTGGGCGGCCATTCCAGCGTGCTGGCGTCGATGGCGAAATTGCCTTCGGTGCCGGCGACGACGACGTTGGGGTTGTAGTTGAAGTAACTATCACGGAACACGCTTTGGTGGGTGTGCAGATAGCCGAGCACGTGTCCGAACTCGTGAACCAGCCCGAACACGGCCTGACAGTTGTTGCACGATCCCGCGCCGGTGCCCCAGTTGTTGAGCAGCAACTGGTGCTCGCCGTCGTTGCGGAAGCCCTCTGGCGGCGGGTAGCGGGGGCCGGATGTTCCCTGCGTGATCAGCAGGTAGTTGGCCTCACCGTTGCGGGGAACGAACTGAATGTTGGCCACACCCTCCCAGACGTCCATGGCCGCCTCCACCGTGCAGATTTGATCGGCGTCGGTGACATCTGTGTCGTACTGGTAGGGAATGACACCACCGGGCCACAATCGGTCGGGCGTATCGGGAAACACGCCCGCCTGAGCAGGCACGGCCGTGAAGAGCCCTGGCCCCGATGCAAACAGCATCAGGACTGGCAGCGTGGCGGGCCGGAGCAGTCGTTTGCAGATGCTTGTGTTTCGGTTCATGGTCGCGATTCCTTTCCTGCCCATCGGCTACTGAAGACTCACCAGCACCAGCACCAGGCTGCGCCCTTCACGGAGTGATCCCATGGCCTTGCCGAGGATGGCCCCTTGGGCTTTCGTGTGCTCGGTCACCTTCATGGCATGGCCCGGTGTCGAGGCGGTCGTGAGCAGGTCCCCAGGCTCAATGGGTGCCTCAGAAGCGTCACACCAACAGTACACACGGCCGGTCAGCGCCACGGGGTGCTTGCCGTCCGCGATGGTGCCGCGATGGCTCATCAACATGCCCGGCCGCACGCCGCCCGCGCCGCTGACAATGCCTGCCACACGTCGGTCATAAGCGGATTCACTGACTCGCAGACCCGTGGGGTTCTTCGGATCGATGCAGACGACATGGCCGGGCTGAATGGTGCTGCCGGTGCCGGCGCTGATGTCGAAATGCTCCGAGAGGTCGCAGCCGCCGGTGATCTCCAGTTCACAGGTGGTCACGCGTCCCCGGCCGTTGAAGTCGCCGTCGATCCGCACGGTGGGTGTCCCATCCGTCCGGCTGACGGCAATGCATCCGCCGGTGGCGGCCGACTCGGCCCCGGTCATCTCGATGGTCGCGTGGCCGCTTGCGTCGTGGAGACGCATGAAGCCCCCGCCGGTGGCGCTGGCCGAGGTCATGTAGACGCGGGTGGAGCCGGCGGAATTGAGCATGGTGATTTCGCTATTGTCGGACTCATCGGCGTCGAAGCTGATGGTCGCCTGGCCGGCGCTGTTGAACAGGTTCATGCCCGCGCCGCCGCCGGAACCGCTGCCGTCCAGGCGGATGGTTTCCCGGGTCCCGTCAAACACAGTAATGCGCCCGCCGCCGTCACCATCATTGCCGTTCAGAGAGACGGTCACCGCGTTGGCGTTGTTGCTCACCTCGACGACTCCGCTGTTGCCGTCGTTACCATTCAGCTCGACCGTGACTGTATTGGCGTCATTGCGCAGCAGGATTTCCCCGCCGTTTCCGTCGTCGCCATCCAGGAGGACCCCCAGCGGTGTACCCCCCGCGCCGAACAGTTGAAGCGAACCGCCGGAAGTCGTGTTGCCCAGCAGGCGTGCGGTTTCGGACGGCGGGTTGCTGTTGTCCCGTAAGGTGAGCGTGCCCGAGTTGCCGGCCGAGAAGTAGCCGCGCTGCTGGCCATCCACCCCCATGAGGCTGATCGATCCGACGGCGCCTTCGAGCTCGATCCGCGATGTCTGGAACTGGTCGCGGGCGCTTAAGAATCCGCCGCCGGTACCATCATCCCCGTCGAGGAACAGCGAAGTGCCGCCCGTGGCCCGATAGAGTTCCATAAACCCGCCATCGGCGCTCGAGCTGCCCAGCCGGGTGGTGGTGGCTCCCGTCTCATCGCGCGTGACCAGCCAGCCACCCCACGCCTGGCGCTGAAACGCACCGGCACTGAATTCATCCTGGAACGCGTAAAGCTCAAAGCCGCGGTCCGCCTGAATCCAGCCCACGTCGCCGTCGGCGTAGACGGACGTGTTGCCGCCGTCCAGCACGGTCAGGGAGCCGAAGTTCGTCCCGTCGCCCAGCACGACATGGTCGGTGAGCTCCAGGTTCTCGACGCGTCGCGACCGCAAGGCGTAGGGCGCAGAGGTCAAAGGTTGGCGCGGCAGAAGTGGAGTGCCGGATATCGTGACCTCGAGCCAGAGCGCCTGGCCATTAAAGGCGACCGGCCCGAATTCTCCTCCGCCATTGAGTGTGACCGTGAACAAGCCTTCAACGATGTTGACGCCGGGAACGAGTTGGGAACCCAACTGGTTCACAGGGTTCACGCTGACCGAGTCATCCCAGAGGGTAAAGACGAGGTCCAGCGGGCCGTTCACGGGCACGCCGGCCTGGGTGAGCAGGCCCTGGTAGGTGAAGGACGTTCCCAGGGGTTCTGCGCGCAGTTGCGCGGAAGAGATGACGTTGAGCAAAACCAGAACGCACGGCGTTGCGGCGGCAAAGCGCATCAAGACACACCTCCTGCTGGAAAAATGAGGACCTTCAGAGGTTCACGCGTCGTGAAGCTCTCCGGCCTGAGAGCGGTGCCGCATGCGCCTTTGGGGAGAGGGAGGCGCTCACATCGGTTCCGTACGATGCCGCGGCCAAAGGACAGAGAAGCGACTAATGCCCGATAGCTTTCGTATAACTATTCGAGGCGGCCAAGTCAATGCTGCGCCGCAGATTTCTGCAACGGTTCCACTCGACGTGCTGAAAGCCTTCCTCAACTGAGCATAGACCGATCGTCCCCTGGGTGTGCCACGGCCCTGTCGGCAGTGCTTCCGTTGAGGGGGATTAGCCTGAATCAGGCCGCTCAAGGAGCAGGTTCGACGATCTCGTACCCCGTGTCGTTGAAGCGCGCCGTCACCGGTGCACCCCGCCCTGCTGCCAGGGGGGTCAGGTTGGCGGCGGCGACCTTCGCGGCCGCCTCCAGAATGGCGATACAGCTCAGCGAGGATGCGGCATCGGGATAGGTGCCGGCCAGCTTCGTGGCATCGTCCAGCCCCAAAGCCACGCGCGAGGCGGCTTCCAGCCCCGCGATGAGCGAATCCTTGCAGTACCCCACGCAGGCCCGGTCGCTGCGGTCTCCGGCCCGCGGAACCTCTGATTGGAAGTGCGGGTTGTGCGTGCGCGTGCCGGCCCGGGTGACACACGAGCGCAGGCCTCGGTCCTGCTGATCCACAAAGACGCGGCCCTTCGAGCCGACGATCTCCATCTCCTGGTTGACGTTGCCTTCGAAATCCGCCGGGTTGATCCACGCGTTCACGTACTGCACGCTCATGCCGTTGTCGTACTGCACGGTGACCTGCATGGAGTCGAACGTGTCGATGCCGGCCGGGTGGGCGGCGTCGCGCCAGTTCGCCAGCAGCTTCTTCTGGCCGATCGCCTGCAAGGCCACCGGCTTGACGCCCAGGTAGTGCGCGAACAGGTCGGTCCAGTGGATGCCCACGTAGCTGAACGGGTTACTGGCCGCGGCCCACTTGAAGATCTGTGTGGACACCTCCAGCGGCTCCTCGAGCACGGCCCGCCCATAGAGCAGCTCGCCCAGCCGCGGCACGATGTCCACGAACGTGCTGCGGAGAAAGGAGTCGTAACGCTTGTGCATGTCCAGGGCCACCACCGTGCCGGCCTTGCGGCTGCGCTCGACGATGGTCCTGGCCTCCTCCAGCACCAGCGTCAGCGGCTTCTCGGCCACGACGTGCACGCCGCGCTCGATGGCCGCGAGGATCGGTGCGGTGTGCAGGTGATCGGGCGTAGCCACGAAGAGCACGTCCGGCTTGTGCGCGTCGAGCAGCGCCAGCCAGGGCTCCTCGCCGGAGTAAGCCGCCGCCTTCGCCCCGGGGACCCACCGCGCGTAATCGCCCACCAGCGCGCTGGCGGTCTTCTCCGTGCGCGTACCGACGGCCACCACCTCATACTGCACGTCGGCCAGGTCCCGCGCCCGGTGATCCAGGCCGGCCGTGGCCGTGTAGGGTGCGATGCCGCACCGCTGCACGTCGGCCATGCAGCGCAGCACCACGTCCCGCCCGAACATCCCGCCGCCAACCAACGCCATCTTGAGGGTCTTTTTGGACATGACCTCAGCATACCGGGAATGCTTGCGGGAAGAAATGAAGCCCAGAGTTGGCTAACCACTAACGAGAAGTATTATAGCCACTTCAACCGCCATAAACTCTTTAAGCTTTTAACCATCGAGTCTCTTTTCGGTAACCTAACAGAGCCCTGAGCGCAAACGAGGGGCCGAACGGCGAGGGGCCCCGCCGCGACCGGATCCCCCTCGCTCGCGCTTGGGGCTCTGATGTGCGCCTGGCGCTCGGGGCTCAGATGGGCCGCTGATATTTGCTAGTCAGGGGGAGTGCGATGAGTGGCTCGATAGGCTCCGCTCGATTG